>NZ_SCKZ01000001.1:0-153619 GCF_004100365.1 Glutamicibacter sp. HZAU | reverse complement strand
GGTGGAAATCTTAGAAATTTTGCGGCGCCGGCTCGCGGGGGGACCTGGACCAGAAGAACAAGGTCAAACCAAGTCGCTGTCTGGATAAATAGCCCGTGAATATGTTCTGCATCCGCGGTTTTCGTGACGAGGCTCACCATGGTGACGTGTTTCACGTTATGCTCTTATGGTCAGACCATAGTGGTCTGACCATATATAGGTCATCTTGCTGCAACGATCGAGTCCACGCGTGGGTGGATTTCTGCGCGAGTATGGTCAGAAAGGACCATGGATATGGACAACTTAGGTGTGCTCGCACTGTTGGCACTGGCACCGATTCTTGTGGTGGGTATTCTTCTCGCCGGGCTCCGTTGGCCCGCAAAATACGCCATGCCCGTTGGATACGTCGTTGCGGTAGTAGTCGCGCTTTGGGTGTGGAAAATGGACTTCAACGGGGTGCTCGCAGCGTCCATTGAAGGCCTGGTTATCGCATCAACCATGCTGTATATCGTCTTCGGCGCATTGCTCTTGCTCGCGACCCTGACGGTCGGTGGTGCGATGAACACCATCCGGGCGGGCTTCAATAACATTTCAGCTGACCGACGGGTGCAGGCCATCATCATCGGCTGGCTCTTTGGCAGCTTCATCGAAGGCGCATCCGGATTCGGCACTCCAGCTGCGGTGATTGCACCGCTGCTGCTCGCTTTGGGTTTCCCGGCGATGGCCGCGGTCATGGTTGGCCTGATCATCCAGAGCACCCCGGTCAGCTTCGGTGCTGTGGGCACCCCGATTCTGATCGGTGTGAACCAGGGGCTTGGCGGCGATCCTGCTGTGGCCGAACGCATCAATGTCCTCGGATTGACCATGCCCGAATTCATCAGCAGCATCGGTTTCCAAGTTGCATTCATGCACGGCATTATAGGCCTGCTGATCCCGTTGATCATGGTCTGCATGCTCACTGGATTCTTCGGGCCGGAACGCCGCTTCAGCGACGGCTTGAAAATCTGGCCATTCGCCATCTACGCTTCACTGGCCTTCACCGTGCCTTCGGTTCTGATCGCACGCTTCCTCGGCCCGGAGTTCCCGTCGCTGTTCGGTGCGCTGGTTGGCCTGGCACTGGTGATGTTCACGTCCAGCCGCGGCTTCCTGATGCCGAAGGAGATCTTCGACTTCGGACCACGAGCCAGCTGGAACGAGCGTTGGAACGGCAAGCTCGATCCGGAAAACGCCGTAGACAACACCGTTACCATCAGCATGAAGAGCGCCTGGGCACCGTACATCCTGATGGGCGTGTTGCTAGTGCTGACCCGTGTGATTCCGGAAGTGAAGACCTTCCTGACAGGACTCCAGATTCCGGTTGCCGACATCCTCGGCACGGGAATCACCACTTCGATCCAGCCGTTCTACCTGCCTGGATTCATGCTGATCTTGGCCTCCTGCCTGGCCTTCGCCATGCACAAGATGAGCGGCGCGCAGATCGCCCGTGCCTTCAAGGTTTCGGCAGCGCAGTTGTGGGGCACCGCGGTAGCGCTGCTCTTCGCAGTGCCCCTGGTGCGTATCCTGATCCAGTCCGGCCCCGAGCTGAATAACTCTGGTCTGGCCAGTATCCCGGTGACGCTGGCCGAGGGCGCCGCGGCGGTTTCTGGTGGCGTGTGGCCGCTGATCGCGCCGTGGATTGGCGCCTTGGGTGCATTCGTCGCCGGGTCCAACACCATCTCCAACCTGACCTTCTCGCAGTTCCAGTTCTCCACCGGTGCGCAAATCGGTGTTGCTCCAGAATCGATTGTGGCAGCCCAGGCGGTTGGCGGGGCCGGTGGCAACCCCATCTCGATTCACAACATCGTGGCTGCATCGGCAACTGTGGGATTGCTGGGCCGCGAAGGCGACCTGCTGCGCAAGACCATTTTGGTCACCAGCTACTACTGCCTGGCCGGCGGCGTCATCGCGTACCTGTTCGTCTACGGCATTGGCCTGAATCCCGGAACAGTCATGCTGGTGCTCCTCCTGCTGGCGTTGGCCGGCATCGGGGCATGGATGCTCAAGCGTGATTCGGTTGCAGGTCGAGCAGTCGATCTGCGCTAGGCACCGCAGATGAGCTAGAAAGCGAAGAACAGTGGGGCGCCGGATGATTCCGACGCCCCACTGCACTTAATTGGTAACCAGATGGAGATTCGGGGCTAGCTGGTGGCTACCGATGCATCGTCGATGCGGAACAACGTGGCCTGGGAGCTGTCTTCCACGCCCTTGAAGCGCAGGGTGACGGTCTTTCCGCGGAAGTTGCCCAGGTCAACGGTCTGCAGTTCGTAGGATGAGCTGGCATCCAGGTTGGACCAGGTTCCCATGTTGTAGGTTCCGTAGTTATCCAGAACCTGTACGGTCAGCTTGTCATACTGGCTGTACGCAGTGGTTTCGTTGGTCAGCACATGCAGGTAGAACTCCAGCTGCGCAGCGGAGGCATCTGCCGGGATGGTGACCTTCTGGTCCAAGGTGTAGGTGTTGGAGTTGCCCCAGCCATTCAGGCCAGCCAGGCCGTTGCCGGAACGGGCAGCCGAGCCGGTCTCGAAAGTGTCGGCGCGGTTAGCAGTCCAGTATTCCGAACCATTCTCGAAGCCCGCGTTCTTCAGCAGGTTGCCGCTAGGCTCCGGATCCGGGGTTGGCGTGGGGCCGGTGCCTTCCATGGCGCTCATGATCTTGGCAGCATCCACCAGACCGGCACCGCAACCGATGCTGCAACCGCCTGGCATCGCGCGGGTGCCTTGCTTCAATGCGGTTTCAACGGCGGCCGGGGACATCGACGGGTCGACCGACTTCATCAGCGCGACCATGCCCGCTACGTGCGGGGTGGCCATGGACGTGCCCTGGTAGAAGGTGTAGCCCTGGCTGGACGGGGTGGTGGTGCCAGTGTTGATCGTGGACAGCACGCCCTGGCCAGCGTAGCGGGTGTCGCCGCCTGGCGCGGTGACATCAATGGCCGAGCCGTAGTTCGTGTAGTACGACGGAGCGCCCGATGGGTTGCTTGCCGCTACGGTAATGACGTTCTCGCAGTTGGCCGGGCGGGAATTCGAAGCGTTCTGGCTTTCGTTGCCGGCGGCAACAACCACCGACGTGCCACGGGACACCGCCGAGTTGATGGCTGCCTGGTAGGTGGAGCCGCACGCGCCGCCACCGCCAAGCGACATGTTGATGGTGTCGGCCGGGGTCGGGTTGTTCGGAACGCCAGGGACCGAACCGCCCGAAGCCCAGATGATGGCATCGGCGATGTCGGAGAGGCTGCCGCCGCACTTGGCCAGGACGCGCACCGGCTGGATCTTGGCATCCGGAGCAACACCTGCCACGCCGCTGGAGTTATTGGTGACCGCGGCTACGGTGCCGGCCACGTGGGTGCCGTGCCAGGAGGAGCTGCCCGAGTAGCTGCCGCCGCATTCACCGGCGGCGTACCAGTCGCCCTCATCCTGCGGGTTGGCGTCCCGGCCGTTGCCGTCGCGGGCCGACGCGGAGCTGGAGACGAAGTCGTAGCCGGAAATGACGTTGGCGTTCAGGTCGGAATGCGAGGTGATGCCGGTATCCAGGACAGCGACGATGCTGCCTTCGCCGGTGGCGACGTCCCACGCCGACGGCAAGCGCATGCCGTTGGTGCCGCTGTAGTGCCACTGCTCGCCGTAGCGGGTGTCGTTGGGAGTCATGGAGATCTTCATGATGGCATCTGGTTCCACCGATTCCACGAGGCCGGACTGCGCGATATCGGCCATGAACTCCTTGGCACTATCGCCCTTGAGTTTCTTGTCGGCCTTCACTACGAAGCTGCCGGTGGCCATGGCGCGCATTTCCTTGACGGACACGCCGGCTGCCTTGGCTGCTTTGCCCCAGGCCTTGGCGCGGGGGGACTTGCCCGCTTCCTTGGCTGATGCCTTGTAGGTGACGATGAACTTGTCGTAGGCTTCGCCTGATTCAACCGAACCGATCTTGACCTTGTTGTCTGCGCTGGCTTTGGGGAGGGACTTTTCAGTGGGAATCGGAACGGGGGAGGCAGTGGCCGGCAAGGCGCCAATGCCGAAGCCGCTCATGCCGATCACTACGGCCGCCGAGACGGCCAAGGTCCTCCGAAGAGGGGTGGAAAAACGTGCCATTGATGTTCTCCTTATTGGGGTTTTTGGGCGCACAAAAGTCGGTGATCAATCGATGTGGTGTGTGCCGGTAGGAGCGTAACTGCTCTCCAACTCCTAAAGGAAGTACTTTTCAAATAAATCTTTTATATTCACACATGTACTAAAAAGGTATTTCACATATTTCTGTGCGTCGACCCCGGCGGACTCGCGCATTCGGAAAATGAATGATGGTTATCTGCGCCTCCAGTAAGCGTAAAATTTTCAGATCCGAGTTGACTATGTCAAACCCGTAATTATTCGCATGATGTCATCAACCTAGAGTAGCTACTTGGCGGTAGTTGATAGTTCCTGGTCACGGCTTTGTGGGCGTTGGATCATTCGAGAAGACCTGCATGGAAGCAAGACTAATTCTTTGACTAAAAAGTCTCGCTCCGGATTCGGGGTCGCGCGGTTACCCGGCGCTGCACGTATCTAGCTCAGCAGGAAGGCGATGACCAGCACGCTGGGAAATGTCAGCAAGGTGCTTGCCAGGACCACTTCGCGTGGCACGGCTACAGGCAGCTTGAATTGCTGGGCGAACAGCAAGACGTTCTGCGCGGTGGGAAGTGCCGCCATGATCACCACTCCGAGGAGTTCGATTCCGGAGAGGCCAAAAGCGAAGCTGGCTGCGAGCCAGGCGATCAGCGGCATGAAGAACACCTTGAACGCGGTCGCCAGGTAGATTTCACCTCTCAGGTCCTTGTCTGAAAACGGGCGTTGGCCATAGAGCGCCATGCCGAAGGACATCAGCAGCAGGGGAATGGACGCGTCGCCGATCATTTGCACCGGTGCATGAATGACTTCAGGCAGTTCCAGGCCGAAGAAAGAGAACACCGCACCGAGGAAGGTCGCAATGGTGACCGGGTTGGCAATGGATTTGAGGATCATTTTCCCGCCGTGCGAGCTATCCGCGGCACCTGAATTGGCGCGGGAGAGCACCGCGAACATGCACAGGTAGACCGGAGCGATAATCAGCAACTGCGCGATGAGCACCGACACGACGGGACTGGTGCTTCCCACCGCGTACAGTGCCAGTGGCACACCGATGTTTCCGGCATTCACATAGCTCGTTGACATGGCAGCAGCCGGCAACCGATGAGCTGGAGTCTTGAAGACTAGCCGCGCGACCAAAGCATAGGCGGCGCCGGTCACCACGGCAACCAGCAAGGCTATCGGGGTGAAGACTCCAACGACCGCGCGCAGATCGGTGCTGGCAAGCAGCGTGAACATCAGGGCGGGATTGGTGATGTAGAAGATCAGCGGGGTCAGCCCCTGGGCAATCGCCGCGCGTTTCCGAGGCAGGGCGATAGATGTCAGCAGGCCGATGCCGATGAGGATCAAGACAACGGAGAACCCCTGTAGAACTCCTTGCATATTGCCTTTCCCGCCCGGAACTGGTGAATCCATAACCGGGGCTTATCGAAGCCGTGGACGGTTAAGCGGCAAAAGCCCACTCAACCGTCCACGGCGCAGTATTCAGATTACGTCGCGACCCATTAGCGAACCAGCGCGGGACTCTTCGAGTCGAAGGTCCAGCCGGGAATCAGGTATTGCATGGACACCGAATCGTCACGCGAACCCAGCCCATGCTCGAGATACAGCTCGTGGGCCTCGGTAACGCGATCCATGTCCAGGGTGACACCCAGACCAGGGCGCTGCGGAACTTTGATCTCTCCGTCCCGGATCACCAACGGCTCCTCGGTCAGGCCCTGGCCATCCTGCCAGATCCAGTGGGTATCGAGGGCAGTGATCTCGCCCGGAGCGGCGGCGCCGACCTGGGTGAACATGGCCAGCGAGATATCGAAGTGGTTATTCGAGTGCGACCCCCAAGTCAGTCCGAACTCGTTGCACAGCTGGGCAACGCGCACCGAACCCGACATGGTCCAGAAGTGCGGGTCCGCCAGGGGAATGTCCACTGCATTGGTGCGCACCGCGTGCGCCATTTCGCGCCAGTCGGTGGCAATCATGTTCGTCGCGGTAGGCAGTCCCGTCGCGCGGCGGAATTCGCTCATGACCTCGCGCCCGGAGAAGCGGCCCTCGGGACCGCAAGGATCCTCGGCGTAGGCCACCACTGCGCGCATGCGCTTGCCAAGCCGGATGGCGTCTTCGAGCAGCCAGCCGCCATTGGGATCCAGGGTAATGCGTGCGTCAGGGAAACGTTCCTTCAAGGCGATTACCGCGTCGACTTCCGCGTCGCCTGAGTGGACGCCGCCCTTGAGCTTGAAGTCCTTGAATCCGTAGCGGGCCTGTGCCGCCTCGGCCAGGCGCACCACGGCCTGAGGGGTCATGGCTTCTTCGCGGCGCAGGCGCTCCCAGTCGTCCTTGCCCTGCGGTTCGCGCAGGTACGGCAGGTCCGTCATGTCCGGGTTGCCCACGTAGAACAGGTAGCCGAGCATCGGCACCGCGTCGCGCTGCTGCCCGTCGCCGAGCAGCTCGGCCACCGGCACGCCGAGGAACTGGCCGTGCAGATCCAGCAACGCCGATTCCAGTGCGGTGACGGCGTGTACGGTGGTGCGCAGGTCGAAGGTCTGCGCACCGCGGCCGCCCGCGTCGCGGTCCGCGAAGCGGGCAGAGACCTGGCGCAGCAGCGAACGGTAGATGGCGACCGGGGCACCGGCCAGCAGTGCGCCGGCTTCCTCGATGGTGGACCGGATCGCCTCGCCGCCAGGCACTTCGCCCAGGCCGGTGCGGCCCTCGGAGTCGGTGACTATGGCGATATTGCGGGTGAAGAATGGCCCGTGCGCACCGGAGAGGTTCAGCAGCATGGAGTCATGCCCGGCAACCGGGATGACCTTCACCGAGGCAATGGTGGGTTGTGCAGCCATGGATTATTCGCCTTTCGCCTGCAGGACGCCGTCGATACGGCGGGTCAAGTTCCACGGGTTGCCTGCCCCAATCGGCTTGGGCAAGAGCGCCTCCGGGAAGTTCTGGTAGGCAACCGGGCGCAGGAAGCGCTCGATGGCCAGGGTGCCTACCGAGGTGGTGCGCGGGTCGGAAGTGGCGGGGAACGGTCCGCCGTGGACCATCGCATGGCCCACCTCGACACCGGTCGGCCAGCCATTGACCAGGATGCGGCCCACCTTGGTCTCCAGGGTCGGAATGACCTGGGCCGCGGTGGCGTGGTCTGCCTCGGTCAGCTGCAGCGTGGCGGTCAGCTGTCCTTCCAGGCGGGAGAGCGCGGTGGCCAGTTCCTCGCCGCTGCCGTAGCGGATGACCAGCGAGGCGGCGCCGAAGATCTCGTCCTGCAGCACCGGGTTCTCCAGCAGCTGGCTGATGCCGGCGGAGTAGACGACCGGGGCCGGGGCGTTCTCGGTGGACCCGTCCGTGCCACGGCCTACAAGCTCCACGCCTTCCTGGGCGGAAAGGGTCTCGGTGCCCTTGACCCACGAGCGGTAGATTCCTTCGGTGAGCATGGTCTGCCCGGAAGTCTCCGGTGCCTGGCCGCTGATGGCGCGCACAAATTCGTCGCCAGCCTGGCCCTCGGGGACGAAGACCAGGCCCGGTGCGGTGCACAGCTGTCCCGAGGAACCGGTGACCGATCCGAGGTAGGCGGCGGCATGCGTTGCCGGGTCCTCGGCCAGTGCGCCGTCGAAGAAGATGACCGGGTTGATGGAGCTCATCTCGGCGTACACCGGGATGGGTTCCGGGCGGGCAGCGGCGGCGGCCATCAGTGCGGTACCGCCGGCGCGGGAACCGGTGAAGCCCACGGCCTTGATGGCTGGATCCTTCACCAGCGCCTGGCCGATGGAAGCACCCGGGCCGTAGACCAGGGAGAAGACTCCCGGATGCAGGCCGGCATCCTTGACCGCCTTGGTGATCGCCTGTCCCACGATTTCACTGGTGCCCGGGTGGGCATTGTGCGCCTTGAAGACCACCGGGCAGCCGGCAGCCAGGGCCGAAGCGGTGTCGCCGCCGGCGGTGGAGAAGGCCAGCGGGAAGTTCGATGCGCCGAAGACCGCCACCGGCCCTACCGGGATCTTGCGCTGGCGGATGTCCACGCGCGGTGCCGGGGTGCGCTCGGGCAGGGCCGGATCCACGCGCACGCCGTGCTGGTCGCCCTGGCGGATGACCTGGGCGAACAGCCGCAGCTGCCCGGTGGTACGCCCGCGCTCGCCGGTCAGGCGCGCCTCGGGCAGGCCGGTCTCGGCCATGGCGCGGGCTACCAGTTCGGTGCCCACTGCCTCGATGTTATCCGCGATGGCATCCAGGAAGTCAGCGTGCTTCGCCGGTTCCAGACAGCGGAAGGAATCGAAGGCCTCGGCCGCGGCAGCGGTGGCAAGCTTCAGCTGCTGCTCATCGATGAGGCTGTAGGCAGGTTCCAGCGGCTCGTTGGTCGCCGGGTTGTAGCCGTTGACCGTCCGGCCGCTGCCTTCGGTGCTGGTTCCGGCGAGGATGGACTGGCCGGCCAGGTTCTGCGTTGTGGTGCTCATGAATTACTCCTGAGTCGAATTCTTGGTGTGCCTGAAGTGCGAATGCCCGTTAGAGGCTTGCACCGGCAGGAACGATGCCTGCCTTCTGGATCAGCGCGGACAGGTCCGCCAGGTCCTGCTCGGTCAGATCCTGCAGCGGCGGGCGCACCGAGCCGGAGTCGCGGCCGATGGCCTTCAACCCGCCCTTGACGATGGACACGCCATAGCCCTTGACTCGGTCGCGGATTTCCAGGTACGGAAGCACGAAGCGGTTCAGCTTCTCGTTGACCGCCTGCAGATCCTGGGCGCGGACGTCCTTGTAGAAGTCCAGCGCGAATTCCGGAACGAAGTTGTACATGGCCGAGGAGTAGGTGCTCATGCCCAGCTGCAGCAGCGGCAGCGCGAAGGTCTCGGCGGTAGGCAGCCCGCCCAGGTAGAACAGGCGGTCGCCGTTCTTGGCGTATACCTTGGTCAGGTGCTCGATATCGCCCAGCGCGTCCTTGAAGCCGATGAAGTTCTCGTGGTTGTCTGCCAGCCGGGCGACGGTATCTGCCGAGTAGATGGCGTTGGCACGGTTGTAGACGATCACGCCTGTCTTGGTTGCGGAGCAGATGGCCGATACGTGCTGGTAGAGGCCCTCCTGGTCGCATTCGGTCAGGTATGGCGGCAGCAGCAGCAGGCCTTCGGCGCCCGCGGCCTCGGCGTCCTGCGCATTCTGGATGGCCTGCTTGGTGGAGCCGCCGGCCGATGCAAGGACGGGAACGCTGGTTCCCGCTTCCTCGACAGCCAGTCGGACTACCCGTGCTGCTTCTTCCGGGGTCAGCGTGAAGCCTTCGCCGGTGCCGCCGGCGGCGAACAGGCCGGCGACGTCGAAGCTGGACTGCCAGGCCAGGTGGTTGCGGTACGCGGCCTCGTCGATTTCCAGATTCGCGTCGAACGCGGTGACCGGGAAGGACAGCAGGCCGTCCTTGAGCTTGGCGGCAAGTTCGGCGGGGGTGTACTGGGCCATGATTTGTTCCTTTGACTGGGTTCCCGCATCATGCGAGGCGGGAAAGCTGGGGTAGTGCGTTGGTATTACCCTCAGCCTAGGAACCCTCAGTGATGCCTGTCCAAGCCCATATTTGTATTGTTTGATACCCAGTGCGCATCATTCAGCATGCAGTGCGTGGCGCACAATCGATACCACCCGCTCAAGCGCGGGATTGCGCGAGGACTTGCTCCAGATGGCGTGCAGCTGCACCGGATCATCGGCGACCTCGCCCAGACGCAGGTAGCTGACCCCGCCCACGCCCAGCAGCTTGGCGCTCTCCGGGACGAAGGCGATGCCGCGCCCGGCAGAGACCAGCGCGATCATGGTCAGCACCTGGCTGACCGTATGGCGCACGTTCTTGTGCTCGATCTCGACCCGGCGCACCACCAGGTCATAGAAGTAGCGGGCCTTGGTGGGGGAGTGCATGATCAGCGGTTCGTTGCGCAGGTCCTCGAATAAGACATCTCGCTGCAATCTGGTCAGCGGGTGGCCGGACGGCACCGCAACGTAAAGCCCCTCGGTCAACAGCAGCGCGGACTCGAAGAGGTTCTCGTCGAAGGGAGGACGGGCCAGGCCCAGATCGATGTCGCCATCCAGCAGGGCGTCGACCTGTTCGCCGGTAACCATTTCCGCCAGCTCCAGATGCACCTGCGGCATCTGCGAGGAGATTTCTCCCAGCAGCGAGCCGAGCAGGCTGAAGCCTGATGCCGCGGTGAAGCCGATGCGCAGCTCTCCCAGCTGGCCCGCGGCGATGCGGCGGGCATTGTCCGGGGCGCGTTCGGCGGCCACGACCAGCCTCCGGGCATCCTGCAGGAAGGCGTGGCCTGCAGCGGTGAGCGCCACCCTTCGGTTGTCGCGCTCGAGCAGTTCCACGCCGACGGTGCGCTCGAGTTTCTGGATTTGCCGGCTCAGCGGCGGCTGGGTCATGTTCAGCCGCTCGGCCGCTCGGCCGAAGTGCAGCTCCTCGGCAACCGCAACGAAGCTGCGCGCCTGGTCCAGAGTAAACATTTGATACCTTTCCGGAATCATTCTATGCACATTCAACCTTGGACATGCATCACTTCCAGTTTCTACGCTTGACCCCAAGACCAACAAGGTGAGCTGTCTCACGGGATAGGTTGCCCTAGGTCACACACACTCGATTATCAGGAGAACTTCCCATGAAAAACCGCTTGACTCGTCGTTCGCTGCTCGCCCTCTCGGCTGCCGGCGCGGTGCTGGCCCTGTCCGCCTGCGGCGGCAACGTCGGTGGGGGCTCGGCCTCCGCCGAATTCCCCAGCGGCCCCATCACCTTGACCGTCGGCCAGGCTCCCGGTGGCTCCACCGACCTGATCGCGCGCGCCGCCGCCGATGGCATGGCTGATTCCCTGGGCGTGGCCCTGCCAGTGGTGAACAAGCCGGGCGCCAACGGCGCGCTGGCCACCGAAGAGGTGGCGGCCATGGCCCCGGACGGGCAGAACCTGGTACTGCTCAACGCCTCGCTGATCACCATTACTCCACTGGCGGTATCCGAGGAGGAAGCGGTCTCGCTCGATGACCTCGATGTGCTCATGGGGCTGAGCCAGGACGACTACGTCATGGTGGCGAGCACCAAGTCGGGCCTGAAGAACTTCGACGATATCAAGAACAGCGACAAGAAGCTGTCCTTCGGCACCACCGGCGTGGGCACCGGCTCGCAGCTGGCCCAGGAACTGATCCTGGCCCAGGCGGACGTCGAGGGCACCACGGTTCCCTTCGATTCGGGATCCCCGGCACTGACCGCCGTGATGGGCGACCAGGTGCAGGTCTCCACTGTGCAGCTGGGCGAAGCCAAGCCGCAGATCGATGCCGGCACCGTCACCCCGATTGTGGTCTTCTCCGCCGAGCGCAATGAGTTCCTGCCGGACGTTCCCACCGCCATCGAGGCAGGCTATGAAGTCCCGGTCTCGCAGTACCGCGCCATCGCCGCTCCGAAGGGCCTGAGCGATGACGCCAAGCAGAAGCTGGTTGCCTCCATCAAGGACGCGGTAGCCACGGACGCCTACAAGTCGTTCAACGAGAAGAACATGCTGACCCCGAACGAGATTTCCGGCGAAGAGGTCACGACCGAGTGGAATGAGCTGGCCGCGAAGTACAAGGAACTGACCGACGAGTACGGCATCTCGCTGGCCGGCAAGTAGCCCGGCGGCAAGCCAGCTGACCAGGAACACTTCAAGCACAGGACGAACATCATGCAAGCCAAACACGCTGAACACCCGCCGGTGCCCGCCGCGTCCCCCGCGGATCCCGGACCGGTGCAGTCCGAGAACGACGAGTCGCCCGAGGCGCTGACCCCGGAAGAACTCGCCGCCCAATGGGAAGCCGAAGCCCCGGAACGGGCTGGGGGCGTGGCGAACCTTGCCTCCAGCCTGGTGGTGCTGGGACTGGGTGGCGCCGGCATGGCGCTGTCCGTTGGCCTGGGACTGGGCACCCCCGCGGCGCCCAGCGCCGGGATGTGGCCCTTCATCGTCTCGCTGATTGCAGCGGCCATGGCCGTGGTACAGCTCATCGTGGGCCGGCGCGGCGGGAAGGACGGGGAGAAGTTCAGTGCCGTGAGCTGGTACACCGTCATCGGCTTCGCCACCCTGATCCTGATGGTGGTGCTGATGCCGCTGATCGGCTTCGAGATCCCGGCGCTGCTGCTGTGCTTCGTCTGGATGCGCTGGCTGGGCGGCGAGCGCTGGCGCTCGGCGGTGCTGTACTCGGTGCTGGTCGTCGTGGCCTTCTACGCCATCTTCATCGCCGCGCTCGGCACCACGATTCCCCGGCTTTTCTAAGCCGCAACCAAAGGTTGACCCATTATGGACTTCTTCGGACCAGTTCTGGACGGCTTCGGCACCGTCCTGGACCCCACAAACCTCCTCTACTGCCTGCTCGGCGTCGTCATCGGCATGCTGATCGGCGTGCTGCCAGGCCTCGGCCCGGCAGCCACCATCGCGATCCTGCTGCCGTTGACCTATGGCGTCGAGCCGGTCACCGCGATCATCATGCTGGCCGGCATCTTCTACGGCGCCCAGTACGGCGGCACGATCACCTCGGTGCTGCTGCGCCTCCCCGGCGAAGCCAGCTCCGTGGTGACGGTCTTCGACGGCTATGTCATGGCCAAGCAGGGCCGGGCCGGCACCGCACTGGGCATTGCCGCCATCGGCTCGTTCATTGGCGGCACGATCGCCATTGTCGGGCTGACCTTCCTGGCGCCGCTGGTGGCAAGTTTCGCCCTTGACTTCGGCCCGCCGGAGTACACGGCGCTGGCGCTGCTGGGCATCCTGCTGGTGGCCACCATCTCCGGCGGCTCCAAGATCAAGGCGATCATCGCCGCCGCGGTGGGCCTGTTCCTGGCCACCGTGGGACGCGATGGCTTCACCGGGGCCGAGCGCTTCACCTTCGGCAACCTGTCGCTGGCCGACGGCATCGACTTCGTGCCGATCGCCATGGGCCTGTTCGGCGTGGGCGAGATCCTCTACAACCTGGAGGAGCGGCACCGGGCGGTGTCCGCCCCGCTGAAGGTGGCCAATGTGTGGCCGGCGGGCAAGGACATCAAGCAGTCCTCCGGGGCGATCGGCCGCGGCTCGGTGCTCGGCTTCTTCCTGGGCATCCTGCCCGGCGGCGGAGCGACGATCTCCTCGCTGGCCTCCTACGCGCTGGAGAAGAAAACCGCGAAGGATCCTTCGCGGTTCGGCAAGGGCGCGATCGAGGGCGTCGCTGGACCGGAAACCGCGAACAACGCGGCTGCCACCAGCTCGTTCATCCCGCTGCTGACCCTGGGCATCCCGGCCAATGCGACGATGGCGATCATCTTCGGTGCGCTGCTGATCCAGGGCGTCACCCCGGGACCGCAGCTGATCTCCAATGACCCGGAGCTGTTCTGGGGCGTGGTGAACTCGATGTACATCGGGAACATCCTGCTGCTGATCATGTCCATCCCGCTGATCGGCGTGTTTGTGCGGATCCTGCGCATCCGCGCCGCGATCCTGGCACCGATCACCGCGTTGATCACCCTGCTGGGCGCGTACACCATCCGCAACTCCATGTTCGACGTGATGCTGGTGGTCATGTTCGGCGCGGTGGGCTACCTGATGAAGAAATTCGGTTTCGAGCCCGGCCCGCTGGTGCTGGCGTTCGTGCTGGGCAGTCTGCTGGAATCCAACCTGCGCCGTTCGCTGCTGGTGCTGGAAGGCGACCCTTCGGGCTTCCTGACCCGCCCGATCTCCGCAACGCTGCTGGTGGTGTTCGTCTTCGTCGCCGTCTGGCCGATGGTCAAGTCGGCCATCGACCAGCGCAAGAACCGCTCGATGGCCGTGCAGGCCGTGAAGGAAAAGGAAAACGCATGAGCATCATCGTGGGATACGTCCCTACCCCGGTAGGGCAGGCAGCGGTAGACGCGGCCATTCGCGAGGCGAAGCTGCGCGAGGAGCCGCTGCTCATCGTGAACTCCTCGCGCGAGGGGTCGCTGGTGGACAAGCACACCGCGTCGCCCGAGGACCTCGCCCGGGTGCTGGCAGCTGCCACCGCGGCGGGTATTGAGGCCCAGATCGTGGAATCGAGCTACCGTGATGACCTGACCGAGGAGTTCCTGGGGCTGGCCGAGAAGCACGAGGTGTCGCTGATCGTCATCGGGCTGCGCCAGCGCAGCCAGGTGGGCAAGTTCATCATGGGCTCCCATGCCCAGCGCATTCTGCTGCAGGCGCAACATCCGGTGCTTGCCGTCAAGGCCGGCTGACCCGCTACCGCACCGCAGCCCAAGGCCGCGGAAGGCTTCAAGCGAAGCTTTCCGCGGCCTTGGCGCGTCTGCGGACCGGTGGCTCCTGGATAGTTGCAACATGCCAACCATTGTGAGCCTCGTCACCAAATGCCCTATTCTCGGTGAGCGGCGCAATGCTGCGCGGAATACCCCGCGGCGCGTGGATCGCCGGAATTTCGGGGGATCGCGGGATTTGCCGCCGTACGGGTGGTCCAAGTGATGCTGGCTGGGTATCAAAACATGCGGATCGAGTCTTGGACGGGGACAATGCGGGCTTACTAACGTGATTGCAGGCACACGGCGCTATGCGGCACCTCACGTGATTCGAGGCCCCGCCACCGCCCGCACTGCCGAGATTCACCCCCCCCTTTTCCGAAGTACTCCCCAGATCGGAGCCCCTCTATGCCCCTGCTTGTCGTAGCGCTGGCGGTCATCGTGCTGCTGATCCTCATGATGAGGTTCAAGCTCAACGGATTCATCGCCTTGATCCTCGTAGCCACCCTCGTGGCCTTCTGGGCCGTCGCCACCGGATCGCTGACCGTGGACGGCGAGCCCGCAGGCATCGCGGACATCCCGGAGATCATCACCGATGGCCTGGGCGGGCAGCTGGGAAGCACCGCCATCGTCATCGGCCTGGGCGCCATGATCGGCCGCGTCATGGGCGATGCCGGGGCGGCGCAGCGCATCGCCCGCAAGATCCTCTCGGTCTTCGGCGAACGCGGCGTGCAGTGGGCCATGGTCATATCCGCGATGCTGATCGGCGTGACCATGTTCTACGAGGTAGCGTTCGTGATCCTGGTGCCGGTGGCCTTCACCCTGGTGCGCGCCACCAAGGTCAACCTGCTATGGGTCGGGCTGCCGATGTCCATTTCGCTGTCCACCATGCATTCCTTCCTGCCGCCGCACCCGGGGCCGACCGCCGTGGCGGGACTGTACAACGCCTCGGTCGGGCTGACGCTGGCCTACGGACTGCTCATTGCCATCCCGGTCGGGGTGGCCATTGCGATGGTCTGGCCGCGGCTGGCCTTCGTGCGGAAAATGAACCCGCAGATGCCTTCGGGGCTGCTGGCGGAAAAGGACTTCGCCGATGAGGAACTGCCCTCGGCCGCCCTGTCGTTCCTGGTGGCGCTGCTGCCCATCGCGCTGATTGCAGGTTCCGAAATCATGCGCATGACCATGGCACTCAGCCAGGGCGCCGAGGACGTGCTGGCGCTGCTGGGATCCGCGGAAGTGGCACTGCTCATCGCCCTGCTCGTGGCAATTGTGGCCTTCGGTCCGCTGCATAACCGCTCCATGGCGCAGGTCGCCAAGTCGATGAGCGAGGCAGCCCGGGCCATGGCCATGATCCTGCTGGTCATCGGCGCCGGCGGCGCCTTCAAGCAGGTGCTGGTCTCGGCAGGCATCGCCGACTACATCGCGGATACCACCGCCGGCTGGAACCTCAGCCCGCTGTTCCTCGCCTGGATCATCGCGGTGATCCTGCGCATTGCGCTGGGCTCGGCAACGGTGGCGGTATCGACCGCGGCCGGCATCGCCGCCCCGCTGGTCGTTGCCACCGGAGCGTCCCCGGAACTGATGGTGCTAGCCACCGCCTGCGGCTCGATCGCCTTCAGCCATGTGAACGATCCGGGCTTCTGGATGTTCAAGGAATATTTCAACCTCAATGTCGGGCAGGCGCTCGCGGTGCGCACGACCTACACCACGACGCTGGCGGTGCTCGGGCTGGTTGGCGTCTTCGCGCTGGACCTGGTGATTTCCTAGATCCCGCACTCAAAGATGAGGAAAGACCCTCGGAGGCCCGGCATTGTGCTCAATTCCAGGCAGCCGAGGGTCTTCTACATGTTGCGGCTGCGTGCCCCGGCTTCGGCCTGCAGTCGCAGGATTGAATTTCCCAGGTGCAGGCGCATGGCCGCGGCGGCCATCTGCGGATCGCCGGAGGCAATGGCGTCACGCACCGCGCGGTGCTCGGCGGCTACCGAGCCCAGCCGGTCGGCGGTGATCGCGTCAGCCGAGTCCAACCGGCCGCGCGGCATCGCGATCATGGAGGGGCCGAAATTCTGGACTGCCTGTCCGAAATACGGGTTGCCGGTAGCCCTGGCCACGGCCAGGTGGAATTCGAAATCGCAGCTCATGCTCACTGCGGCGTTGCCCGCCGCGGCCTCGAAGCCCCGCAGCGCCTGGTCCATTGCTGACAGGTCAGCCTCGGTGCGGGTGCTGGCCGCTGCGGCGGCGGCCTCGGTCTCGAACCCTACCCGGTACTCGATCAGCTGCCGGCGTTCGGCGACGGTCCGCGGAACCAGCGTTTGAGCGGCGGGCTCGGTAGGAGGTGGCGGGGTCAAGGCGAAGCTGCCGGCACCGCGCCGCGTGTAGACCAGGCCTTCGGCCTGCAGCCGGGTGATGGCCTCGCGGACCACGGTGCGCGATACCCCGTGCTCGGCAATCAGCTCATTCTCGCTGGGCAGCTTCTGTCCCGGAGGGATGGCACCGCCGCTGATCTGCTCGCGCAGGTGCCTGACGAGGGCCGATGCCAGATTGGGTTTGTCGCTGTGCATGGTTAAAGGATAAGCGCCGGAACCGCCTAGCAGGCGGTTCCGGCGCGGGAGTCCAGGCACTCAGGCGGTGCCGAATTCAGCGGTTTCGGTGGTCCAGGCGCGGGCCTGGTCGCTGAGCGTGAAGCCCAGCCCTGGACGCTGCGGCAGCAGCATCCGGCCGTCCTTGGTTTCCAAGTGCTCATTGAACAGCGGGTCGAGCCAGTCGAAGTGCTCCACCCACGGTTCGCGGGGGTAGGTCGCCGCCAGGTGCAGGTGGATTTCCATGGCGAAGTGCGGTGCAAGGTCCAGGCCGGCCTGGTCGGCGAGGGTTGCCAGCCGCTGGAACTGGGTGATGCCGCCAACGCGCGGAGCGTCGGGCTGGATGATGTCGCAGGCGCGTGCTGAAATCAGGCGTTCGTGCTCGGATACGGAAGCCAGCATTTCACCGGTGGCAATCGGCGTATCCAACGCGGCGGCCAATGCTGCGTGTCCCTCGGCATCGTAGGCATCCAGCGGTTCCTCGATCCAGACGAGGTTGAATTCTTCGAGCCGGCGCCCCATGCGCAGTGCGGTTGCCCGGTCCCATTGCTGGTTGGCGTCGACCATGAGCGGGACATCCGGGCCGATGTGCTCGCGGACCGCGGCGACGCGGCGCAAGTCCTCGGCGTTGTCCGGCAGGCCGACCTTGATCTTGATGCCGCCGATGCCTTCCTCGATGGACTGGGTCGCCCGATCCTTGACCTCTTCTATGCTGGCGTTCAGGAAACCGCCGGAGGTGTTGTAGGTGCGTACCGAGTCGCGGTGCGATCCGAGGAACTTGGCCAGCGGCAGTCCGGCGCGCTTGGACTTCAGGTCGTAGAGCGCGATATCCAACGCCGCCAGTGCCTGGGTGGCCACGCCGGAGCGGCCCACCGAAGCGCCGGCCCACAGCAGCTTGGTGTAGAGCTTGGCGATGTCGTTGGGATCCTCGCCGATCATCGTCTGGGCGACTTCCTTGGCGTGGGCATACTGTGCTGGTCCGCCCGCCCGCTTGGAGTAGGAGAATCCGAAGCCTTCATGCCCTTGTTCGGTCAAGATCTCGGCAAAGAGGAAGACCACTTCTGTCATGGGCTTCTGGCGGCCTGTGAAGACCTTCGCATCTGAAATGGGGGTGGCCAGTGGAAGCCGTGCTGTGGACAGCTTGACGTGGCGGATGGCGTCCGGGGTGTAGCTCATGGTTTGACTCCTGCGAGTGGTCTGGGCGAAACGTGGCATAAGTTATGTTACAAGTTCAAAACTTGTAATACAAGATATTGAATTACCATCGTTTGCCGGTTTTCCATGTTCAGGATCCTGTACTCTCCAGCGCCGAAGTAGGCTGAAGGCAAGCGCAAAGGGGGAACATCAATGGTTCAAGAAGTGTTGGCAGTAGATGGCGGTCAGACCGGGATCAAGATCCGCTTCGAACACCGCGGCGAGATCAACGAGCTGCGCTTTCCCGGCGTGCAAACCAACGAGCCGGTCCTGCCGCAACTGGCACGAGCTATCCGCCACGCGCTGGCCGAGACCCCCGGAGTAATCACGATGATTGGTGTCGGCACCACCGGCCTGGTGAAAGCCGAACACGACGCACGGCAGCTCTTTGAACTCATCGGATCCCCAGAGATCACTGATATTGCGCTGGCGCATGATTCGGTGACCAGCTATCTCGGAGCACTGGGCGACCGCCAAGGCGTGGTTGTTGCCGCCGGAACCGGCGTTGTCTCACTGGCAGTGGGCCCAGACTCGGTAGCGCGAGTCGATGGCTGGGGCTACATCATGGGAGATGCCGGCAGCGGCTATTGGATAGGCCAGCAGGCAATGAGCGCCGCCATGCGGGGCTTCGACGGCAGAGGGCCAGCCACCGCGCTGACCGAAGAGCTCGCTCAGCTCTGGCCCGACCTGACCGAGGCGTACATCGAGCTGCAGGCCATGCCCAACAGGGTGGCAACCGTAGCCGCCTTCGCGCAGAATGTTGCCCGGCTGGCGGCCGCCGATGACGTAGCCGCCGAAATCTGCGCGCGGGCTGGAGAGGAATTGGCCTGTTCCGCCGCGGCGGCAGTGCGCCGCGCGGGATTGGAACGGGGCGCAGGACCGCTTCCAATCGCGGCCATCGGGGGAGTGCTCGCCGGGGAATACGTCAGGAACAGCTTCGTGCAGCAGCTGCAGCTGCTCATCCCCGCTGCGCACGTCCAGGACTCGACGGGCAATGGGCTGGATGGGGCCCAAGGTCTGGCGCTCTTGCCGGAGGACCACCCATTGCATCAGCTCGTATCCCGCTTTCGTGCGCAGCCGTAAGTCGCGGACAACGGTGAACACGGGCCATTAAATAGGTGCTGGCAAACAATAAGTGACAAGATTAGCTCAGAACCTAGTGATTATTAAGGAGTCATCGTGAGTTTCCGAGTTGGTCCCGTAGATCTTGTTCCAGAAGGCGAATCGCTGCTGGTTGAAGCCAAAGACAGCGGCGCAAGCGAAGACATCGCGATCTTCCACGCCGAAGACGGCAACTTCTATGCCCTGCAGGATGAATGCACGCACGAAGTCGCGTCGCTCTCCGATGGCTGGATCGAAGACTGCACGGTGGAGTGCCCATTGCACTCATCGAGCTTCGACTTGAAGACCGGCAAGGTGCTGTGCATGCCAGCTACCGTAGATGCCCGGACCTACACGGTGAACGTTGTGGATGGCTTCCTGGAGCTTGAAGTCTAGATGCCTTCCGTGCACATTATCGGAGGCGGGGTCGCCGGATACACCCTGGCCCGGCATCTGGTGCAGCAGAACTACCCCGGATCCATCAAGATCAGCGATGCCCAAGGCCTGCCCTATGACCGCCCTCCGCTGAGCAAATCCCTGCAGTTTGAACCGTTTGCACCGCTGTCCTGGTACCAGGACAATAATGTCGGGCTGATCCAGGAAGAGGTGGAGCGCCTGCAGCTGCCTCAGGCGGCCGATGACTGGGTGGTGCTGGCGACCGGCACCCGGACCAAGGCATTGGAGATCCCCGGCGGGCACCACGCGCGCAGCCTGCACAGCGCGGCCGACGCGGCCAGGATCTCCGAGGTCCTGGAATCCGGGATGTTCGGCCAGAGAGTGCTGGTCATCGGAGCGGGACTGGTCGGGGCCGAATTCGCTTCCACCTCCAAGATGCTCGGAGCGCAGGTCACCCTGGTTTCCAACTCCAACGCGCCGCTGGCCCATGTGCTGGGCCAGGAGCTTGCCGAACAGCTGCACGCAGACCATGCCTACCACGGCATCACCACCGTGACCGGTGCGGTCACGGAGCTCGGTCCGAACCATGCCCTGGTCAACGGCCAGCGCCATGAGGCAGAGCTGATCGTGGCGGCCATCGGAGTCGAACCTGAAACCGCGCTCGCCGAGCAGCTGGGCCTGGAGGTGGATGACGGGATCCTGGTGGATGCGCAGCAGCGGTCGCTCAGCTGCCCGCAGGTGCTGGCCATCGGCGACGCCGCCCGGGACGAAAACCAGCCGCGCACCGTGCATTGGGAAGCCGCGATGGAAGATGCAGCCCAGGCGGCGGCGACGATCATGGGCACTGCCGCTGTGCAACGATCGGTACCGTGGTTCTGGAGCGACCGCCACGAAATGCACGTGGAAACGGTCGGAGACTTCAGCCAGGCCGCCAGCACCGTGACCCGCCTGAACCGGCGAGGCAAGATCCAGATGGTCTTCGGTCTCGATGCCAATGGCTCATTGGTGTCAGCCTCGATGATCGATGGAGGCCTGATGGCCAAGGCAGTGAAACGGCTGATCGCCAAGTCAGCCACCCCAAGCATTGAACAATTGAAGGACCCAACCGTGGGTCCGCGCGAGTTAGGCCGGTAGGAAACTTATGAGTGCAGCCGAACCGATGGACGTTCCCGCGGCCCTGCGGACGCCCATCAAACGAGTTGGCCCCGGCTGGATCGCCGCGGTGGTCATTGTCCACATCGGCATCAATGTCGGCTTCTTCGCACCGATCCAGGTGCTGCTCGGCTTGCACGCCGAACAGCTGGACGCCAGCCAGAAGAATGCGATCCTTTCGCTGGTCACCGGTGTCGGCGCGGCCGTCTCGCTGGTAGCCAACCCGCTGTTCGGCGCCCTGAGCGACCGCAGCACCTCGAAATTCGGGCGGCGCATTCCGTGGGTGTTCTTTGGAACAATCTGCGCTGCACTGGCCCTGCTGCTGATGTCGACGGCGCACACCGTCAGCACGCTGGTCATCGGCTGGGCGCTGATGCAAGCGGCCGGCAATGCAGCATTGGCAGCGATCTTCGCGGCCATCCCGGACAAGGTGCCGGTGGAGCAGCGCGGCATGGTTGGCGGGCTGGTGGCCCTAGGCCAAACCTGCGGTTCGCTGATCGGTGCAGTGATCGGCATGGTCGCTGCCAGCAATCTGGTCTTCGGCTACGCGATTGTCGCAACCGCCGTGGCGCTTTGCTCCATCCCTTTCGTGCTGATGCGCCAAGACGTCGCGCTGCCCAAGGGCGCGCTGGAGCCGCTGAAGCCGCTGGAATTCCTGCGCAGCTTCTGGATCAACCCGGTCAAGCACAGCGATTTCGGCTGGGCCTGGCTGACTCGCTTCCTGCTGTATCTGGGCTGCCAGCTCTGCCTGGTCTACCTGCTGTTCTTCCTGCAGGACGCGATCAAGCACCCGGAACCGGCACAGGGCGTGCTGGTGCTGACCGCGATCTACGCCTTCTGCGTCATCTTCTCCTCGGTGATTTCCGGCAAGCTCTCGGACAAGGACGGCAAGCGCAAGAAATACGTCATCCTCTCCTCGGTGATCGTGGCTGCCGCGGCAGGCGTGCTCACCTTCGCTACCTCGTTCACCACCGCCATCATCGCCGCAGTGCTGTTGGGCATCGGCTTCGGCGCGTATCTGGCGGTGGACTTCGCGCTGCTGACCCAGGTGCTGCCGAATGCCGATTCGCGCGGCAAGGATCTGGGCATGATCAACATTGCCAACTCCCTGCCCCAGGTGGTCGCCCCGCTGATCGCCTGGCTGGCGGTGACCTGGTTCGGCGGCTACCCCACCCTGTTCCTGTGCTCGGTGGTAATCAGTCTCCTCGGCGCCGTGCTGGTACGCCAGATCAAAAGCGTTCCCTAGAACCCGGGCCAAGAATCCTGCTGCATCGCGCAGCCAAAGGCAGGGAAGCTGCGCGTCGCCGGGAACTGGTGGCGGAAAAGGGCCATGGGGCGCTACCTGAGGTCGTATGATGAATCCAGCGATCCGCAATTACGAGGAGCAGGTGCGGCCGAATGCCACTGAACGAACCAGGACGGGAAAGCCGTGCGCCGCAGCTTGACGGCATTGACCGCAAGCTGCTGGCGCTGTTGGCGAAGAACTCGCGGCGGACCAACAACTCCCTGGCAGAAGAGCTGGGCATCGCGCCGTCGACCTGTCTGGCCCGCTTGAACGCCTTGCGAGATTCGGGAGTCATCTCGCGATTCACCATCGAAGTCGACCCGGCGGTGCTGGGCCGCGAATTGGAAGCGCTGATCTTCGTGAAGATCCGACCCGGAGCCCGTCACCTGATGTCGAATTTCGCCAATGACATGCGAAGCAAGCCCGGGGTGCGGCAACTGTTCTTCCTCGGTGGTGCCGACGACTTCGTCCTGCACGTCGCGGTGCGCAACTCCTCGGACGTGCGCCAGTTCGTGCTCGACAACCTTTCTGCGAATCCCGCAGTCGCGACGACGCAAACCTCGCTGGTGTTCGAACACGGACACGGCAGCGGAGAGTTCTGACCCGCATTCTTGCCGTTTCTCGACCGTTCGGTGTTCGCAGGAGCGGTCTGCCTCACGGCATTGCTCGAAGAAACATGCTAAACTTGATGTTCTTCTCTTAGCATGGCTGCGGCCCGTTGGCCGCTGGGGACCGGTTCTCCAGCACGGCAGTGGAACCTGCCGCAGCTGCGACTGAATGAATGGGGAGGTTGAGAAGTCCATGAATTTTGACGCAACTCTGATCACCGCAGTGGTGACGTTGATTGTTTTGTCCGTTGCAACTGCTGTGCTGGTCATCCGGTACAGGCGCACTCATCAGGCGGAAATCCGCCAGGCGCTGATTGCCAAGGCCCGCAAGCGCGGCGTTGCCTCGCCGGAAGACCTGTCGAACCACGACCTGGCATTGCAGATCCGCGCAGCGAAGCGCCAGCGCAAGCAGGACGGCAAGGATCTGAAGACCGCATAGGGTTTGGCCCTTTGCGCTGATCGTGCTGAGCCCCAGTCCACTTTTGGACTGGGGCTCTGCCGTGCCGCCAACCATTTCACGCGCTGGTCTGCGCATTTATCGACGACGAATAATCCATGAAATGGCATCAGGCGCAATTCCCTGTGACCTACGAAATACCAGCCAATAACTAACCCGGAACAATTATTGGAAACTATGCTCCCCGTCACCAGAAAAGTCGATTTAGCCCCAGAATCATGCGGATTGCATCACAAGGTCGTGTGGGATTCTGAACAAACCACTTCTCAATAGATAAATGGTCGGAAATGATGGATGTGACTGGAAATGCGCAAAATGATAATTCTTTAGGAGTAGCAGCAATGGCCTCGATCCCACTCGGTGAAGACATCCTCTTGGCACGCCACGGCGCCAACATCGTCAAGCTTCGCCAGGATCGCAAGAACCGCATGACTGTTGCCTATTTGCGCAGCGGGGCAATCGACACTGCCTCGAATCTGCTCACCGCTCCGGTTCCCGCATTGACCCCGGCAGCCAGCTTCACCGAAGGCGCAGCTCGCTACCTGAACGATGAAGCCGAGATCAGCCGCGGCGAGGTCCGTTCGCTGGTCAAGATCTCCCTGGGCTTTTCTGCCCTGATGGGCGTCGTGTTCGGCGGCCTGGTCCTGGCGTTGTACAAGGTCGGCGGCAACGAAGCGCTCCAGTCGCTGAGCTACATGAGCGCTGTACAGTAGCTTTCCCAAGCATTTTCAGAAGACGGGATCCCGGGGCAACGCGGGGTCCCGTTTTTCGTGCGTCCCCGATTGGCATCGGTTCTGCCTTGGGACTTGCGGCAAGTCTCGTATTTCTGGCCTTGCGGGCATAGGATGGCGGCAACCGACAAGGATGGGAGCAGGCCATGCGTTTTGTTTTGGAAGTCAACTTCGATACCGAGAACATGCAGCTCAAACCGTTGGAAGAGCTGCAGAAGATTCTGCGGGACTGGTCGACGAACATCACGATGTATCCGATCGTTGCCGGCGCCCAGGAGGACGTCTACGACTCCGACAACGAGCAAGTAGGGGAGTGGGCCATCCTCGACGACTAGTTCCGTCGCTTGGAGAACCGCCCGATGGCGTAGCCTGCCGCCAAAGTGATCAGCAGGATCAGCCACAACGGCGCGGCGGTGTGGAAGAGGAAGAATTCCACGCGCACATAGGTCAGGTTCTGCAGGATGAAGGCCAGTGCAATAGCCACCAGTGCAATGGAAGCCCACTGCTTGCCGGTGATCCGCGGCTTCGGCTCTTTATCCATGATCAGCTTCCGTTGGCTAGCAGGCCGGATACCAGGGCCGCGAGCCCGCGCTGGAACGAATCATCGCTGGTATCGAGCTTCGAGCGGCGTTGCGCCGCCACGGCCCGGGTGAAATGCGGAGTCAGATCCTGGTGGTTGCTGGTATCGAAAATGTCATGGGGCGCGGCGGTATCCATGGCCGAGCCGAAAATGAACGACTCCAGTGCGACAATCGTCGGCACAATCTCGTTCTCCGCCATGCCGAAGTCCGCCAGTGCTTCGGCCACGCGCTCGTACATGCCCAGGGTGCGCGGGGAATCGGTGACCGGTAGGACCGCAATGACCGGGATCAGCGGAATGTGCCGGGCGAAGACGTTGCGGTAGCTCGTAGCCCACTTCAGCAGCGCTTCCTTGATGCCCGCCTCATCGAATACCGACGTGTCGATATCGGCCATGACCCATTCCTGGATCCACTGCAGCAGGTCGTGCTTCGAATCGACGTGGTTGTAGAGCGCCGAGGGCGAGACGCCGAGGGACTTTGCCAGCCGCTGCATGGTCAATGACTCGTAGCCGTCCCCGGAAACCAGTTCCAGCGCATGCTCGGTGATGCGCTCCCGGTTCAGCACCGCCTTGCGTGGGCGGCCGGCTCGTCTCGCTTCCGTTTCGCTCATGCGGACCTCTTCCTGACGTGGGGTGCTTCACAACTGGATGTTCGTACCCTATGCTATATGACAGGTAAATGAACCATATTCATTTAATTGTGCAAGGGAGCGATCATGGAACATCTCGAACGCGACGTCGTCGTCATCGGTGCGGGACCCTCGGGGCTGACAGCGGCCTATGAGCTGAGCAAGGCAGGCAAGTCCGTCGCCGTGCTCGAAGCCCGCGACCGCGTGGGCGGCCGCACCTGGACCGAGCAGATGGACGGGGCGACCATCGAAATCGGCGGCCAGTGGATCAGCCCCGACCAGACCGGACTCTACTCGCTGATCAACGAGCTGGGCATCGAGACCTTCGAACGCTACAAGGCCGGCAAGAGCGTCTACCTCACCGATGACGGCGAACGGATCGCCTACGAAGGGGAGGACTTCCCGGTAGCCGCCAGCACCGTAGCCGAAATGGACAAGCTGGTAGCGCTGATGAACGAACTGGCCGCTGGCATGGATCCGGACAGGCCATGGGAGCACCCGCAGGCCGAAGAACTGGACAAGATCTCCTTCCACCACTTCCTGCGCCAGCACTCCGCCGACGAACTGGCCTGCAACAACGTGGGACTGTTCATCGCCGGGGGCATGCTCACCAAGCCGGCGCACACCTTCTCCGTGCTGCAGGCGGTGCTCATGGCGTCCTCGGCCGGCTCCTTCGACAACCTGGTCGACGAGGACTTCATCCTGGACCGGCGCATCGTGGGCACCATGCAGGGCGTCTCCAAGACCCTGGCCGAAAAGCTGGGCGAGGACATCGTCTTCCTGGGCAACCCGGTGCTCAAGCTCGAATGGTTCGACGGCGGCGTGGTGGCCCACGGAAGCAGCGTAACCGTCTCGGCCAAGAAGGCCGTGCTGGCGGTGCCGCCGAACCTGTACTCGCGCATCTCCTACGTTCCGGCGCTGCCGCGCAAGCAGCAGGTCACCCACCAGCACCAGTCCATGGGCCTGGTGATCAAGGTCCACGCCGTCTACGACACCCCGTTCTGGCGCGAAGAAGGATTGTCCGGCACCTGCTTCGGTCCGGCCAACCTGGTCCAGGAAATCTACGACAACACCTACATCGGCGAAGAGACCGGCACTCTGGTCGGCTTCATCTCGGATCTGAAGGCCGATGCCATGTGGGAACTGGACGAGCAGCAGCGCCGCACGGCGATCCTCAAGTCCATGGCCGGCTACCTGGGGGAGAAGGCCCTGGATCCCAAGGTCTTCTACCTCTCGGACTTCGCCGCCGAGGAATGGACCCGCGGAGCCTACGCCACCAGCTACGATTTGGGCGGCCTGCACCGCTTCGGCCCGGCGCAGAACGAGAATGTCGGACCGATCTACTTCTCCTCCTCCGACCTGGCCGGCGAAGGGTTCCAGCACGTGGACGGCGCGGTGCGCATGGGCCGGCGCTCGGCCGCACGCATCATTGCCGCACTGGACGGCACCGATTACGACCAGAGCTATGACGGGGTGGCCACGCTGACCGCTGCCAAGGAAGAGGCGAACGCCTAAGCCATGAAAGTGCTTGTAGGCTACACCGCTGACCAGCGCGGTGCCGAAGCCATCGAACTGGCCAGCGCCCTGGTGGCTGGCACCCGCGATGCATCCTTGAAGATCGCCATCGTGCTGCCAGCCTCCACCCCGTTCAATGCGGTCTACCCCGGCGGGGATCATGGATTCTCCACCATCCTCTCCGCCCAGGTGGACCGCTGGGCGGCCGAAGCCCTGGCCCTGGTGCCGGAGGGCATCGCCGTTTCGGTGGTGGCCCGCTCGGTGCCCTCGGTGGCCGAGGGACTCATCTCGCTGGGCGAGGAATACGGGGCGCACGGGATCGTGCTGGGCGGGCGCAAGCGCCACCGCGCCGGCTTCTTCAGCCCAGGGGCGATTGCCAACGAGCTGCTGCATTCATCGCCGATGGCAGTATTCATGTCCTCGCCGGCATCGTTGGCCACGCTGCGCGCGGCCAACGGGAAGATCACCCGGCTGACCGCCTTCGTCGGGGACCGGCCCGGCGCACGCGAGGTCATCGGCCTCTCGGCGCGGATCGCCGCCGCCTGCGCTTTGCCGCTGCGCGTGGCAACGCTCATCTCCCAGGCGGAACTGGCCAACCCCGAGCAGGAGCTGGGCGACCACCTGGCCAAGACCCGCAGCTATCTGGAGGAACTGACCGAGTCCCTGGGCCTGGACGCGGCCATCGAGGTGGTCTCCGGGCAGGGACTGGACGAAGCAACGGCCCAGCTGTCCTGGCAGGACGGGGACCTGGCGCTGCTCGGCTCCGCCCGGCTGGCCGCGCCGCGCCGGCTGTTCATCGGACCCAAGGCCCAGCGGATACTCGGCCAGCTCAACGTGCCCATGGGCGTCATCCCGACCCTTGGTGCAGCCCACTAGGAAACACCGCAATATCCTGCACCACCCCTTATTCCCCGGGCGTCCGCCACCGCGAAACTGCGCGGACGGCGCCTCACTGACCCCTGACGGAAGGTGGCTCGGTACTTGTAGCCGACGCACGCGCACCCCGCTGAAAGTTTGAAGGTAACCACCATGTCGCAAGACCTGAGGCAGGCATCGACGCCTGCACGCTCCGAGAGCGGACTGCACGAAAAAGGACTGCCCAAGGGCACCGTGGGCGTATTGGGACTTGTCGTTATCGGCATCTCCTGCATCGCCCCGGCCTACACCCTCACCGCGGGGCTCGGCGCCACCGTGGCCGAAGTCGGCACCAGCCTGCCGGCGATCCTGCTGGCCGGCTTCCTTCCGATGCTGCTGGTGGCCCTGGGCTACCGCGAGCTGAACAGCGCTATGCCGGATTCGGGCACCTCCTTCACCTGGGCGACACGTGCTTTCGGCCCGATGATCGGCTGGATGGGCGGCTGGGGCCTGATCGCCGCTACGGTGATTGTGCTCTCCAATCTGGCGGCCGTGGCCGTGGACTTCTTCTACATCCTCCTTGCCCAGCTCACCGGGCAGGATTGGATTGCCGAGCTGACCACCAACTTGTGGATCAACATCCCCACCACGCTGGTGTTCATTGCGGTGGCCGCCTGGATTTCCTATCGGGGCATGAATGCCACCAAGGTCTTCCAGTACGTGCTGGTCGGATTCCAGGTCGCGGTGCTGCTGCTCTTCGCCATCATGGCGCTGACCTCCAGCCAGCCCAATGATCCGACGCCGATTACCTGGCAGATGTTCAATCCCGCCGGCATCGATACCTTCTCTGCCTTCGCCGCGGGCATCTCGCTGTCCATCTTCGTCTTCTGGGGCTGGGATGTCACCCTGACCATGAACGAGGAAACCACCGATCCGAAGAAGGTCCCCGGACGCGGCGCCACCTGGACCGTGCTGGTGATCATCGCGCTGTACCTGGCAGTGTCGCTCGGGGTGATCTACTGGGCGGGCGTGGGCACCACTGGCCTGGGTGCCGGCAATCCGGAGAACCAGGAATCGATTTTCGCGGTGCTGTCCGGTCCGATCATGGGCCCGCTAGCCATGCTGATGTCCCTGGCCATCCTGTCCTCCTCGGCCGCCTCGCTGCAGTCCACCATGGTCTCGCCGGCGCGCACCTTGCTGGCCATGGGCTACTACAAGGCGCTACCCGCCAGTTTCGCGAAGATCTCCGCGCGCTTCATGTCCCCGTCGGTAGCGACCTTCGCTGCCGCCGCGGCAGCTGCCGGCTTCTATGTGATCACCCGGCTGCTTTCGGAGAACGCGCTATGGGATACCATCACCGCACTGGGCCTGATGATCTGCTTCTACTACGGGCTGACCGCGTTGGCCTGCGTCTGGTACTTCCGCGGTGAGCTGTTCGATAATGCCCGGAATTTCTTCTGCAAGTTCTTGGCGCCGTTGATCGGCGGCATCGTGCTGCTGGTGATGTTCTTTGCCACCGCCATTGAATCCATGAATCCGGAGTACGGCTCGGGCTCCGAAATCGGGGGAGTAGGCATGGTGTTCATCCTCGGGGTTGGCGTGCTGCTGCTCGGCGTGGCCATCATGCTGTGGATGCGCCTGCGCAACCCTGCATTCTTCAGGGGTGAAACCATCAGGACCCGCAAGCTGCTGAAGTAGCACAAGAGCCGCAAACCCAATGGCCCGCCCATGAGCAGATCATGGGCCGGTCATTGGGGTTGCTGCTTGAGGGCAGCAAACTACCGCAGTTCTAGGTTCCGCGAGCTCAGGCCAGCAACGGGACTAGACGTTGGATTTGGCCCCGGCCATGTGCATGGCTACTCCGATGGCTGCCAGCACGGCGCCAAACGGGGTGAGCGCGTTACTGATCAATGCGTTAATGAAACTCAGCGGGACGCTGGCCAATAGGGTTCCGCCATAGCCGGAATTCAGGCCCCACGACATCAAGGCCGGAATGAAGCTGCTGAGGAGAACACCAATCAGCATCACGACTACGCCGGTGACAATGATCTTCTTATGCACTGCGAGCATCTTTTCCTCCTGTTGTCGTGGGCTGAGTAGTCATAACCGTAGCCACATCCACAGCTTTTAGCCATAGCGGCAGGACAACGATCTTGCGTAATGGGGCGCGGCACGGCACATTTCGCAACCTTTCCGTTGAAAGGCCACCAACCTGCGGGTCAATGGTTCAATAGGTTCATGGCTAACTCGGTACTTTTCATCTGCTCCCGCAATGCCGGCAAATCGCAAATGGCCGCCGCATTGATGGACTACATTTCTGAGGGGAAGGTGACCAGCTACTCGGCTGGAACCAACCCAGGTTCGGGCATCAACCAGGAAGCGGTTGAATCGCTCTCGCAGGCCGGCGCCGACATGTCCCAGGGCACGCCCAAGGCCATTGATCCGCGCGTTGCCGAGCAAGTCGACCGCGTGGTGATCCTTGGAACCGACGCGAATCCGCAGTTCGATCCGTCGATTAAGACCGAACGCTGGGTCACCTATGAACCCAGCGAAGACGGCATCACCGGTGCGGAACGGATGAACATGATCCGCGATGAGATCGCCGACCGCGTGCGTGAACTGTTCCACGAGCTGGAGCGGTAGAAATTACTGTTCTCGATGCTGCCCGTAAGACGACTCCGTGGTGGCTTCCCGGCGTGTGCCTGGTGCTTACCGGATGGTGCGCCAACCAGTACGTTTCGCTGATCAGCTGGTATCAGCAATTCCGCGAACTCAGCGAGTTCGAGGCGATGCTGGTCATGGGCAGCTACCTGGCAGGCATGATCCCTGCCTTGGCCTTCGGCGGCCCCTGGGCCGACAGATACGGACGCAAGCCTTTCTCGCTGCTCGCCTTGGCCTGCTCGATTCTGGGATCCTTCGGGCTCATGTTCGGATCGCTTCACGAGTCCGGCCTCTATGCGGGCCGCATCTTCACCGGTTTCGGCATGGGCTTGGCCATGGTCGCCATCACCAGCTGGGTGAAATTGCTCAGTCCCGGCGCCGCCGGTGCAACGCGCGCCGCGCTGTGCACATCGATGGGATTCGCCCTTGGCCCGGTCATTTCAGGGGCCATCGTCGGAGCCAGCGGTAGCCCGGAACTGGCGTATATCGTTCATGCCGCCACCGCTTTCGCCTGGCTGCTGCTGATGTTCACAACCCGTGAAGCTCCTGCGCTTGAACCAGCAGGGCGCAGTTCGCGGGGTGAAGCGACCACCCCGGCAAACCTCCAGCGGTTCTACCGTGTTGTCCTGCCCGCAGCCCCATGGGTCTTCGGCATGGCAGCGACAGGCTTCGCCGTAGTCCCCGCGCTGAGCAGTGGTGCGGGCGAGTCCAGCCTGTTCTACACCACCTTGGCTGTCGCGGTCACCATGGGCATGGGCACAGTGATCCAGCCATTCGTCAAAAGATTCAACGACCTGGGCAAGATCAGGCTGATCATGGCTGGGCTGGCTACCTCGCTGGCGGCGCTGCTGTTGATGATCGCCGTGTCGCTCAGCGGTTCAGAAATCCTGGGAATCATTGCCTTCGCAGTGGCCGGTTCTGCCAATGGCATCTTGCTGGTTGCCGGGCTGAGCCAGGTCCTGGATCTTGCCGGCAGCGCGGACGTTGGCAAGCTCACCGGCATGTTCTACATGTGCTGTTTCATCGGGTTCACTTTCCCGACATTCTTTGCACTCTGGCGGACGGTCGCGCATCCGGCGTTATTCATCGGGTTACTTGCTGTGCTCTGCGTGCTGTCAATGCTGCAGGTGCTCCGCTCGGCGAAATTCCTGCCCGCTGCCAAGCTCCAGGAAGTGCCATCCAGCCCATAAAAAACAAACGCCGTTGCCGGCGACCCTTCGGTGCTGGCAACGGCGTTGTGAAATCTGCCCGTTCAGGGCTTGGAACTAGTCTTTGCTCAGCTTCTTGAGCAGCTCGGTGGTGCGGAACGGGATGACATCGCGCAGGATCATCGAAGTGGAAGTGCGGGTTATGCCTGGGCACAAGCGGATCTCTTCGCTGACACGGTACAGGTCATCCGGGTCGGTCGCGGCCACGCGAATCAATAGGTCGGTATCTCCGGCAGGAGCGACGCACTCGAGGACTTCAGGGATCTGGCGCAGCGCGGCGATGGCCTCATTCAAGCTGGCCTGATTCAGCTCGGCGCTCACGAAAGCGCTGACGCCTCGGCCCATGGCCGCTGGAAGGATTCGCGAGGTGTTCGGACGCAGGGCGCCTGAATGGGCCAGGCGTTCCAAACGCGTCTGCACGGTGCCGCGGGCAAGTCCCAGCTGCTGGGCCAGCATCATGATGGGCACGCGCGGATCTGCATCGAGTGCCATAAGGATACGCCGGTCGGTTTCATCGAGCTGATACGTATCCGAATTCATGTAGTGGTCTCCTGAGACAGGTTGTGTTGCGCGTGCATAAGTGCCAACCTAGATTTTAGTCAATATGACCAGTAGATCCCAAATGTGTTGCGCGGATTGGCCGATATTGTTGCGCGCGACTCGGCTACAGCGGCCAATAGGGCGAATGGCCGGGCGAATGCCATCTTTTATCCACAAATTCGGCTGGCTGGGATCAAATGGATGCTAATCACAGTAACCTGTTGATATGAGGTTTTTGCGGTTGGAAGACGTGGCAGAGGAACTGAATGTGAAGCTGCCGCAGGTTCGCGCTCTGGTGAAAAGCGGCGAGCTGCCGGCCATTCAAATAGGCGGGCGCGGGATGTGGCGCGTGGAACGCGTCGCCTTGGAGAACTATATCCAGGAACGGTACGCGCAGGCCCGCGAGGATATTGCGAACGAAACCCAAAGCTGACCGCGCTGGCCGCGGCTGTTACCGAGTGCATCGGGAACAGCCTCAGGCTAGTCGAGCTGGATAGTGCGTTCGGCAAAGATCTGCAACGCGTCGCGAACGAGTTCCGCATATCCGCCGTAGTTCTTCGCAAACCGCGGATCAGCCACATACATCTCGCCGAGATTGCAGAGATATGCCTTGCGCTGCGCCGGATCACCGGAATCCAGCGGGGTGCCCTTGGTGCTCTGGAGCCACTGCACATGGCGAGCGGCTAATTCCTGGGCTTCGAAGCTGTCCGCTGAAACGGATTTCTCTCCCGCTTCGATCCAGGCCTGGTTGAGCTTCCTGGCTTCTTCCATGAATGCCCTTTGCTGCTGCGTCGTTTGGGACCGCCACCAGCGGTCCGATGCTTCGTAGGCATCGGCGCCCCAGCGTTCGGTCACCTCTTGCTTGTACTGCTCGTTGAATCCGTCAAAGATCTTTTCCGGTTCCATTGTTCCTCCTGTTGTTAATGCTGAAATGCTGTGATCCAACGCCGCGATCTGCCGGTTCAGCGCCTCGCGCTGCTGGTGGAGCTGTTTCTTGTGAATCTGCAGTGCCGTCAATTCGTCGCGTTGCTTGTCCAGGATTTCAGCGATGGTTTCCAGCTTGAGACCCAATAGCTTCAGCAAGAGGATCTGCTGGAGCCGGACCAGCTGCCTGTCGGTGTAGAAACGGTAGCCGTTGCCGGCCACGTGATCAGGCACCAGCAGGCCTATCTGGTCATAGTGCCGCAAGGTGCGGCTGCTGACCCCGGCTGATTTCGAGACTTGAGCGATCGAGTGCAGGACTTCTGGCTGGCCAGTTGAATCGTTCATGGCTACCACGGTATCGGTTGACGTTACGTCAAGGTCAAGTGCTTTGGTGGCAGCTCCTGATCGATTTCTGTGATTCAGCTCTCATGGCAAATTGGCGAATAATCGCGATGTATTTCTTGTCTGATTGATCATATTGACTAGTTTAATGCATGCCTGTTGCACACGGTGATCTGTGTGTTGTTCACTGGAAGTAGAGAAAGTTGAACAGGTTACCGCCGAATTCAATGAAGACCACCTGATGACGTAAACCACCTGCATTTACGCGATCCAGGAGCAGTGGCCACCCACGCCAAGGCACGGTGACAGCAGTAGCCCAGATGGCTCGTGGGCATTCCAGTTGGGTGGAATGCGCACGGGCCATCTGGCGTTCACAGCACAATTCCCGGTGCGGGAGACTTGTGCCTGGATCCAGTTGGAGGAAACGCCCGCCGGCATTCGCGATGCTCCGCGCTGGCTCTGGAACAATGAGCGCGTAGGAACACTGAGGAGTAAGAGTGGGTTCAATGAGGCGCATCTGGCACAACTGGTGGATGCAATTGGTCGCTGGATTGCTGATCACTGCGATCGTGGTGTTGCCGTGGCTGTGGATCGGGGAAGAAGACCGGTCGATTCTCCCGCATGCCAGCGACGACGCCCAAGGGCTATTGGTAGTTTTCTCCGTCATAACCCTCTGGGGCAGCTGGTTTGCCCGAAGCTTTGGGTATGGGCGTACAGCTTTCACCGTCGTGGCATCCGTAGGCATGATCCTGGGACTCTTGGGTCTCGGTTTCCAAGGCCTTCACGCATTGGAGCCCGGGCTCTTGGGCGGGGAACTCTCCGCGGCATCGATTCGGCATCTTTGGGTATTCGGGGGTCTGCTGCTGATCAGCCAAGCCTGGTACTTCCTGGCTACCAAATTGCGGCTGCCCATAGCGGTGCTTTTCTACGCAACGCTTACGGTGGGCGTCAGCTATTGGCTGCAGATCATCGCGTCGCTCTTCGCCGGCGCCCAGTCGTACTATGTCTACCTCTGGTATGCCGGACCGCTGATCCTCGGCCTCATATTGGGCTTCGTCGGATTCTTGAGAATCATGAACCTGCTGATGTGGGTATTAGCGCTCGCGATCCAATGGGCCATGCCGGCCGTTGTGGAAAGCACCGCTCGAGTTATCGAATCGAAGGCAACAGGCTGGGATGCCATTGGTTCCTTCTGGAAAGAATTCGCCGGAAGCGTCCTGGACGTTCCGTGGCAGACTCCGCTTCTGGTCAGTTTGGCCACTGCCATGCTGACCAGCGTCGTGCTGCTGATCGTGCGCAAAGTTCGGCGACGCTAGGAAAATCTCTGCCATTGACGGTGCGGTCGATGAATAATTGGGTGATGTGATCCGTCGGTAAGGCAGTCTTGTGCGAACCATGACGGGATACTGGCGCTAGCGAAGTATTGAAATTTGTTACGCACACCAAGAACAAGACCGAGGTGCGATGCGGGTCGCGCGCTGCAGTTGCGTTGGCAGCACACATCCCGACGGCAGCCTCCGTAGCCAGGGCGAGAATCTCTAGACTGCGAACCAAGGTGTGAGACTCTGCAATGCGAGAACGCGAACAGCGTCTTGATTCAGGCTTCGATCTTGGTAGAACCCGGCACGTCACGGTCCCCGGATGGATATCACTTTGTCGAGATGAACGCGTTGCTTCTACTTGCGGCTGTCGACGAGACGGGCATTAAAGCAAGGGACGGCAAGTTTCACGAGACAGTTGGCTCCTGAAGCGAAAAAAGAGCATGCTGGTAGTTAATTCGACGTGGATTCAAAAGCACCGGAAAGCGGGAATTGCATTGACTGAAAATAATAAGGACGGACAATCTGAGCTGATTTCGCTGTCAGCGGCGGGCAACGCGGAGCGCAACCCAATCAAGCCAGGCAAGTATTCAGCCAAGAGAATTTTTGCCGGCGAGAAAGCGCAGATTACGGAGATAGCTTTCGACTCGAATGTTGAGCTGAAAGAGCACGTAGCGCGCACCCCGATCATCGTTTCTGTCATTGAAGGGGAAATCGAGTTCACGGTGGAAGGACGCAAGTTCCCGTTGGCTGTTGGGGGTAGCATCTTCGTTGAAGCCAACGTCCTTCACGCGGTGTACGCGCAGATCCCGGCGCGCATCACGGTGACCTTCCTCAGTGCATAGTATTAAAGTTGCAAACTGAAGCCGTGCAGTCCTAAAAATCGGTTCTCTCATTCGCCATAGAATAAAGCCATGACTGAACTGCGCGATCGCGACCCCGGGGAACTGGTACAGCCCATCATCCTGCGAATCGACAAGGAGGATCCGTCGAGCGAGGACGAGGGCCTCTCCGCGGTGGCGCGCGCAGCCGTGATTGCCTATCTGCAAGATCCGCAGAACCCGGATTGGCAGCAGTGGGCTTCGCAGGCATTCGCCAAGTCGGTGCGCCGGGCCAATCCCAAGATGTTCGCCAAGGTGCTGGAGATGTTCCCCGGGCAAATGGTCAGCGAAGTGGGCAAGGCCCAAGCCGTCGGCCTGCCCCCATTGCCGGCCGCCGACTTGCCGAAGCTGATCGCCAAGCTCCAGGTCTCCGGCACGCAGCTGCCCAAGGCCGATGAGGTTCTGGACGCGAAGATCAATATCGTGCTGAACAAGTCCTTGGACATGTCCACCGGCAAGGCAGCCGCGCAGGCGGCGCACGCGCTGTTCGCATGGCTGACCGAGGCCCCTGCGGAATCTGTGGAAGCGTGGCTGCAATCCCATGCGCCGGTAGGCATCAGGCATCTGCCGCGCAAGGATTTCGAGCAGTTGTCTCGGCAGGCCGCCGGGCCGGTCATCCAGGACGCTGGACGAACCGAAATCGAGCCGGGATCCGTCACGGCTTTCGTCATGTCCAAGGCGAGCTAGTTTCTTCGAATCACGGCAGGGCGAAATCGCCGTTGCTGTGCCATGATTTTCTTGGCGATCGCTTTATCGCCGCCCACAGCGGAATGCCTTGCACTTCTGCTGACCGCAGGAAACGGCAGATTGCCCTTGCTCGAAAGCACCCACATTGAAATATTCGAATCGCGTCCTGGGCCTGCTGCTGGCCCTGCTTCTGGCTTTTGGCACCGCAGCTGGTGCCAGCGCATCAATGCAGGCTCCGGCCGGCGTCGCCCAGCTTGCTGAAGCTCCTGCGGCAGTCGCCAAGCAGACCACTGCCAACCTGAATCTGCGCAAATCGCCATCGGTCCACTCCGCGTCGCTGCTGGTCATTCCCAAGGGCGCCAAGGTTCTTGCATCCGGGGGTTCCTCGGGGTGGGTGCAAACTACCTACAAGAAGAAGGCCGGCTGGGTCTCGGCAAAGTACCTGACGACGCCCGCCGCGCCGGCGAAGCCCAAGAGCTCCGCCACCCGCTATCTGCTTTCCTTCCAGCCGGTCCGCAAGAAGGCGACGTCCGCCTCCCCGCCCGTGACCGGAGCCATGCGCAAAACCAAGGTCCAGCGCCTGGGCGCAACTGGATCCTGGAGCCGGATCAAGATCGGCAAAGTCATCGGTTTCGTGCCTGCAAGCCAGCTGTCCAGCTCAATGCCGGCACCCGTGTACCGGTATGCGAAAACTGCCCAGGTCCTGCGGAAGTCCACCTCGTCCAAGGCGGCACGCGTGGCAAGTATTCCGGCGGGCGCCAAAGTCGAGTGGCTGCGCACCTCTGGCTCGTGGAGCTACGTAATTTCAGCCGGGGAACGCGGCTGGCTGCCTGCCAAGCAGCTGTCTGCCCAGCCCGTATCAACACGCAAGACGATAGGGAACCGTTGGGTGCTCAGCACCAGCGTCCTGCGCCGATCGAATCACAGCTCCTCGGCTTCCCTTGGACGCCTAGCGCCGGGCGAAAAAGTCGGCTTGTACACAACCAGGGGATCCTGGTCCCAGGTCAAGTCCACCCGTGGCATCGGCTGGGTGCCAACCGCCATCCTGTCCGGCACCGCCTATAAGCCCACCAACCCGGCACCACGCTGGATCCTGTCCAGCACGGCCGTGCGCGCCAGCGCTTCGGGTACCGCCAAATCCCTGGGGACCGTGGCAGTCGGATCCAAGCTCACCCTGCACGGAACATCGAACGGCTGGGCGAGGGTGAAAACCGCCAAGACGACTGGGTGGGTTCCATCCAGCGTACTCGTGGACAAGGCCTACACGCCGCTGAAGGCTGCCAAGCGCTGGACGACTGCCAACGTGCACCTGCGCTCCGGGTACTCCACCGGCTATAAATCGCTCGCGGTCATCTCCAAGGGCCAGCAGGTCAGCATCCTGGGAACGGCAAACGGCTGGGCACGCGTATCCACGACAAAGGGCACCGGATGGATCAGCAATGGCTATCTGGCTACCCGCAAACCCCAGGCGCCAAAGCCGGCGCCGGTCCCGACGGCCGAATACCGCTGGACCACTGCCAACGTCAATCTCCGGGCCGGCGCGGGAGTCAGCCACCGGAACAAAGCCGTGCTGCCGGCCGGGCAGAAGGCCACCTTCCTTCGCAGCGAAGCCGGCTGGGCCGAAGTCTCCGCGCCCCAGGGACGCGGTTGGGTCAGGGAAACCTACCTCTCCAAGAGCCAGCCGGGCGTCTTGCAACCCGATGCGCAGCGGGTCATTGCCGCGCTGAAGGGGAGGACCGGCGATACGGTCAGCGCTATTCACACCATTCGAAGCGGTTCTTCCGGGCATAGCTCCGGAAAGGCCGTGGACCTGATGATCCGCGATTACAAGAACCGGACGCGAGTCGCACAAGGCGATAAATTGGCCCAGTTCCTGCTGGATAACCGAATCCAGCTGGGGATCTATTACCTGATCTGGCAGGACCGGATCTGGCTTCCCACCACTGGCTGGACTCCGTATTCCGACTCCGGGAAGTACGGAAACCAGTTCACCGGCAACTGGAACGACACTACCCGGCACATGGACCACATCCATGTCGAGGTCTACGGCAATGCGGCCACGAAGGGGCCGCTGGACTACCGTGCGCTGAGTGCCAGATAAGCATCTTCTGTCCGGTGTTTCAGACGGAGAACCGCAGAAGGCGTGGCGCGTCCGGGACGCATCTGGTCAGCTGGAAGCATGGAGAATTTCAAGCCGCGGCTGGCGGTTGACCGGGAACCTGCCATCTGGACCGGACGCAATGACGGTTCCGGCAAGCAGCATTTGAGATGGCATCAGCAGGTGAACCGCCAGCCTGCTGGCGCCCCCGATGGGCGAAAGCCCGCGGCGTTGCTCGGTTTCGCCTCTGATGCGGGCGTGTTGCGCAACGAAGGCCGAGTTGGTGCCGCCCAGGGTCCGCAGGCGCTGCGCGCCGCCCTGGGCTCGCTGGCCATTCACCAGCCGCGCCCGCTGGTAGATGCTGGCGATATCGAGGTGCTGGGCGACGAGCTTGAACGGGGGCAAGAGCGGCTGGCTCAGTCGGTGAGCGCTTTGCTCTCCCACGGCATGCTGCCAGTGGTGCTCGGCGGCGGCCACGAAACGGCTTACGGTTCATTCACCGGGCTGTTCGAGCATTTCAGGGACGAGCCGGGAACCCGGCTGGGCATCTTGAACCTGGACGCGCATTTCGATTTGCGCAGCGCACCGCGCCGGAGCAGCGGCACGCCGTTCTTGGATATCGCGCGGGATCTGCAGGCCGAAGGGCGCGATTTCAACTACGCGGTAGTGGGAATCAGCAAGCCGAACAATACTCCGGTGCTCTTCGAACGGGCCCGCAGCTTGCGCGTGCGCTACCTGCTTGACGAGCAGTGCACGGCAGGGCAATTGCCTGCCGTCCTGGGATTCGTCGAGGACTTCCTGGCTGGCATCGACAAGCTGTATCTGACCATCGATCTCGATGTGCTGCCTGCGTCGGTAGCTCCGGGGGTCAGCGCCCCTGCCGGTTTCGGGGTGCCCCTGGAAGTGATCCACGGGATCTGCGCAATGCTGGCGGGCAGCGGCAAACTGACGCTGGTCGATGTGGTGGAACTGAACCCGGGATTGGACATTGACGGGCGAACCGCACGCACCGCCGCCCGTCTGGTCAATACCCTGCTGGGGGTCTGAGACAGCACCCGCACCGAAATCTGCCGACGCGAACTTGCAATGTTCGACCCATCAAACATTATGATTGAGTGGGGCGAACTAATCGCCATGGCAAGAATTGGAATGGTGTGCAATGGTGCAAACTCCCAAGCGTCGATCAGGCGCAGGGCAGCGCGTGGAGCTGCTGGCCGCAGTCCTGGCCTGCCTGCTCGCCCTCGCTGGCTGCGCGTCCAAGCCCAGCGCTGAGCCCGCAGCCAGCACGGACGACCGGCCGGTAGTGCTGACAACCTTCACGGTCCTGCAGGACATCGCCCAGAACGTCGCGGGCGAGCACTTGCGCGTCGAATCGATTACCCGACTCGGCGCAGAGATCCACGGATACGAGCCGACACCGGATGACTTGCGGCGCGCCTCGCATGCCGACCTCATCCTCGATAACGGCTTGAACCTCGAAGCCTGGTTCCAGCAATTCGTCGAGGACAATGACGCCCCGCACGCCACCGCCAGCCGGGGGATCAAGCCGATCGATATCGTCCGGGAAGAAGGGGCCGGAAAGCCCAACCCGCATGCCTGGATGAGCCCGCTGAACGTCAAGATCTATGCGGACCGCATCGCCGAGGCCTTCAGCGAACTGGATCCGGCCAATGCCTCCAGCTACCGGGAGAATGCAGCGGCCTACCAGGCCAAGCTGCAAGAGGTGCATGACGAGCTCGAGGCGGCGCTGGAGGAAATCCCCGAACGCCAGCGCGTGCTGGTGACCTGCGAGGGAGCCTTCAGCTACCTGGCGCGCGATGCCAAGATGGCCGAAAAGTACCTGTGGGCCGTCAACGCCGAATCGCAGGCCACGCCGCGCAAGGTCGCCGCGGCCATCGACTATGTCAGGGACAACGATGTTCCCGCGGTCTTCTGCGAATCCACGGTCTCCGATGCGGCCATGCAACGAGTCGTGGAATCCACCGATGCCGCCTACGGCGGAACGCTCTACGTGGATTCGCTGTCCGAACCCGGCGGTCCGGTGCCCAGCTACCTGGACCTGATCACGCATGACACCAGAACCATTGCCCGTGCTTTGAAAGGCGAAACACCATGAACGCGAAGCCTGGCACCGCCCTGGCCATCGACGTAACGGGCGCGACCGTCCACTACGGCCCCGTGCTGGCCCTGGACCACGCCTCATTGCAGCTGGGCCGCGGACGGGTCTGCGGACTGGTCGGTATGAACGGCTCGGGCAAGTCGACACTGTTCAAGACCATTATGGGGCAGATCAAGCCAGACACCGGCAGCGTGCGCATCAACGGCACCGACCCGCTGCAGGCACGGAAAAGCGGCCAGTTGGCCTATGTGCCGCAGAGCGAGGCCGTGGATTGGAGCTTCCCGATCTCGGTGCGCGAGGTCGTGATGACCGGACGCTACGGGCAGATGGGATGGACCAGGCGCGCCAAGAAGCAGGACCATGCCGCCGTGGACGAAGCGCTCGAACGGGTGGAGCTGTCCAGCTTCGCCGATCGGCAGATCGGCCAGCTCTCCGGAGGCCAGAAGAAACGCGCGTTCGTGGCCCGGTGCATCGCCCAGGGCGCCAGCATCATGCTGCTCGATGAGCCTTTTGCCGGCGTGGACAAGCGCAGCGAAGCGACCATCACCAAGCTCTTGCGCGAGGTGGCCGACGACGGCGGCAGCGTGCTGATCTCCACCCACGACCTGCATGCGCTGCCGGAACTGGCCGATGAAGCGGTGCTGCTGATGCGCAAGGTCCTGATGCACGGGCATCCGGACGTGGTGCTGCAAGCGGAGAACCTGGCCCAGGCCTTTGGCCTGGACCCCATGAAACGAGGCGGGGAATGAACCTCATTGAATTGCTGGCCGAGCCCTTGGGGTACACCTTCATGGTGCGCGCCCTGCTGGTGACCATCATCGCCGCTGCCCTGTGCGCGGTCCTGTCCTGCTGGCTGGTGCTCGTCGGCTGGTCGCTGATGGGCGACGCGGTGTCGCATGCCGTCTTGCCCGGGGTCGTGCTGGCCTACATCGCCGGCGCTCCCTTTGCCCTGGGCGCACTGGTCTTCGGATTCCTCGCGGTGGCATTGATCGGGGGAGTGCGCGACACGACGAAGCTCAAGGAAGATGCGGCCATCGGCATCGTGTTCACCACGCTCTTCTCCATCGGGCTGGTGCTGATCTCGGTCACCCCGAGCCATGTGGATCTGAACCACATCATCTTCGGCAACCTGCTGGGAGTCTCGGCCAGCGACCTGTGGCAGGTTCTGCTGCTTGGCGCGATCACCTTCGCCATCCTGGTGCTCAAGCGCAAGGACTTCACGCTCTATGCCTTCGACCAGACGCACGCGCATGCCTTGGGAATGAACCCGCGGCTGATCGGTGCCGTGCTCCTGGGGCTGTTGGCCATGACCTCGGTGGTGGCGCTGCAGGCCGTGGGCGTCATCCTGGTCGTCGCCATGCTGATCATTCCCGGCGCCACGGCCTACCTGCTGACCGATCGCTTCGGGAAGATGCTGGTGATCGCACCGGTACTGGCAACCTGTGCCGGAATCCTGGGTGTCTACGTGAGCTACTACCTCGATGCATCAACCGGTGGAATGGTGGTGCTGGCCCAGGCAATGATCTTCGCAATCGCCTATCTCTTCAGCCCGAAGCAGGGGCTCATCGCCACCCGCCTGGCCCGCAAGGGACGGCGCAAAGCGCTGGCCGCCCGAGTGTAGGCGAACTGCAGAAGGCCCCACGGGCGGGAAAGGATCCGCCCGTGGGGCCGCACTGCCTGGTGGATCAGCAGGCTAGACGAGAACCTGAAATCGGTCGCTAGACTCGCCAGCGCAGCTTGCCGTTGGCATCGGTTTTGCAGGTGTAGTACTTGCCGGCCTTGGACTTGCCGCGCTTACCCTGATCCGCCTTCTTGCAGTAGGCGCCCGGATGCACGGTGCCCTTGACCACCGAAGGCGCCTTCTTCACGTCCTTCTTCGGCGAAGCCTTGGGCTTGGAACCGGCTGGCTTGATCGGGGTGACCTTCGCGGCCTTCTGGTTGCGGCAGCTCTTCAGCACCTTGGCCATGGCATTCTTCTCGGCTTTGGTCACCGACAGCGCGTACTTCTTCTTGACGCTGATCTGGGTTGCCACGTACTGGCAGCGGAAGGACTTGTTCTTCGGGAGCCATTCGGCGGTGTTCTTGTCGCCCTTCTGGCGATTTGCCGAGGCGCTGGACGCCATCAAGTTCAGCGGGTCATTGGCCAGGGCCTGGCGCTGGGCCTGCGACAGCTTCTGGCCGCCGGAGATCCACGCGTTCTTCAGGGAGACCACGTGGTCGATGTCGACGCTGCCTGACTTGACCTTCCAGTTGATCTTCTTGCCGGTGTAGCTGTCATGCAGCGTGCCCGAAGCCACGGTGCACTTCTTGCGGTCCTTGAATTTCACCTTGGACATGTCCCGGGACAATGTGTCCTGGCGCTCGTCGCACTTGTCCTTGTCGAAGTCCTTCCAGCCATTGCCGAATTTCTTGTTCCGGTTGTATCCAGTGGCGGCCGCCTTGCCCTTCACCGGCAAGGTCCCCAGCATTGCGGTGGCTTTCGGGCCGTTGAGCTTCGCCCCGGGCTTGACCTTCTTGCTGCTGGTGGCAACCCGTTCCACTTCCAACGGCTGGTCTGCTGACAACAGGCTGTCGGCCTGTGCGAGCTGATTGTTCTGAAGAGCAGGAGGATCTGCCGGTGCGCTGCAGCCAGCAAGCACCAATACTGCGGCGCAGAGCGCAGCGAAAAGTTTTCTAGGCAAGGCGGAGTCTTTCAAATGAAACGCGAAGTGATGGATGGCCAAGGATGCTGCAATGCACCCCCATGTAAAACTTGTACATTGCAGTATCCAGGGCTAGTTAACACTGTAATCCATGAAACGGACAAATTATCTGTTGGCGCTGATAGGTGACGATGCCGCCAGGTCATTGAGTAGATGACATGGGGCGTAAAAAGGCTATTCGGAGGAACGCGAGACCCACACCGCGGCAGCCGCACGCGATCCCAAGCGCAAGGTTTCCCCAGTCGCGCAGACCTGGACATTCACCGTCTCGGAGAACTGCTCGCCGGGCGTTACCTGCAGCAGCGCGCCGACAACGATCCGGTGATCGGAGAAATACTGCAGCAGCTGCGAATCATCATCGGCAATGCGCTCGACCTCCACCCGGGCATCATCGACGGCTTCGCCCAAATTGAAAGCCTGCGGAATGGAAATGCGGCCTTCGGCGGTCGGGATGGGGTCGCCATGCGGATCGCGGGTGGGATGCTCCAGCAGGCTGTCGATGCGTTCGATCATGAAGTCGGATACGGCATGTTCCAGGCTCTCGGCCTCGTCATGCACCTGGTCCCAGCGGTAGCCCAGCATCTGTACCAGGAAAGTTTCGATCAGGCGGTGGCGGCGGACCATGGTCAGCGCATACTCGCGTCCCAGCTCGGTGAGCGTCACGGCTCCATAAGGCGCATGGTCGAGCAGGCCCTGCTGGCGCAATTTGCTCAAGGCGCCGGACACCGTGGAGAGCTTCATTCCCGACTTGCTGGCAATGATGCTCGCGGTGACCGGATCGCTGGACCACTCGGTGAGGCCGAAAATGATCTTGAGATAATTCTGCGCGCTATCTGAAAGCTGGTTGACCGACACAAGCACCATCTTAGCGACCGCCGCGCCTGCTGGCTCGAAGTGACTTTGGTTATGCGACATTTTGCCTTGAAGCCCCGAGGCAACTTAAAGCAACTAGTCACCAGCTTGAAAAAATATAGTCTCTGGGTAGGGATTATTGGCAGGCCAGCGCAGTGCATTGACTTAATTTTCTTTGTGCGGAAAACTGTGTAATCGATTCCATGGAATCGATTACACAGTAAGCAAAGGGGCTTATCGCCATGAACGCCGTCACCATCAAGGACGTGGCACTTGCAGCCGGAGTATCCTCCGCCACTGCCTCGCGCGTTCTCTCAGGCCACCCCGCCACCTCGGCCGCTTCCCGGGAAAAGGTGGCAGCCGTCGCCAAGGAACTGGGATTCGTTCCCAACGCCCAGGCCCGCTCCCTGCGCTCCACCAAAACCGACACCATCGCGCTGCTGATCTCCGATGTGCGCAACCCCTACTTCTCCGACCTTGCCCACGCTGTCGAGCAGCAGGCGCACGCGGCGGGAATGATGACCTTCATCGGCAACGCCAACGAGGACACCGAGCAGCAGGACCAATTCCTCGCAGCGATGCTCTCGCGCCGCGTCGACGGTCTGATTGTCGTGCCCCAGGGCCTCGACGAAGATGCCGACCGGCCCAGCCCGATGATGCAGCGCATCATCGCCTCGGGAACCCCGCTGGTCTTCGTGGACCGGACCCTTCCAGAGCAGCGCATCCCATCGATCACCGCCTCCAGCACCGGTGCCCTGGAAGAAGCCATCGCCCAGCTGAAGCACCTGGGCCACACCAGCATCGCCTTCCTCGGTGGCCCGGACCACGCCTCCACCGCCCGCGAACGCCACAGCGCCTTCGACTCGGCGATGGCAGCCAACGGCCTGGCGATCAATCCCGCCCTGCATTTCGCCGGCGACTTCCGTGCCGCCTCCGGCGCGGATGGCGCCCGCTGGCTGCTGGAGCATGAACTGCAGCCAACCGCGGTAGTCATCGCCGATGCGCCGATGGCCATTGGCGCGCTGACCGTGTGGCGCGAAGCCGGCATCCGGATCGGGAAGCAGCTTTCGGTGATCGCCTTCGACGAGGTGGACGCGATGCTCATGCACGATCCGCCGATTGCCACGATCAGCCACGACCTGACCAGCATGGGCCGCGCCGCGGTCGCCGCGCTGCAGGAAGTGATGGCCGGCAAGAGCCCGGAACCCCAAGAATTCATCAGCCGATTCACCGCCCGTGAGTCGCTGGCCCCAACGCAAGCAGCCACCGGCGCATAGGTGAGGATGGAAGGAACGAGAATGGGTAATGACGCTCTGCTGGTCCTGGACAAGGTCTGCAAGTCCTTCGGCCCGGTACAGGTGATCGACGAGGTCACCGTCGAGGTGCACGCGGGCAAGGTGTGTGTGCTGCTCGGCGAGAACGGCGCTGGCAAGTCCACGCTGATCAAGATGATCGCCGGGGTGCACGAGCCGGATGCCGGCCGGATCCTGATGGAAGGCAAGGCCGTGAAGATCCCCAACACCAAGGCTTCCGAGGCTTTGGGCATCGCCACCATCCACCAGGAACTGAACCTGGTGCCGTCGATGACCATTGCCGAGAACATCACCCTGGGCCGCGTGCCGCGCAAGTTCGGCATCATCAACCGCCGCGCCATGCGCCAGATCGCCCGCGACGCGATGGACAAGCTCGGGTTGAAGCTGGATGTGGATACGCCGGTGGGCGAGCTGGGCCTGGCCCAGCAGCAGCTGGTGGAAATCGCGAAGGCGCTGAGCCTGGATGCCCGCGTGCTGATCCTCGACGAGCCCACCGCCGCCTTGACGAAGTCCGAAATCGCGCACCTGTTCTCGGTGGTCAACACGCTGAAGGCGCAGGGCGTCGGCATGGTGTTCATCAGCCACCACCTCGATGAGATCGCCGAAATCGGCGACTTCGTGAACGTTTTGCGCGATGGCAAGTTCATCGCCACCGTCCCGGCCGGCACCGAGGAAAACGAACTGATCAAGCTCATGGTCGGCCGCGACATCGACGCCCAGTTTCCGCGCGTGGCCACCGAGCCGGGCGAGCAGCCGCTGCTGAGCGTGAAGAACCTGTCCGATGGCATGCTCAAGGACATCTCGCTGGAGGTCCGCCCCGGCGAGGTGGTGGCCCTGGCCGGCCTGATGGGTGCCGGGCGCACCGAGCTGATCCGCGCGATCGCCGGAGCCGACAAGTACTCCAGCGGCAGCGTGGCGGTCAACGGCAAGAAGCTGGCAAGCTTCGATGTCGCGGCTGCCACCCGCGCCGGCATCGGCCATGTGCCCGAGGACCGCAAGACCCAGGGCCTGGTGCTGGACGCCTCGGTGGCCGAGAACATCGGCTACGCCACGATGGCCGCCACCGCCAAGAGCGGCCTGGTGGACCGCAAGGGACAGAAGGCCCGCGCGCAGCAGGTCGCCGAACGCCTGCGCATCCGCATGGGCAGCATCGATGCGCCGATCCGGTCGCTTTCGGGCGGCAACCAGCAGAAGGCGGTATTCGGCCGCTGGTTCACCGCAGGAGCCAAGGTGCTGCTGCTCGACGAGCCGACCCGCGGCGTGGACGTGGGCGCGAAGGTCGAAATCTATGAACTGATCAATGAGATCACCGCCTCCGGAGGCTGCGTCCTGATGGCCTCCAGCGAACTGCCCGAAGTGCTGGGCATGTCCGACCGCGTCCTGGTGATGAGCCAGGGACGCATCGCCGGGGAACTGGCCACCGAAGAAGCCACCCAGGACGCCATCATGTCCCTGGCCGTCAGCAATGTGCACCGCGAAGAAGAAATGGGAACCAAGTAATGAGCAGCGTAGCTACTGCCCCGAAGAAGGGGTTCGACATCAAGGCATTCCTTGCCAATAACGGAGCCTTGGTGGGCCTGGTCATCCTCTGCCTGGCCCTGTTCATCGCCACCCCGCGCTTCTTGACCGGGCCGAACCTGCTGAACATCGGCATCCAGGTCTCCACCATCGCGGTGATGGCCTTCGGCATGACCTTCGTGATCGTCGCCGCCGGTATCGACCTGTCCGTCGGCTCGGTCGCCGCGCTCTCGGCGATGGGCTCCTCCTACGCGATCACCACCGCCGGGCTGCCCGACGGGCTGTCCATCCCGATCGGCCTGGCCGTCGGCGCGCTGTGCGGCTGGGTCACCGGCGCGATGAGCGCCTACGGCAAGCTGCCCACCTTCATCGCCTCGCTGGCGATGCTGACCGTGGTGCGCGGGCTGACCCTGGTGATCTCCGACGGCCGTCCGATCTCCACCAGCTCCTCGGTGTCCTGGCTGGGCGATGACCTCGGCCCGATCCCGATGCCGATCGTGATCCTGGTGGTCTCCGGCCTGCTCGCCGCCTTCGTGCTCAACCGCACCGTCATCGGCAAGAACGCCTTCGCAGTAGGCGGCAACACCGAAGCCGCGCGCCTCTCCGGCATCCCGGTCAAGCGCGTGCTGGTCACCGTATTCGTGATCTCCGGCGTATTCGCCGCGCTGTCGGGCATGATCCTGGCCGGCCGCCTGGACTCCGCCCAGCCGACCCTGGCCTCCGGCTACGAGCTGGATGCCATCGCCGCAGTGGTGATCGGCGGCGCCTCGCTCTCCGGCGGCGTCGGCCGCATCTCCGGCACCCTGATCGGCGCGCTGGTGCTGGCCGTGATCCGCAACGGCCTGAACCTGCTCTCGGTCTCCGCCTTCTGGCAGCAGGTAGTCATCGGCGCCGTGATCGCGATCGCCGTCGGCTTCGACGTGCTGCGCCGCAAGAACGTCAAGCACTAGATTTTCCACCCCGAACCCGATAATCCAACAGCAGTTCAAAGGAGAACCCCCCATGAAGAACATCCTGCGCAAGACCGCAGCCGTCACCGTCGGCCTGGCCCTGGTGCTGGGCACCGCCGCCTGCAACCGCGGCACCGAAGCCGAAGCCGGCTCGGCCACCTTGGCAGTGTCCACCCTGAACAACCCGTTCTTCGTCGACCTGCGCGATGGCGCCGAAGCCGAGGCCGAAGCCCAGGGCATCGACCTGTCGGTGGTCGACGCGCAGAACGACTCCGCAACCCAGGCCAACCAGCTGGCCACTGCGGCAACCAACGGCTCCGCCGGCCTGATCATCAACGCAGTGGACACCGAAACCGCCGAAGCCGGCCTGGCCCCGGTTGTCGAGGCCGGCCTGCCAATCGTTGCCGTGGACCGCGCCGTGGGCGACACCAAGATCGCCTCCTTCGTGGCCTCGGACAACGTGGCCGGCGGCGAGCAGGCAGCCAAGGCGCTGGCCGAGTCGCTGGGCGGCAAGGGCAAGATCATCGTGCTCGAAGGCGTTCCCGGCGCCTCGGCAACCAACGAGCGCGGCGAAGGCTTCGACAAGGGCCTGGCCGAGTACAAGGACATCGAGGTCGTCTCCTCGCAGACCGCCAACTTCGACCGTGCCGAAGCCCTGGACGTGGTGACCAACCTGATGCAGGCCAACCCGGATGCCACCGGCATCCTGGCGATGAACGACGAAATGGCCCTGGGCGCCATCCAGGCGCTGGGCGACAAGGCCGGCAAGGATGTCAAGGTGGTCGGCTTCGACGGCACCGAAGACGGCTTCAAGGCTGTCGAGGACGGCACCCTGGTTGCCACCATCGCGCAGAACCCTGCCGAGCTGGGCAAGCAGTCGGTGCAGATCCTGGCCAAGGCCATCAAGGGCGAGGAAGTCGAAGCCAACGTGCAGGTTGCCGTTGACACCGTCGACGAGAAGAACATCGCCGAGTACGCAGGCGAGTAATCTGCTTTCAGAGCAGGAATCAAGCAGGACACCGGCACCCATCGGCCGCCGGGCAACGAGAACCAGGGGAATAACCATGCAGCAGCACATCCAGGTCACCATTGTGGGCTCAAGCAACGTGGACATCACCGCGTTGATGGCCCGCCTGCCCGGCCCGGGTGAAACCGTGCTGGCTGATTCCTACCAGCTCTCGCCCGGCGGCAAGGGCGCCAACCAGGCGCTGGCCGCGGCCCTGGCTGGCGCCGCCACGGAATTCATCGGCGCGGTCGGCAACGACTCGCACGCCGACATCGCGCTGGGACAGCTTGCGGAAGCCGGAGTGAAGCTCGATCGCGTCACCCGCGCCAGCGAGCCGACGGGTGTCGCCATCATCCAGGTGGACTCCGGCGCGGAGAACTCCATTGCCGTGGTCTCCGGAGCCAACTCGACGGTCACCGGCCAAGCCGTGCAGGCTGCCGGGAGCATCGATGGCATCCTGGTGCTGCAGGGGGAGATCCCGGCCTCGGGCATCAAGGCAGCCATGGATGCCGCTACGGACCGCATCGTGCTCAACCTGGCGCCGGTGATCGAATTGGACCGCGAGTACCTGCTCAAGGCCAACCCGCTGGTGGTCAACGAGCATGAGGCAGAGGCCGTGCTGCAGCAGCTGAACCCGGACCGGAAAATCAAGTTCGAAAACCATTACGAGCGCCTCGCCGGGATGCTGGTGGACGAAGGCATCGACAGCGTGGTGATCACCCTCGGCGCCAACGGCTGCCTGGTCGCCGACCGCGCCCCCTTGGAAAACGGCGGAGCGCAGGTCCGCGCGCTGCCCGCGGTGAAGGTCAAGGCGGTGGACACCACCGGTGCCGGCGACGCGTTCACCGGTGCGCTGGCCGCCCGCCTGGCCAATGGGGACGACTTGGCGCAGGCCGCGGAATTCGCCGGCAAGTTCGCGGCTTTGACGGTGCAGGCGCACGGAGCCCAGGCTTCCTATCCGCGGTCGCTGCAGAACCTCTAAGCCCCCTTTTTCGAGCAAGACCTAAGGAAGCCTCTGTGCTGAAATCCGAAATTCTCAACGCCCCGCTGCTGGCCGCCTTGGCCACCTGCGGGCACACCGACACCGTGGTGATCGCGGACTGCGGCCTGCCGTTGCCTCACGGCCCGCAGATCCTCGACCTGGCGCTGGTCCAGGGGATGCTCAGCTTCGAGCAGGTGCTCGATGTCCTGGCCCGGAACCTGGTGGTCGAGAACAGCACCTTGGCCGCTGAAGCGGAGAATGGCCCGGTCCAGGAACTGTGCCGCAGAAAGGGCCTGGATCCCCAGTTCATCTCCCATGAAGAGCTCAAAGCGCAGCTGCCCCAGGCCAAGGTCATCGTGCGCACCGGCGAGGCTACCCCGTACGCCAACGTGATTCTGCACTGCGGTGTAGCTTTCTGACCAGCCAGCCGTGAGCCGGTGCCCGCCGTAAGCGGGCACCGGCTTTTCGCGTCATAGCGGCTGCCTAGAATGGAGCCATGGAGCACAGGAACCAGTCCGGAGAAAATCGCGAGCTGTTTTCCCGGATCGCGCCGGAAGCCGGGCTGCTGCTCGGAGCCGGCCGCGCCATCCTGCTCCAGCTGGCCCACCCGCAGATTGGACGGGCCATTGCCGAGCACTCGGGCTTCGCGGCCAACCCGCTGAGCCGCCTGGTCCATACCCTCGGCTACATCTATGCGCTGAGCAACGGCACGGCAGCACAGCAGCGCGCCATCATCGATTACGTCAACGCGGCGCATCGGCCCGTGCGCGGAACGCGCTCGAACGGCATGCCTGCCTATTCAGCGCTGGATCCCAAACTGCAATTGTGGGTAGCGGCTACGCTCTATGATTCGGCCCGCACCATAGCCGGCCAGATCCTCGAAGAAAGCAAGGACGAGCAAGAAGAGCTCTACTCGCAGTACGCGCGGCTCGGCGATGCCCTGCAGATGCCGGGAGGCTGCTGGCCCAAGGACCTGAGCCGATTCGATGAATACCTTGCGCGGAACCTGGCCACGCTGCACGTCACCGAGCAGTCCCGGGAGCTGGCCCGCGAGCTTTTCGAAGCCCGCAACGCCCCGTGGTGGATCCGGATCGGCATGCCGCTGATGCGGGACGTGACCATCGCGCAGCTGCCGGCCTCGGTGCGCGAGGACTTCGGCTATCGCCTCACCGCACGGGCCGCGAAGCGCAACGCCCGGGTGATCGCTGTTGCCAGGGTGGCCACGCGGGTTCTCCCGCGGTTCATCAGGCATGCCCCGATGCGCCTGGTCTTGCGACGGGTCGAGAAAATGGCCCGTGCCGGCGGAAACTCACGTCCCTGATTTGTCCTGTGCATGGTCCGGGATCAGGATTCGCGGCAGCGCCAAGAGCAGGAACAAGGCCACCAGGATCAGCGGCCCGCCGACCCACGCCCCGATCTGCCAGCCGAAAAGAACCTGCAGCACAAACCAGACGCAGCCCGAGACCAGCAGTCCCACGCCAATGCCCACGATCTTGAGGACGGCATGCCCCAGGCTGACCGTCTGCTGCTTCAGCCGCTGGCCGAAGAAATAGCGGTGCACGGCCACGGGAGTGATCAGCAGCAGAATCAGCAAGGTGGCAGCGACCAGCAGGATGATGTAGACGATTTCGTCGGTGCGGCTGAGCATCTCGAATCGTGCCTGGAACGGCAGCACCACGAGGAAAGCTGCAAGGATCTGCACGCCGGTTTGCATTACGCGCATCTCCTGCAGCAGCTCATTCCATTGCCGGTGCGGTGCGCCATCGCTGGTATCGGGGTGGGAACGCCCGGTCATAACTGTTCTCCTTGGCCTCAATCCGTCGGCTGGCCGAACCTGCCGACCCAAAATGACTATGCCAAGCAAAGCCGTTGCAGGCAAGAGGCTTTTGATCCACCGAGCCAAACTGTAGGCCACGGCCAGTACATTGGGGAGCCCATCCACACTTGAACAATGGAGGACAAGATGGAAACCGACAGCTCAGCCGAGAGCAGCTTCGACGTGTGGTCAATGCCCAGCCGCGGCTTGGCCTGGTGCGATTGCGGCAAAGGCCACGAACTCACGGAAAGCATCGTGTACCGGGCCTTCGGGGAGGCTGGATACGAACTGAGCAGGCCGCTGACGCACGAGCAGCTGGTCGACCTGATTGCCCAGGTGTGGCACTACTCGGAAGTCTGCCGGTTCTTCCACTTGGCAGTCGAGCAGGCGGCAACGCGCATCCATGGCAAAGTCGATGCGTACTACCCGCTGGATCACAGCATCGACATCGTCGGATACTTCTCGAAAACCTGGCAAGGCTGCCCGGATGCGGAGTGCCAGGCCGAAGGGTGAGCCAGCGGCCGGCGAATTGAGCCGAGCGTGCACGGGCGCATAGTGTGGGGAAGATGAAGAGCTTTGCATCCTCCCGGGCACCTGCCGAGCACGACGGATTCATCCATGTGCGCGGCGCCAATGAGAACAACCTGGACAATGTCGAGGTGCGCATCCCGCGCGATGCCATTGTCGCCTTCACCGGGGTTTCCGGTTCCGGGAAATCCTCCCTGGCCTTCGGCACGATCTTCGCCGAATCCCAGCGCCGGTTCCTGGAGTCCGTGGCGCCCTACGCCCGAAGGCTCATCGCCCAGGGGCACACGCCCAAGGTGGAATTCATCTCCGGACTTCCACCGGCCGTGGCCCTGCAGCAACGGCGTGGCTCCGCCAGTTCGCGGTCCACGGTCGGAACCCTGACCACGCTGTCCAACTCGGTGCGCATGCTGTTCTCGCGCGCCGGCGACTACCCGGACGGGGCAGAACGCCTTGATTCTGACGCCTTTTCCACCAACACCGCGGTGGGCGCCTGCGCGCAATGCCACGGCGCTGGGACCGTGCATTCGGTCAGCGAGGCATCGCTGGTTCCAGATCCATCGCTGAGCATCAGGGACGGGGCAATCGCCGCCTGGCCGGGGGCCTGGCAAGGAAAGAACCTGCGGGACATCACCACGCACCTTGGCTACGACATCGACATCCCGTTCCAGCAGTTGCCCGCCGAGGCCAGGCAGTGGCTGCTGTTCACCGAGGAACAGCCGGTGGTGGAAGTGACCCCGGAACGCGACCGCGTGGCCAAACCCTACAAGGGCCGGTTCTGGAGTGCCGAACGCTACGTGAGGCACACGGTCGCGACCTCTAAAAGCGAAAACCTGCGCGCCAAGGCACTGGCCTTCATGCATACGCAGGATTGCCCCGAATGCTCGGGGACGGGCTTCCGCCCCGACGCCCTGAAGGTCGCCTTTGGCGGCCTGGATATTGCGCAGTTCAACAGCAAGCCGCTCAGTTCCCTTGCCGAGCTCTTGCGCCCCTTCGCGGTTCAGGCTCAGGCAGAAGCGCAGGCCGAAGTGGTAAGCACCATCAGCGCCGACCTGCTGGGCAGGATCGAGGTGCTGGTGGAGCTCGGGCTGGGCTACCTGAGCCTGGACCGTGCCACACCGACGCTGTCGCCGGGGGAGATGCAGCGCTTGCGCATTGCCACCCAGCTGCGCGCAGGCTTGTTCGGTGTCATCTATGTGCTCGATGAGCCATCGGCGGGGCTGCACCCGGCCGATGTGCAGCCGCTGATCGAGGTGCTCGATGCGCTCAAGGCCGAGGGCAACTCGGTGTTCGTGGTGGAGCACAACATGGATGTGGTCCGCCGCGCCCAGTGGATTGTCGACGTCGGTCCGGGTGCGGGCAGCAACGGCGGGCAGGTGCTCTACAGCGGGGAAGTCTCCGGCCTGTCCGGAATCGAAGCATCCGTGACCCGGCGCTTCCTGGATCCGGGGCCGGCGCCGCGGCGCGAGCCGCGCGAACCGGATGGATGGGTGCGCCTGCACGGAGTGGAACTGCACAACCTCGCGGGAGTGGATGCAGAATTCCCGCTGGGAGTCTTCTGCGCGGTCACCGGTGTATCCGGCTCCGGAAAGTCCAGCCTGGTCTGCGGGGCTCTGGCCCAGGCTGCCGGTGGCCCCGTAGTGGCCGAACCGGAAGAGCTTGAGATGGCCGCCGAGCGCGCGGTGATCGCCGAGGTGACCGGGGCGCAGCAGCTCAGCCGGGTGGTGCTGATGGACCAGAAACCCATCGGACGCACCCCGAGATCCAATGTCGCCACCTACACGGGCCTGTTCGATGTGGTCCGCAAGGCGTTCGCCGAGCTGCCGCTGTCAAGAGAACGCGGCTACAACGCCGGCCGGTTCTCCTTCAATGTCGCCGGCGGGCGCTGCGAAACCTGCCAGGGCGAAGGCTATCTGGAAATCGAGCTGCTCTTCCTGCCCGGGACCTATGGGCCTTGCCCCGAATGCCACGGAGCCCGGTACAACGAGCAGACCCTTGAGGTCGAATACCGGGGCAAGAACATTGCCCAGGTACTGCAGCTGGATGTGAGCGAAGCCGAGGAATTCCTCTCCGGGATTCCTGCAGCGGCACGGGCGCTGGCTACCCTGTGCGAGGTGGGGCTCGGCTATCTGCAGCTGGGCCAGCCAGCCACCGAAATGTCAGGCGGCGAAGCCCAGCGCATCAAGCTGGCCACCGAGCTGCAGCGGCAGCGCCGCGGGCACACGCTCTACCTGCTCGACGAGCCGACCACCGGGTTGCACCCTGCCGATGTGCAGCTGCTGGTATCGCAGCTGCAGCAGCTGGTCGACCAGGGCAATACCGTCATCGTGGTGGAGCACCAGATGGATGTGGTGGCCGCCAGCGACTGGGTGATTGACATGGGACCTGCCGGCGGAGATGGCGGCGGGCGCATTGTTGCCGAGGGGACCCCGACGCAGGTGGCGCACAACAAGGCCAGCCGGACTGCGCAATATCTTGCGCGCCGGCTGGCCTTGTGAAGCTGGATTACTTGCTGTTCAGCAGTGCGTGCGGCGGGGTCTGCACCCCGTCGCCCACTGCCTCGGCAGGGTCATCACCCAGGTGGATGATCCGGTTATCGGCATCCACATGCACCACGCTGGGCACGTAGCTGCGCGCCTCGGCATCTTCCATCTGCGCGTAGCTGATCAGGATGACCAGATCCCCCGGGTGCACCAGGTGCGCGGCCGCGCCGTTGATGCCGATAACCCCGCTGCCAGGCTCGCCGGCAATGGTGTAGGTTTCCAGGCGAGCGCCGTTGGTGATGTCGACGATGCTGACCAGTTCACCGGGCAGGATATCCGAGGCTTCGAGCAGCTCGGAGTCAACGGTGACCGAGCCTACGTAGTGCAGGTCAGCCTGGGTGACAGTCGCCCGGTGGATCTTGGACTTGAACATGGTGCGTTGCATTAGATGATTCTTTCACGCGAGGTAAGTGGTTTCCCGGTATCCAAGTTTACGCCCCTTGCCCGCAGATGCCCCAGCAATGTCCGGCACCCCACACAGTGGCCCTCGAACAGCTACTTCGCCAGATGGGGTTCCAGCACGCGATGCACTTCGCCGGTAGCCAGCAATTCGCAGGCCGCTTCCAGCTCGGCAGAGAGGAAACGGTCTTCGCCTGGACCTGCGACCTTGGTGCGCAGCAGCTCCAGCACAGCACCGGTGGCCGGGCCCGGCTGCAATGGCTTGCGCAGGTCCAGCGCACGGCCGGCAATCAGCATTTCAATGGCGAGGATGCGGCGCAGGTTGCCTACCGCGGTGCGCAATTTGCGGGCCGCATGCCAGCCCAGGGAAACATGGTCCTCCTGCATTGCCGATGACGGGATGGAATCCACGCTCGCCGGTACGGCCAAGCGCTTATTCTCGGCAACCAATCCCGCCTGGGTGTACTGGGCGATCATCATGCCCGAGTCCACGCCCGGGTCATCAGCCAGGAAAGCCGGCAGGTCGCGGGACCGGGCAGGGTCGAGCATGCGGTCGGTGCGGCGTTCGGCGATGGAGCCCAGATCGGCAACCGCGATGGCCAGGAAGTCCAGGACATAGGCGACCGGAGCGCCATGGAAGTTGCCGTTGGAGGTGACCTCGCCCGAAGGCAGCACGACTGGGTTGTCGATGGCCGCCGCCAGTTCGCGGGTGGCAACCAGGCGGGCGTGGGCGATGGTGTCGCGCACGGCGCCGGTCACCTGCGGGGAGCAGCGCAGCGAGTAGGCATCCTGCACCCGGCCATCGCCTTCGCGGTGCGAGGCGACAATGGGGGAACCGGAAAGGAAGTTGTACATGTTCGCCGCGCTGCGGCCCTGTCCCGGGTGCGGGCGCAGCGGCTCGTGCAGTTCGGCGCGGAAGACCTGGTCGGTGCCCATCTGGGCTTCGACGCTCATGGCCGCGGTGGCATCGGCAATGTCTGCGAGCTCTTCGAGATCCGCCAACGCCATCAGCAGCTGGCCGAGCATGCCGTCCGTGCCGTTGACCAGCGCCAGGCCTTCCTTCTCCGCCAGTTCCACAGGTTGAAGTCCTGCCTCTGCGAGGAGTTCCGGCACGGGGCGCTGCACGCCCTCGCGGTCGGTGGCTTCGCCTTCGCCCATCAGCACCAGGGCACAGTGGGAGAGCGGGGCAAGGTCGCCCGAGCAGCCCAGCGAACCGTATTCACGCACTACCGGGGTGATGCCGGCGTTGAGCAGTCCAACCATGGTCTCCAGCACGACCGGGCGTACGCCGGTGCGGCCGGAGGCCAAGGTCTTGGCGCGCAGAAACATCAGCGCACGCACCACTTCTCGCTCCACCGGTTCTCCCATGCCGGCTGCGTGCGAGCGGATCAGCGAACGCTGCAGCTTCGCGCGGTCCTCGGGCGCGATATGGCGGGTAGCCAAGGCGCCGAAACCGGTGGAAATGCCATAGACCGGGGTGTCGGCTGAGGCGAGGGCATCGATGTGGGCGCGAACCGTGGCCAGTTCTTCGAGGACCTGTGGCGCGATGCGGATCTGCGCGTTGTGCCGGGCTACCGCAATCACGTCATCGGCGGTTGCTCCAGTAAGGTCCAGGGTGACGAGTGGGGAAGCAGTCATGATGTTCAATCCGTTCTCTGCGCTGCAATGAGGTCTCTAATTTCCATTGTTCGGCAGATCGGGATGGCACGGCATCGATAATCGGGTCATCTGTCCGAAATGCCAGACAGTGCCACGGAGGCAGAAGGGAACGGATCGCAATTGGCATGCCAATCGCGGTCCGTTGAAAATTCCGGGTTCTAGAAGGTGATGCCTTCGAAGGCGTCCTCGCCGAACTTGTTCGACGAACCGTTGTCAGTGAACTCGGCGTTCTCGTTGAGGGATGCGGCCGAATTGCCGATGCCGCTAAAAGCTACCTGCTTGATGTTCTTGACCGCTGCGATATTTCCGTTGCCGCTTAGCTCGAGGTTCGTGATGTGCGGAGCGACGATCATGTTTCCGTCTCCAGAGACGGTGACGTTTTCACAATCACCGACGAGCTTGAGTATTTGGCCCATGTCGGCGATATCCATGCTGCCCGTGCATCTGACTTCGGTCGCTTGCGCATCGAGGAAATCATAGACGGACTGGAACGTGCTGTCCGCAGGTGATTTCGGAACATTAGGCGTGCCGGTAGCCGCGCCTTCCGAGGCCTTGGCTCTCGGGGTGACGGTACCTTCGATGGGACCAGCATTCTCCGGAGCCTTGGTCTCTTCGCTGGAGGATTCAATGCTCACGCAACCTGACAGCGCTACGGCTAGGAATCCAACCGCCAGCGGGCCAGCGAAGCGATTGGCAATTTTCGAGAACATTTACATCCTGTCAGTCGAACCGGCCAGCACATTCGGATACACGGTGCTTATATCCATTCTGCGTCGAACAGCAATTAATAACCAACGGGAGTGGCAGAGGAACGAACGAATATTCTCTAATGGTTATTGGCAGGTCCGAGACCAAACCCGAGAAGATCTGCTGGCGATTCTGCGTCGCAAAAAGAATAATCGCTTCACCACTTGCCCGGTGCAAGCAGTGAAGCGATTACAAGTGCCCAACTGGAGAATGGGCCACAATTCCGCGTGGCAGGAGTGTCTGCCAAGCTGCAAGCTCCCTAGAACCCCTCTTCCTGTTCTTGGGAACCAAACTGGCTTTCATTGTTGCCGTACGCCTGGCCAGACTGGCTATCGCCCAGGGATTCCTGCCCCGGGTCGCTGCCGTAAGCTGGCCCTCGTCCTTTCCGAATGATTCTTGGCCGGACTCTTCACCGTGACCGTAGGATTCTCCTTGGCTTTCGCCGCCGTATGATTCCTGGCCGTACTCGTCTCCGCCGCCGTAGGATTCTTCCTGCTCGCTTCCGAAAGATTCCTGGCCGGATTCGTTTCCGCCTCCAAAGGACTGCTGTTCTGACGGTTGGCTTTCAAATCCGCCATCTGTTCCTGATGCGAAATCTGAATTGGACTGGCTCTCGTAGCCTTCAGATTCGTTGTTGTCGAAGTTCCCGAACTGCTCGTTTGCATCCTGCTCAGACATGTCGTCCTCCGTGGATCGGTGATTCCTGACCTGCCCAACGCTAGGTGCCTGAAGGTGCCTGCTCAAGCTTTCCGGGAAGCTCTGAGCAGCTGGCAACCTGCAGTTAATGCAATCCCCATTCAACTCGCAGAAGACAGGTCAACATCCGACAAGTTGTGCTAGCTGGAGCTGGTGCCAGCCAATCCGATGAATCCGAAAGGCAGACAGCATGACTCGCCCTGGAATTGCGGGAGAAACTTGGCACGCGAAAAGAGAAAGCTGGACGTTGCCCGAAAGAAAGATCCATTCGTTCGGAATCGGGGTGCCAAGTCGATAGTGTCAAAAGTGGGACACCGAGAAAGGTCTTGCCCCAAGCGTCCATGACAACGTAAGGAGAAGCATTGGCTAATTCGAAGAATACTCCAGCGAAGAAAACCGATCGCGAGAACGCAGAGAACGGCTTCGTGGCCCCGGAGGTGTTGCGCGATTCCTTGCAGACCGTGCTGGTCCAGCTGCTGGATCTGCAGTTGGTAGGCAAGCAGATCCACTGGAATGTTGTCGGTCCCAACTTCCGCGACCTGCATCAGAACCTTGACGAAATCGTTGATATCGCACGTCGCGGTTCCGACGAAATCGCCGAGCGGATGCGCGCATTGCATGCCACTCCCGATGGACTGGCGGCAACGGTCACAAAGTACACCAAGTTGGAACAACCGGTGAACACCGAAATCCTCACGACTAATGCAGTGGACATGGTTGTCAAGGCGTTGCAGACAACCGTGGGCGTCATGCGCGAGGTCCATGATCCGGTAGACGAGGCGGATCCAACTACGGCCGACATCCTGCACCAGTACATTGCGGATCTGGAACAGCAGGCATGGTTCATCAGTGCCGAAACCCGCAAGCCATAGTGCCGGAAGTGATGACCAGCAATTAGATGACAATAGCTTGAGGCGCCACCTCGGTGGCGCCTCAAGCTGATTTAAAAGGGTGCTACTTCTCCTGCGCTGCCATCGGAATGCGCACTCCGCGCTCGGCGGCGACCTCGGCGGCACGTTCGTATCCGGCATCCACGTGGCGGATGACGCCCATGCCCGGATCATTGGTGAGCAGCGCTTCGAGCTTCGCGGCAGCCAGTTCGCTGCCATCAGCCAAGGAAACCTGGCCGGCGTGGATGGAACGGCCCATGCCGACGCCGCCGCCATGATGGATCGATACCCACGAGGCACCGGAGCTGGTGGCGGTCAGCGCGTTCAGCAGCGGCCAGTCGGCCACGGCATCGGTGCCGTCCTTCATGGCCTCGGTCTCGCGGTATGGCGATGCTACCGAACCTGAATCCAGGTGGTCGCGGCCGATGACGATCGGAGCGGACACCTTGCCTTCGGCCACCAGCCGGTTGAACAGCAGGCCCGCCTTGTGGCGCTCGCCGTAGCCCAGCCAGCAGATGCGCGCCGGCAGGCCTTCGAACTCCACATGCTTCTCGGCGGCATCGAGCCAGCGGTGCAGGTGCTCGTTCTCCGGGAACAACTCCTTCAGCGCCTGGTCGGTGACCTTGATGTCTTCCGGATCTCCGGACAGTGCCACCCAGCGGAATGGACCCAGTCCCTCGCAGAACAGCGGACGGATGTAGGCCGGGACGAAGCCCGGGAATTCGAAGGCGCGGGTGAAGCCGCCCTTGCGCGCCTCGTCGCGGATCGAGTTGCCGTAGTCGAAGACCTCGGCGCCTGCATCCTGGAACCCGACCATGGCCTCGACATGCGCGGCCATCGCGGCCTGCGCCTTCTTGGTGAAGCCCAACGGATCCGCTTCGGCTTCGGCGTGCCACTGCTCCATGGTGTATTCCACCGGCAGGTAGCTCAGCGGATCGTGGGCGCTGGTCTGGTCGGTGACGATGTCGAAGGCGAATTCGCCGGCTTCGTGGCGCTTGAGCAGTGCCGGGAAGACCTCTGCGGCGTTGCCGACGTAGCCCACCGACAGCGGACGTCCCTCGGCCTTTGCGGCCAGGACCTTCTCCAGCGCCTTGTCCAGATCCAGCTCGACCTCGTCGAGGTAGCGCTTGGATGCACGGCGGCGCAGGCGGGTTTCATCCACGTCGACGATTAGTACCGCACCGCCATTGAGGGTTACCGCCAGCGGCTGGGCACCGCCCATCCCGCCGCACCCGCCGGTGAGGGTCAAGGTGCCGGCGAGCGTGCCGTTGAACCGCTTCTTGGCGATTGCGGCGAAGGTCTCGTAGGTGCCCTGCAAGATGCCCTGGGTGCCAATGTAGATCCAGGAGCCGGCGGTCATCTGGCCATACATCATCAGGCCTTCTGCTTCGAGCTTGCGGAAGTGCTCCCAGTCGGCCCAGTCGCCCACGAGGTTGGAGTTGGCAATCAGCACCCGCGGCGCCCACTTGTTGGTCTTGAAGACGCCCACGGGCTTGCCGGACTGCACCAGCAGCGTTTCGTTCTCTTCCAGATCCTTGAGCGTCTCGACAATGGCGTCGAATGCTTCCCAGGAACGGGCCGCCTTGCCGGTTCCGCCGTAGACCACGAGATCCTCGGGTCGTTCGGCGACTTCCGGATCCAAGTTGTTCATCAGCATGCGCAGTGGGGCCTCGGTGGCCCAGGATTTGGCGGTCAGTTCGGTGCCGCGCGGGGCGCGGACGACACGTGGTTCGTGGCACATGGCAATTCCTTACGATGTAACGTAGCTAACTGATTCCATCATTGGACATGAGCCATGGGTTGGACACCGGAGAATCGGCAGAGCTGTCCGGTATTTCAGATTCATGGGAATTTACGGGTGCGTCCAGCTGCTAGCTTGCTCAGATCAGCGCCAGCGCGCTTCGTTCGATTTCCTGCGCTAGGCAGGACGCTTGCCCTGCACCCGCGAGGTGATCGCCGCCGCGGTGGCGTGGATCTGGGCCAGCAGGGCCTCCCGCTTCTCTTCGGGAACCCGGTCAGCCAGGAAGGTGACGGCCACAGCAGCCACCGGCCAATCATTGGAGTCCCGGATTTCCATCGCCAGCGAGTGGAAATCCGGGGTGACATCCCCGCGCTCCACTGCGTAGCCGCGCTGCGTGCTCTGCTCCAGCTCGCGGCGCAATTGCGCGTAACTGGAGATCGATGATTCGGCCACGCGCTCAGAGAAGCTGGCGGCGCTGGGGTAGAGCGCACGGACCTGCGATTTGGGCAGCGCTGCGAGAATGGCCCGGCCTGAGGCGGTCAGATGCGACGGCAGGCGGACACCCACGTCGGTGACCAGTGATGGGCGGCCCTTGGCGCGTTCCTCGACGATGTAGAGCACGTCCGAACCGTGCAGCACTGCCAGGTGCGCGCTTTCACCGACCTTGTCGACCAGCTGGGCAATCAGCGGAGCGCCCAGCCGGGCCAGCGGTTCCTGGCGGGTGTAGGCGCTGGACAGCTCGAACGCCGAGACCCCCAAACCGTAGGACTTGTCCTCTGGATAGTGGCTGATGAATCCGTGTTCCAGCATCACGTTCAGCAGCTGGTAGACGCTGGAGCGGGGAAGCTCCAGCAGCGTGGCGATCATCGCCGCCGGGGTAGGGGTCTTCCGGCTGGCCAGCAGCCTGAGGATCCGCAAGGTGTTGTCGGCGGCTGGAACCTTGCTCCCCATGGGGCCTCCTCGATGAATAGGGCAAATGCACTGCTAAGGAACTCTAGCAACCTGATCTGCATTTTTCGCCCTGCATCCAAGCCGCCCCGGCAGAACACGCCAGCAAAACACCTTCACCCACAACGGATGAAATGAAAAGCCGCTGGGATCAGCGCCCTTTCCAGGCGCAGATCCCAGCGGTGATTTGCCAGAACCGGAACGTGCTAGCGCGTCGTAGTGCTGAGGAACTGGTTGAGCTCGTCTAGCGTTGGCGGGTTGGCGCCGGTGCGCGAGACGGTGATTCCCGCGCACACCGCAGCGATCTGCATGACCTTCTCCAGCTCCACGCTGTCCAATTCCGTGCCATCGCGCAGCGACTGGGCCAGCGAGCTGTCCAAGATGGCGTGCAGCAGCCCGGCCATGAACGCATCGCCCGCGCCAACCGTATCTTCGGTGCGCACCGAGATCGAGGGGACCATGACCTCGGTGTGCTTGGTCCGTGCTTCCGCGCCGCGGGCACCGAAGGTGATGACCGCCAGGGATGCCCCGCGATCCAGGAAGTGTTCCAGGATGCGGTCGGCATCCCAGCCCGGGTAGAGCCAGAGGGCGTCCTCGTCGCTGAGCTTGACGATATCCGCCAGCCCGGCCAGCTTCTCGATCTGCTTGACCGATTCGGCCCGGTCCTCAACCAGTTCCGGGCGCAGGTTCGGATCGAAGCTCAGGATCTGTCCCGCAGGGGACGCTTCGAACGCCTCGTGGATCCGGGCGGCGCTGGGGCCCTGGAACGCTGCCACGGAACCTGAGTGGAACAATGCGGCCTGGGTTGATGCCATGCTCTGCAAGGTGCAGTTGAGCTGGAACTCGTAGTTGGCGTCTCCGGACTCGTCGAGCATCACGGTGGCGCTGGATGTCTGCGCATCGGTGTGCGATCCGGCAGCGAGTTGAACGCCAGAGGCCGCCACATGCTCGGCGATCAGCCGGCCATGCTCGTCATCGCCGATGTCGGTTTGGAGCAGGACGTCGTGGCCCAGCCGGCCCAGTCCAACAGCAACATTCATCGGGGAACCGCCGGGATGCGCTACGCCATCGACGATGTCGACCAGCGCCTCTCCGGCAACCTGAATAGTAACCATGACACCGATCCTACGTAACCCGGCGGGAAAAAGCCCATTCGGGCGATCAAACGTTCAGCCGATACCCGCGTTTGATGACCGTGGCGATGATGTCCGGCTGGGGCAATGCCTTGCGCAGGCGGCTCAAGGTCATGTCCAGGGCATGCTTGGAACTGGCTTCGGGCAGGGCCGCCCCCAGCTCGTCGCGTGAGAGCACGCTGCCGCCAGCCTCGATCAGCACCCGCACCAGCTCGGCTTGCCCGGGCGTCAGCTCGCAGTCCTCGTCCTGGACCGTCAGGGTGCGCCCGCGCAGCTGCACCTGGCCGTGGATCGTCTGTGCCTGCAAGGTGCCCAGCGAATCCAGATGCTCCACGAGCTGCCCGATCATGGCACCCATGCGATAGCGTTCGGGCACCAGCGGGCTGCTGATGCCAGCATTGATCAGCGGGGCTGCGGTCACCGGTCCAACGGTGGCCACCACGACGCGATCGGCCAGGGAGCGCAGCAGCGCGGGCAGGCGGTTGCGGGCCTTGGCGGCAGCGAACAGCGCGTGCACGCTCGGCGCGCTGGTGAAGGTCACCGCGTCGAAGCGGGCAGTGCACAGCCCTTCCACCAGGGCGGAGATCCCGCTGTCGCTGCTGGTGTCCTGCCAACGGTAGGGTTCCACCGCCATCACCCGGCGAGCGCCGAGCTCACGCAGGCTTTGCGGCAGGCCGTGATCGGAATCGGCATGCAGCTGCAGGGCGACGGTGGCCCCGTCGAGCTTTCCTTCAAGCAGCTGGAGCATGGAGGCGCTGCGCCCGTCCGCGGCCACCGCCGCCGGTTCCAGCCCCAGGGCCTTGACGGCGCCGTGGGCCTTGGCGCCGCGGACGTAGAGCCGCGCCTGGCCGAGCGCATTCAGCAGCTCGTCGCCGATGCCGGCGGCTTCGGAGGTTTCGACCCAGCGGCGCAAGCCGTAGGCGGTGGTGATGACTACTGCCTGCGGGCGCAGCTCGATCAGCTTGCGGGTTTGCGCGATCAGCTGCTGCTCGTCGTCCAGCGGTGCCAGCTGCAGCAGCGGGGTATGGGTGACTTCTGCTCCGCGGCGTTCGAAGGCTTCGATGAGTTCTGCCGAGCGGCGGTCGCTGGTCACTGCCAGCCGGAAACCGGCCAGGGGCTTGGGGGTGCCCATCAGGCCACCTCCAATTGCTGTGCCAGCAGGCTGGCCGGCAGCCCGGCAACCTCGCCGATGACGATGACCGCAGGGTTTGCATGGCCGCGGGCGGTGTCTGCCAGTTCGGCCAGCCGGGTGCAGCTGGTGCGCTGGATGTCGGTGGTGCCGGATTCGATGATGGCGCAGGGCATGCGCGGGTCCATGCCGACCCGGTGCAAGCCCGCGGCGGTCTGCTCGACGGTGCCCATGCCCATCAGGATCACGATGCTGCCGCCCAGCTTGGCCAGGTGCTCCAATTGCGCATCGCTGAGCGGGTCGTGGGCCGAGATAACCGTGAACATGGTATTCACGCCGCGAGCGGTCACCGGGATGCCGGCCGCTGCCGGAACGGTGATGCAGGAACTCAGTCCGGGGATGACGCTGACCGGGATGCCGGCTGCGGTCGCGGCGGCGACTTCCTCGAAGCCGCGGCCGAAGACGAAGGGATCTCCGCCCTTGAGCCTCACGACTCGTGCTCCGCCGCGGGCGGCATCGATCATCTTGGCTTCGATGTCGCGCTGGGTGAGCTTGTGGTGCCCGGGGCGCTTGCCGACGTCGATGATGTCAGCTTGGGGCGCGAGCGCCGGCAGGTGCGCTGCGGGGCCGAGCCGGTCGGCGAAGACGATCTCGGCTTCGGCGAGCGCCCGGACCCCGCGCAGGGTGAGCAGATCCAGTGCGCCGGGCCCGCCGCCAAGCAGCGTGATGGATCCGGATTTGGGTGTGGGGCGCAGGCGAATCACTGGGATGCGTGCTGCTTGCACCAGGGAGGTGAAGCGCAGCGGGTCGGCATCGCAGATCACCAGCATTCCTGCCTGTTCCAGCAGCTGTATTGCCTCGAAGGGCTCCTCGGCGGCGAGCACCGTGGCGCCCTCTGCTTCGAAGCGTTTCGCGGTATTCTTGCTCCCGGATTTACTTCCAGCGATCAGTACCGTGCATCCGTGCAGTTCGAGGTCGATGCCAATCATGGTGTCCTTGATTCTGCTTGAGTTGCTCGGGGTGACATGGGGTTCTCCTTGAACTAGTGGATGCACTCAGCTTAGGTGCCCAGGTTTTCCCAGAGGTATCGCAATTGTTTCAAGCGCAATAAATCGAATAAAGGTTAACCTTTTCGAAATCTTTGCGGGGGCAAGACGAAACACAAAGTCACTATCGTCAATATTGTTGCAAGGCACCGTGCCGGCTTATCCTGCAAAGTTCAGTGAGCGAATACGCAGGAGACTTGCCGAGCCCTGCCCGCAACGGGCACGCTGGAAGCATGGAGTCGCTTTTCGATGACAGTGCATTGCCCCGCACCGGGGGAGCGGTGCGCCCAGGCGCCTGGCACTTGCCGGGATGGCTGGACGCGGCTGCGCAGCAGTGGATCGTGCGGCGTTTCTTCGAGTGGGGCAGCGGGCCGGTTCCGCCGCACCGTACACGCATCAACGGGCATCCGATGAGCGTGCAAAGCCTGTGCCTGGGCTGGCATTGGAGCCCGGGCAGCTATTCAAGGACCGCTGGCGACCTGGGTGGCCAAACCGTGGCGCCCATGGAAGAGTGGCTGGTCCGCCTGGGCAAGCAGGCGGTAGCCGAGGCTACCGGGGATCCGCAGCGCGCGCAGGAATACCAGCCTGATGCCGCCATCGTGAACTACTACGATGCGCACGCGGTGATGGGCATGCACCAGGACGCCGAAGAGCGGATCAACGCACCGGTGGTTTCATTGTCCATCGGCGATTCGGCAACGTTCCGCTTGGGCAATACCGAGAACCGCAACCGGCCATGGCAAGAGATCCGGCTGGCCTCGGGAGACCTGTTTGTCTTCGACGGCCCGTCACGCTTCGCCTATCACGGGGTGACGAAGATCCACGCCGGGACCGCGCCGGCAGGCCTCGGACTTGGTGGCGGGAGGATCAACATCACGCTGCGCCAGACCGGCCTGGAAGCGGTCTAATTCCCCAAATCGATGGTGGCCGCCAGCGCGTAGTGATCGGAATCGGCGATCTCCAGCCGCTCCAAGCCGGCTGATTCGACTCCGCGCAGCATCACATGGTCGATGCCGAGCATCGGGAACAGCGTCCGCGGCCAGGTCAGGGCCAGGCCCCAGTCGCTGTAGTGGGCTTCCTGCAACTGGTTGGCGACCGGTGCGAAGTGGCGGTCGGAACTGGTGGCGTTGAAATCGCCGGTCGCTACGATCTTCGAAGAATCGTCTTCGGCCAAGTAGCCGGCCAGCGAACTGAGCATCATGTCCCGCTCGTGGTGCCCTGTGGGCCTGGCCGACGCCGCATGCACCGCATATAACCGCACATCCCCGCTGCCGCTGGCCACGTCAACCCGCAACGCGCGGTCCCAGCCCAGGCCCAAGTCCAGGGGTTCCGGGTTTTTCAGCGGATAGGCGCTCCACACCCCGACGGTGCTGACCATGTAGCGGTAGGGGTGGGTTTCGGCCAGCTCGGCGGTGATCTCAGGTTCTTGGCCCTCGCCGATTTCCTGCAGGGTGATGACCTGCGCTCCGTGCGCGGCCAGCTCGCGGGCGGCTTGCACACCGGCGGACTCGTGGACGTTTTGCGTGCCGACCTGCAGCGAAGCGTCCGGGACGCGCTGATCCGAGGGCAGAAACGCCGGTCCGAAGAGGACCGCCCAGACGACCATGGGCACGAGCAGTGCGATGAAGCTGATGCGCCCGCGCACCACCAAGGCCATCAGCAGGAGCACCGGGATGCCCAGTCCCATCCACGGGGCCAGGTTGTCGACGATCAATCCAAGGCCCATGACATCGGGGATCTGCTGGTGGAACACCATCAGCCCGGCCAGCGCGAGGCAGAGCAGGGCAAAGAAGAACCTCGCGATAATTCGCGAGGCCGACAGGCGATGATGCGATGAATGAGCCATAGGACTTAATAGAGTGGCACAAAATACTGTGGGAATCGTAATTTTCGGCTAGGGGATTGCCGGTCTCGCCCGATGCAGTCACTACGATGGGTAAGAGCGCCGAGGGAGCCGCGTCCCAAGACCCTGCCACGAATTGAGAACCTGAATGACTGCCTACTTATCTGGCGGAAAACTGCTGCTGGCAATCCTCGCCTTGGCGATGGGCGGCGTCGGCATCGGCGTCACGGAATTCGCCATGATGGGCCTGCTCCAGGAAGGCGCTGCCGATCTTGAGGTGAGCTATGCGCAGATGGGCCTGATGATCAGCGCCTACGCGATTGGCGTGGTGGTGGGCGCCCCGGTGCTCACCGCGCTGGCCGCCAAGATCCCGCGCAAGCGTGCGGTGCAGCTGCTGATGCTCTTCTTCACGCTCGCCAACCTCTCCTCGTTCTTCGCCCCCGACTACAACACCATGCTGGTGACCCGTTTCCTTGCAGGCCTGCCGCACGGGGCCTACTTCGGGTTGGCCGGTGTGCTCGCCGGCAGCCTGGTTCCTGCCACGATGCGCGGACGCGCCATCGCCTGGGTGATGCTCGGGCTGTCGGTGGCCAACGTTGCCGGTGTCCCGCTGGTGACCCGCCTGGGCCAGGAATACGGCTGGCGTTCGATGTTCCTGGTGGTTACCGCGATCGGCGTGTTGACCGCCGTGCTGATCAGCGTGTTCGTGCCGTGGCGCAAGATTGAAGCCGGGGCGAGCATCCGCCGCGAGCTGTCTGCCTTGCGCAGCGCCCAGGTCTGGTTGGCGATGCTCACCGGCATCGTCGGATTCGGCGGCTTCTTCGCGGTGTACTCGTACATCTCGCCTACGCTGACCGAAGAGGCGGGCCTGCCGATCGAGCTGGTACCGCTGGCCTTGGCGCTCTATGGCGTGGGCATGGTTGTCGGCTCGCTGGCCGGTGGCCGGCTGGCCGACTGGTCGATCTTCGGCGCGATCAAGCTGTCATCGGTCTTCATGATCGCGACCATGCTGATTTTCGCTGCCGTGACCAGCTGGGTGGTGCCGACGATGATCATGGTCTTCGTGATGGGTGCGGTGGGTTCCCTGCTGATCCCTGCCTTGCAGACCCTGCTGATGGATTCGGCCCCGCATGCGCAGTCGCTGGCTGCCTCGCTGAACCACTCGGCGCTGAACGTCGCCAACGCGCTGGGCGCCGCCTTGGGTGCCGCGGTGATCGCTGCCGGCTATGGCTTCCGCGCCCCGTCGGTGGTTGGTGCCGGCCTGGCCGCATTGGGCCTGCTGATTGCGTGGATCACCCAGATCCGCGCGAAGAAGGTGGGCCTGCTCGTGGGCCGCGAAGCCTTGGAAGCCCGCGAGCAGGCACGCACCCACTAGCTGCTTGGGCTAGCTCGCTACCGCGGTGATGTTGAACATCCAGATCACGCCGAACTTGTCGCGCAGCTCTCCGAAGGAGTCGCCCCACGGTGCCTTCTCCAATGGCATATTGATCTGGCCGCCCTCGGCCAAGCCTTCCCACCACTTGGTCAGGGTTTCACCGTCGGTTTCGGATGTTCCGTCGTTGCTGAGCGCGATGACGCCGTTGCCCCGGACGTCCATTTCCGGCGGGGTGTCCGATGCCATGAAGTGCAGTCCGCGCTCGACGAAAAGCGAGGCGTGCATGATCAGGTCGGCAACGGCCGGATTATTGTCATTCATGCCTTCTTGGAAGGTCATCATGGAAAGCTCGCCACCTAGTACCTGGTGGTAGAACTCCATTGCTTCTTTGGCGTCTCCGGCGAAACGCAGGTATGGGGTCAGTCCGATGCTCATGGAATTGCGCCTTTCGAAGGAAGTGGCGGGGCCGGTAGGTCCCGCCCACATTCTTCCATTGCGAGGCCATCGTGTGAATAGCCGAATGTGATCAGCGTCTCGAGTTCCCGATTTGGTGTTTTCGATAATGCTCCGGTAGAGTTTTATCTCGGTTCAGGAGTTGTTCAAACTGCTGAAACCGCCTCATTTGGGGGTATGGCGCAGTTGGTAGCGCGTCTGCATGGCATGCAGAAGGTCAGGGGTTCGAATCCCCTTACCTCCACCAAATGAAAAAAACCGGGAAGCATCCGAAAAGATGCTTTCCGGTTTTTTGCATTCTCCCCAGCTCGTGCTCGCCAGTGCTGTAGGGTTAGCCCAGAATTCACCTGGCCTCCGGCCATGAGCCAAGGGAGAAGAATGCGGGAACTGACCTACTTCGTTGCAATGAGCCTGGACGGATATATTGCCGGTCCGAACGGCGAATTCGATGCTTTCGCAGTGGAGGGCGAGCACGCAGCGCCCATCTGGGAGCGCTATCGCGGCACGGCGCCGACCCAACTGGCGGAGGCAGCCGGACTGCCCATCGACGGGTGCCCCTTCGACACGGTGCTGATGGGTTGGAATACCTACGCCGTCGGCTTGCCGGCACTGCCCAACCCCTATGCGCATCTGAAGCAGATAGTCTTCACGAGAGAGCACTCGTCACCCGAGGGGAGCGAAGCGGTGCAGTTCACCAACGCGGATCCGAGGGAGGTCATCCGCGATCTCAAGGCCCAGCCAGGGGAGCGCATCTGGCTGTGCGGCGGCGGGCAACTGGCGGCCAGGCTGCGCACAGACATCGACCGGCTGGCGTTGAAAATCCAGCCGGTGATGTTCGGGTCGGGAGTCAGGCTCTTCGGGGACACCGGATACGCCCCGGAGAGCTGGAAGCTGGAAAGCATGCAGTCCTTTGCCTCTGGTGTTTCCCTTGCCGAGTATTCGCGGGCCTAGCGGCCGTTAGCGGCGACTACATACCTTCGTCGCCGATGTGGCCCGCTGCGGTTGAGTCGAGCACGCGCTCTACGAACGCCGCATACTCGCCTATGTAGTGCGCAAGGAACTTTTCCGTGTCAGGGTTGCTGATGCTCCCGTCCTCGCCGAAATCTTCGGGGCGGTATTGCAGATAGACCTCGGGGGAGTTCAACTGCGGGGCATCCAGGAAACTGAGCACGCTGCGCATGCTGGACTGCATGACCGCTGTGCCGATGGCTCCGGGCGAGGCGCCGAGCAGGCCGGTGGGTTTGCGGGCGAAGGAATTGGTGCCCCAGGGCCGGGAACCCCAGTCGATGGCATTCTTCAGCGCACCGGGAATCGACCGGTTGAACTCCGGGCTGATGAACAGCAGCCCGTCCGAGGCTTCAATGGCCTTTTTCAGAGCGGTCCCTGCTTCCGGGTAGTCGGCATCGTAGTCAGCACTGTACAAGGGCAGGTTGCCGATCTGGATTTCCGTGAAGCTGAGGTTTTCGGGTGCCAAGGCAATCAATGCCTTGGACACGACGCGGTTGATGGAGTTTGAAGCGAGCGAACCAACGAAATAGCCGATGTTGTAACTCATGGCACCACTTCAGCACCGGGCATGCACCCGGCAAAAGAGCCTTGGGCATACTCCCAGCTAAGCCACGCCGCCGGCCCGGGCCCGTTGCGCCAGCTGGTGCGAACCGAAGGCCGAGAAGTCGGCATCGCCCGCAGGCCCCCAAACGACCAGGACTCGCAGGGCATCCGTGCCGGTATTGCGCAGGTCGTGGTCCACCCCTGCATAGGCCAAGATGCTGTCGCCCGGGCTCAGCTTGTATTCGCGCTCGCCGACCCGCATCGTCGCCTGCCCCTCGATCACCTGGTAGAACTCCTGCAACGCCGCCTGTCCCTCGTGGCGGTGGAAGCCCTCGAAGCCGCCTGGTTCAATCACCCAGGTCTGGATGGCCACCGGCATCCCGGTGTGCCCGGCGAAATGGTGGCTGACTTTCATGGCCGAGCCTTCGTGCATCCGGTAGTCGAAGGCGTAGGCATCACGTGCTTCGAACGGGTCCATGGCTATCCTTCCGTGTGGTATCCGAGCCTCGTGCTGATGCGCCGTGCCGCGATCCGGGTGCTGGAGCACAGCTGCTCCAGTTCGTCGGCGCCGATGCGGTAGTACGGGGCGGCGGTCATGGCGCAGGCGACAAGCTCACCGCGGTGATCGAGAATTCCAGCGGCCACCCCGACTTCCTCTGCGGAGGTCTCGCCGTAGTTGACCGCATAGCCGCGTTCGCGCACCAGATCCAGGCGTGCCTCGTATTCGGCCGGGGAGGTGCCGGCCAGATCGATCTCGCCGCTGGAGATCAGCTCCGCGCGGCGCGTTGGTTCCTCGTTGGCGAGGAATACCTGAACGGTGGCGCTCAGCCCCGAACGGTACCGGGATCCCATGACCGAGGTGTGCTTGACCGGATGGGTGGATGACAGCTGTTCCACGGAAATCGACTCGCTGCCGTCCCAGATGTTTAGCACTGCGGTCTCGCCGGTCGCTTCGCGCAGGTCTTCCAGTAGGGGGTAGGCCACCTGGCGCACGTCCAGATTGGCCAGCAATGGGCCGGCGATGGCAATCAGTCCTACTCCCAAACGGTACTTGCGGGTTTCCTCTTCCCTATCCACCACGCGTTCCTGCTCGAGCGTGTTAAGGATCCGCGAGACGCTTGACTTGTGAAGGCCTACCTGTTCAGCGATTTCGGTGACGCCGACTACCGGATGCTCAACGGTGAAGCATCGAAGCACATCGAGCACGTTGACGATTACCGAGGCACCTCGTGTCTCGCTACGGGTTTCAGTCATTTTCCCTCCTGAGTTGCTACTATCCTACGGCTCATGCCAACGGTTTGCGGCTGGTTTCCACTGAGCAGGCTACCGCCACGAGCGAAACAACGGCTGCAGCCATCAAGTACCAACCTGGAGCCAGGACATTGCCGCTGGTGGCAATCAGCAAGGTTGCGACGAATGGCGCGGTTCCGCCAAAGAGCGCATTCGAGAGATTGAACGAGACCGCGAAGCCCGAGTAGCGGACCTTGGTCGGGAACATTTCGGCGAGGTAGCTTGGTAGCGTGCCGTCGTTGAGTGTGAGCATTGCGCCGAGCAGAATCTGGACCAGGACGATCACTAGGAAGTTTCCCGATTCCAGAGCCATGAAGGCTGGCACGGTGAAGAGGACGAACAGGACTGATGCGCTGATCAATACCCGCCTGCGGCCGAAGCGATCCGAAAGCATGCCGGTGAGGAAGATGAAACCAACATAGGTCAGCAGTGCAACGGTGGTGGCCAGGTATGAACGAGTGGCGTCCAGTCCGAGTTCCTCGGACAGGTAGGTCGGCATGTAGGACAGGATGACGTAGAAGCCGACGGCGTTCAGCAGGACCGCCCCTGCGGCCTGGAGCAGCTTGCGCCAGTGGTTCTTCAGCAATGACCCGACCGGGGAGCTTTCAGGTGCACCGGACTCGGATGCTTCAACGAAGGCTGGAGAGTCTTCCAGCTTGGTGCGGATATAGCGGCCGATTAGCCCCAAGGGAGCCGCCAGCAGGAACGGAATGCGCCAGCCCCAGGTCTCCAGATCCTCAGTTGAGAGCAACCCGGTCAGCCCGGCGGCCATCAACGAACCGAAAAGCAGGCCGGTGGCGGTGCTCGCCGGAACGACTGCGGCATACAGGCCGCGCCGGTTGGCGGGCGCATACTCGACCAGGAAGGCCGAGGCTCCGGCATACTCGCCGGCGGCGGAGAAGCCTTGGACCAGACGCAAGGCCAGGAGCAGCAGCGGCGCTCCGAAACCGATGGACGCGTAGCCAGGCAGCAGCGCGATACAGAAGGTGGCGCCGGTCATCAGCAGAATCGACCAAGACAGGGCCTCGCGCCGGCCGATCCTGTCGCCCAGATGCCCCCAAATGAAGCCTCCAATGGGGCGGACCAGGAAGGAGAGGGCAAAGACCCCGAAGGTCATCAGCAGACCCGCCTGCGGATCGTCGCTGGGGAAGAACACCGCGGCGATAGTAACGGCCAGATAGCCGTAGGCCGCGTAATCGAACCACTCCACGAAGTTGCCAATGAAGCTGGCAGTGATCACCTTGCGGCGGGTCTTCGAATCAATGGTACGGGACGCAGCTGTGCCGGTGGCCGGTGCGGCCGCGGTTGCGTCAGTGGCTTGCAGTGGGGAGTTGCTGGAATGGTTCATGGTGCGAAACCGCCTCTGGAGGGTAGCGGCTTGGGCCAGTTCTGGCTTCTTTGCCGCTGGAATGATGAAGTGTTCCGATGGACCGGTGGGCGGTCCTCGATTGATGGCGCAGCCCCCGTGCATGCCGCGCAGCAGTTTGTTAAAGAAACCGTGGGGCGGGGCTTGGGCCCCGCCCCACGGTTATCGCTCGCCTTTAGGCGTCGATGATGTTGTTCTCCGGACCGAAACCGAACTTGGTGATGTTCTCAACGGTGTTGTCCTCGCCGATGACCAGGATGTCGTGCTCGCGGTAGCCGCCGGCACCTGGCTCGCCGTCCATGACGGTGATCATTGGCTCCATCGAGACGACCATGCCTGGCTCCAGGACAGTCTCAATGTCCTCGCGCAGCTCCAGACCGGCTTCGCGTCCGTAGTAGTGCGAGAGCACGCCGAAGGAGTGGCCGTAGCCGAAGGTGCGGTTCGGCAGCAGGCCGTGGGAGATGTAGATTTCGTTCAGCTCGGCGGCGATGTCCTTGCAGACCGCGCCCGGCTTGATCAGCTCCAGGCCGCGCTTGTGCACTTCGACGTTGATGTTCCACAGTTCCAGGCTGCGGGCATCCGGCTCGCCCAGGAACAGGGTGCGCTCCAGTGCCGTGTAGTAGCCGGAGGTCATCGGGAAGCAGTTCAGCGACAGGATGTCGCCGCGCTGAAGCTTGCGGGTGGTGGCCCAGTTGTGGGCGCCGTCGGTGTTGATGCCGGACTGGAACCAGACCCAGGTGTCGCGCACTTCGCGGTGCGGGAAGGTCTTGGCGATCTCGTGCACCATGGCCTCGGTGCCGATCAGTGCGACCTCGTATTCGCTGATGCCTTCGCGGATCGCTGCCTTGATGGCTTCGCCGCCCAGGTCGCCGATGCGTGCACCGTGCTTGATGACCTCGATTTCCTCGGCGGACTTGATCATGCGCTGGCGCATGGCGTCCTGCGAGACATCCACCAAGGCTGCGCCGTCGAAGGTGTCGGCGATCTGCTGGCGGGTGCGGCCCGGCAGGAAGTCGTCTTCCACGCCGATCCGGGTTGCCTTCACGCCGTCGCGCTTAAGTGCTTCCTGCAGGCCGTAGAAGAAGTTGTCGCGCTTCCAGTCGGTGTACACGATGTTGTCGCCGTAGCTGGTGCGCCAAGGCATGCCGGCATCGATGTTCGCGGTGACGGTAGTGGAGTTGCTGGCGGTGACCACCAGCGCGTAGTTGCGGCCGAAAGTGGTGTACAGGAAGTCCGAGTAGTACTTGATGCCGTGGTAGCTGGTCAGGATGACGGCGTCCAGCGACTTGGCGGCCATGATCTGGCGCAGGCCGGCCAGGCGGCGCTCGAACTCGGCATCGGAGAACGTCAGCTGCTCCTTGGCGCCGTTGTGCAGGGTCTTCAGTCGGGCCAGTTCGGAAACGTTGGTGGCGATGTTGGCGGTAGTCATGGTTTTGGCTCCTTGTGGGAAATCAACTGTCAAGGGAGGCCGGCCCAATCAGATGGATTGCGAGGATTCAAGGGAATCGCCGGAGAATACTTGCGTGTTGCATTCAATGCAACGCCGTTGCAACTAGGTTATGTGTGCCCTGCGTCACTGTCAAGAGTGCATGTGAGAACTTTTTCCCGAAGCCGGCAAATCGGTGTTGGCCTGTATGCATAAGGCGGTAAAACGGCAATTAAGAAGGCCGCGGAACTCAATATGACGAGTTCCGCGGCCTTCGTTCCGATGCCGGATCCACTGCCTAGGTGTGCCGTTCCTGTCCTGGGACCTCCTTGAGGATCGCACCATCGCCGTCGGGGTCAGCGACGAAAACAAGGTTCGGGTCGGGATTGTTGATGTCCTTCTCCAGCTGCTTGATTGCCTTGTCGCGCTTGATCAATCGCCGAATCAGGTTGATGATCATCAAGATGATCACGAAGGAGAACGGGAAGGCTCCGATGATGGTGCCCGTCTGGACCGTATCGACCACCGCCGTGCCGCCCAGGGTGAGCAGCACCGTGGCGACGGTGGCGATGCTCAGCACCAGCACCACGCGGAAGACCGGTCCGGACTTGTTTGGCGCCGAGACGAACTCGCTGAGCGCATAGATCCCGGAATCCAGCGAGGTGACATAGTAGGTCGCGACCAGGATGGTGGAGGCCACCAGCAGGATCGTGCCGACCAGTGGAAGGTGCTCGAGCATCGCGAACAGGCCGGCCGAGGTGTCCGCGGACACGGCATCGCTGATGCTCCGGTTGCTCGCATCGTCATAGTAGATCGCGCTCGCCCCAATGACTCCGACCCAGATCATCACGATGAGCGTGGGGATGATGGTCACGCCGATGACGAATTCGCGGATGGTGCGGCCGCGCGAAATCCGCGCGATGAACCCTGCCACGAACGGCGAAAAGGCGATGACCCAGCACCAGATGAATACCGTCCACCAGCCATTCCAGCTGTCCTGCCAGCTGGCCAGGGGGCTGGAGGTGATGCTGGCATCGGTCCAGAGGCTCATATTCACGAAATTGGCCATGAAGCTGCCAAAGGTCTGCGAGAGCATCGAGACGATATACAACGTCGGGCCGAAGACCAGCACCGCACCGACCAGCACAATGCTCAGAATGGAGTTCAGTCTGGAAATGCGCGCCATGCCCTTGCTGATGCCCACGATGGCGGAGATGCAGGTGATGCCGGCGAAGATCGCGATGACGACCAGCCACAGTGCAGGACTGGACGACAGGCCGGTGAACGAGGAAAGCCCGGAAGTGAACTGCAAGGCGGCGAATCCGAACGAGGTCGCCAGGCCCAGCACGGTGGCGATGATGGCCAGCAGCTCGATGACCACGCCCGCACCGCGTCGCGACCAGCGGGGCAGGAGGTCCACGGTGGCCTCGCGGAAGGTCAGTGTCTTGCCCAGGTTGTGGTGCGAATAGGCTAGGCAGACCGCCACCACGCAGTACATGGCCCAGGCGGTCAGTCCCCAGTGGAAGTAGGTCCAGACGATCCCGCCTTCGGCTGCGCCGGCAGGCGTGGCGGCCGGGATGACAGGGTTCTCGTCGCGCAGCATGATCGGTTCTGCGACGGACCAGAAGATCAGGCCGATGCCCTGGCCGCATGCGAAGAGCATGGAGTACCAGGCGAACTTGCTATGCTCGGGCTTGGCCTTGGGCCCGCCCAGGCGGATTCTGCCGACCTTGCTCATCGACAGCCAGAGGCACATCACCACGGTGAAGACCGAGTACAGGATGAACAGCCAAGTGAATTTCCCGGTGACAAAGGTGCGCATCTCGGAGATGGCCGCCGATGCCTGCTCGGGGGAAAGCAGTACCCAGAGCAGCACCGCGACGATCAATGCGGGCGGGATAATCCGGATGAGCAGGCGATCCAAGGGCGGGATCACGCGTCCCATGAAACGGGGCACTTCGACGGGCGCCTGGCTTGAGCCCTCGCCCTTCCGGGCGTTCTTCCGTTCGGTTTCGTTGAGGGACATGCTACTCGACCTCCACCTGGATGGATCCCAGGAGCAGCTCGCCCTGGAGCGAATCGGCTACGGCAGTCGTGACCGCATCCAGCAGCAGTTGGCCCTTTTCGGCGCTGGCGCCGGCGGCGCTGGAGAGGCAGCCGGTAGGCGGGGTGCGCGCGGGATCCTCGGGGAAGATGTCGTACGGGGTCAATTTGGCCGGCGGGTGGTCCACCACGCGGGTCATGTCCACTTTCTGCGGATGCAACAGGAGCATCAGCGAGGTCTCAAGCACCCCTCCGTGCTCGATATCCCATCCCAGGAAGCCGTCAGGGAATACCTTTTCCAACGTTGCCTCGTCGACGAAGTCCCAATAGGACAGCAGTACGGCACGGGATTCGGACCCCGTGGCGCGGGCGCGGGCGACGGCGTTGTCAAGGCCCTCGTAGATGAACTGGTAGTTCTCGAAATGGCCGTTGAGCACGACTACGTTCGTGAAGCCCTGGGCGATTAAGGACGTGACCACGTCGTCGACCATGCCAGTCAGGGCCGCGGCGCCCAGGCTTGTCGTGCCGACCCGGTGGTTGCCGCCGCCGGAACGCGGCTGCGACTTGTATCCGTAGGAGAAGACCGGTGCTACCAAGGCTCCGATCTTCTCGGCCACGATGCCGGCGATGGCCCTGGACAGCATGGCGTCCACGCCTAGTGGCATGTGCGGGCCGTGCTGCTCGGTGGCTCCGGTCGGGATGATGATGGTCGAGCCTTCGCGGGCCACCATTGTGGCGTAAGATTCGGCGTCGAGTTCTTCGATGAACACAGAGGGCATCGTTGCCTCCTAGGCAATGTCAGGAGTTGGGAAAGGGTGATCGCCTTGCGAGATCCTGGAAAATTTTAGTTGCGATGAGTGCAACACTGTTGCGCTAAATCATTCCAGTGGTGCATGTCACAGTCAAGAGCTTTAATTTCCGATACCTGCTGAGCTACTTCCGCGACCCGCGACCCCGCAGTAGATAGCTCCGCCGCGGGCGGCCAGACATTGCCCGGTGTTGCGGGGCGTGATGAAGCAGTCAACTGCCAGCTGGTTCCTCGGCAATATCTTCGTTCCAGATTTCGGGGTGCTCGGCGATGAAGCGCTCCATCAGCGCTTCGGCGCGCTGGTCCTGAAGGACCTCGACCTGCACGCCGCGCTCGCGCAGCCAGGCGATCTCCCCGCTGAAGGTGCGGTCCTCGCCGACGATCACCCGCGGGATCTTGAACAGGACAATGGCCCCGGAGCATAGGGCGCAGGGAGCCAGCGTGGTGTACAGCGTCAGGTCGCGGTAGCTGCTGCGCCGCCCGGCCGCGCGCAGAGCGTCGATCTCGGCATGCGCGGTCGGGTCGCCCTGCTGCACCCGCCGGTTGTGCCCGGCCGCGATGACTCCTTCCGCTCCGGCCAGGCTGGAGCCGATCGGCACGCCGCCTTCGGCAGCGCCGGCGCGCGCAGCCTGCAGTGCCGCCTCGTAGCCTGTCTCGTCCATCGTTTCCTTGGTCATCGGGTCGTCCTTTCTTTGTACGTGCTTGGCGCCGCGTCCGGGGTTCCGGAGTCGGCGCCAGCCGAATATTCTATTCCAGCAGGTTAGCTGCCAGCCGGGGCCTTCTCTGGGGCGGCATCTGGTTCGGGAAGAGCAGCCGGCCTGCTGGCCACATGCTGCTCCTTGCGCGGGTCCTCGGCGCTGCTGAACTCCTTGATGAATGCACCCTCGGACAGGTCCATCTTCAGTCCCAGCGGAACCCCGGCGTTGATCCGGGCCCGGAAGCGGGGGTAGCCCAGGGCGAAGTAGACCGCGGCGCCGGTGAGCGTTCCGCCCGGCCATGAGAAATCGATGCCGCTCACGGCGCTGGCGATCGGGCCCTGCAGCGCGGGAACCGAGCCGTACATGCACATCCAGGTCATCACGATGCCGGCGGCGAAGGCGACGAACGCCGACCAGTTGACCGACTTCAGGGGTGAGGACTTCGGATCGAGGAACAGGTAGGAGAAGTCCTTGTGCTTGCGCTCGAAAATGAAGTAGGGCACTGCCATGATGCCGCCCCGGGTGGCGACCCGGGCCGAGATGGAGGCAATGGAGTTGTGCAGAAGTTCGGCATTGCAGGCCTGCTGCACTGCAACGAGCCGCTGCTCACGACCGGGGAAGCCGTTTCCCACCTGAAGCCCGAGGCGCAGCTGGCCTATCTGGATTCGCTGTCCGAGCGCGGCGTGGCGGCCTTGTTGCTCGAGCCGCTGGTTCCGGAAACCAGGATCCCGGCGCGGTTCATCGAGCATGCCCAGCAGATCGGGCTGCCGGTTTTCCGGCTGGAAGTCACCGTGCCCTTTGTGGAACTGGCCGGGGGAACCAACCGCCGCATCGTCTCCGAGTACGCCTCGGCCCTGCAGCAGGACGACGAGATTGCCCAGCTGCTGGCCAGGCACATGGCCTCGGCTGGACCCAACTTGCGGCAGCTGCTGGAAATGATCGAGCAGGCACTGGGATCGTGCGCGGTGCTGTAGGAATTGGGCGGCCGGATGATTGCCGAATCCAGTCCGGCGGCCGAGGCTGGCGTGGCGCAGGCCGAAGCGTTGGAAGCGACCACGGACCTGTTCATCGGCAGCGATACTGCAGCCCGGCTGGTGCTCCTCGGCTCCGAGTCGGTGTCCGCTGAGCGGCTGGAGCTGATGGCCGAACGGTTGGGCAGCATCGTCGGCCTGGCCTATGCCCAGCATTACCGGCCGAGTGCGGTGCAGGCGGCCAATACGTCGCTGCTGCAGGCCATTGCCATCGGCGCCGACGGGCTCTTCGCGGCTGACTTGGCGCGGCAGGCGCCGATCGGCAGCGACGAGCCGTTGATGATGCTGGTATTCCAAAGCTACGACATGGCCAGGATCCGCGCCGGCTCCAGGCGCTGCTCGCGCTCGCCTCGGGTGATCCGCGCGGGGCCCGGAGGGAAGCGATCGCCAGCCTGCGCCGCGGCTTGTCGGGACTGTCGGTTGAATGCTGCGCCGGCCCTTCGGCCGAGGGGATCTGGCGCGCGCAGTGGTCCCTGACCGAGGCACTGGTCTTGGAATCATTTCCCGAGTCCACCCCGAACCCGGGCAGGGTGGGCGATGCGTCGGACCATGCGCTGGAGCGGCTGGCGGCGAAGTTCGGGCACCGGGAGGATCTGGATCATTTCATTACAGAGCAGCTGGAAAACTTGCTGCAGTGCGAGGACCAGCCCGGCAACGTGCTGCTGGCCACGCTGCTGGTGTGGCTGGATGCTGGATGCAATGCGACGAATGCAGCCCATCAGCTCTATCTGGAGCGCCAGAGTCTTCATAAGCGCCTGGCGAGGATCTTCGCGCTGCTCGGCGGCGACCTGCATGAAGGTGGCCGGCTGCTGCGGGTGCATCTGGCCCGCTGGCTGGCCATGGGCAGGCCGCAACACGTGCGCACGCCACGTGTAGGGACCTAGAGAACGGATCGCACCGACTTCTCGAAATGGACGATATGCTCCCGGGCCAGTTCCTGCGCGCGTTGCGCGTGGCCATCGAGAATCGCCTGGAGCAGCGCTACGTGCTCGCCGATGTGCTCATCGATACTGGGCAGGCGATCCAGCGCCATGCACCAGATACGAGTGGCCAGATTATCCAAGCGGATCAGCGTCTGCTCCAGATGATGGTTGCCGGCTGCCTGGTAGATCAGCCGGTGCACTTCGAGGTCGTTTTCCATGAGCGTGCGTCGCAGATTTTCGCCCGAGAGCTGCTGGACCGCCTCCAGGGTGGCCTGGATGCCAGCCCGCGCGCTGCCTCCCTGGAGCGTGGCGGCTTTGGCCGCGGCCAAAGGCTCGAGGGCCTGCCGGACTTCGGTGATATCAGCTAGTTCGGTGATATCCACGCGGCTAGCGAAGGTGCCGCGGCGCGGGTAGGACTGCACCAGGTGGTCGACCTCCAGGCGCTTGAGCGCTTCACGTAGGGGAGTGCGGCCGATTCCGAGCTCGGCGACCAGCTGGGCTTCGTTGATCGGGTCACCGGGGGCGATGTCCATCATGATGAGCCGGTCGCGCAAGACCTGGTAGGCGCGCTCAGCCATCGATTCGGCACCCAGGGGGAGCTGCGTGGTGATTGTCATCCTGACTCCGATTTCTTTGCTCTGTTCCGCAGGGTTACTGCGTGCTGAAATATTTTCGGTTACCCATTGACCGGGGTGTGAGTTCCATCATACAGTGAATTGCAGATTGATATATCAGTTGTCGGCAATTCATACATTTAGGAATGGGCAATGGCACAAGCTTCAACACTCGCGGCAGATTCCCTGACCGCAGACCTCGCGCATCTCGACCCGGAGGTGGCGCAGCGTATTGACGCTGAGCTGGCTCGCCAGCAGCGCGGCCTGGAAATGATCGCCTCGGAGAACCACACCGCCCAGGCCATCATGCAGGCGCAGGGTTCGGTGCTGACCAACAAGTACGCCGAGGGCTACCCGGGCCGCCGCTACTACGGTGGCTGCGAAGAAGTCGACGTCATCGAGACGTTGGCGATCGAGCGCCTCAAGGAGTTGTTCGGCGCGAAGTTCGCGAACGTGCAGCCGCACTCCGGTGCGCAGGCCAACGCGTCGGTGTACCACGCGCTGGTGCGCCCGGGCGATACCGTCCTCGGGTTGAACCTGAACCACGGTGGCCATTTGACCCACGGCATGAAGCTGAACTTCTCGGGCCGCCTGTTCAACATCGTGCCTTACGGCGTGGATGAGGAAACCTACCAGGTGGACATGGATGAGGTGGAGCGCCTTGCGGTCGAGCACCAGCCGAAGATGATTGTTGCCGGCTGGTCGGCTTACCCACGCCAGCTGGACTTCAAGCGCTTCCGCGAGATTGCCGACAAGGTTGGCGCGTACCTGTTCGTGGACATGGCGCACTTCGCTGGCCTGGTGGCCGCCGGGCTGCACCCGTCGCCGGTGCCTCATGCCCACGTGGTGACCTCCACGACGCACAAGACGTTGGCTGGTCCGCGTGGCGGCATCATTCTGTCGAATGATGCGGAGATCGCGAAGAAGCTGAATTCGGCCGTGTTCCCTGGCCAGCAGGGTGGTCCGTTGGAGCATGTGATCGCTGGCAAGGCTGTGGCGTTCAAGATTGCTGGGTCGCCGGAGTTCAAGGAGCGCCAGGAGCGTACCTTGGCTGGGTCGAAGATCCTGGCTGAGCGCCTGACCCGGGAAGACGTTGTTGCCAAGGGCATCAGCGTGCTGACCGGTGGCACCGATGTGCACCTGGTGCTGGTGGATCTGCGCAACAGCGAGTTGGACGGCCAGCAGGCTGAAGACCTCTTGGCGCAGGTGGAGATCACCGTGAACCGCAACTCGGTTCCGTTTGATCCGCGTCCGCCGATGGTCACCTCGGGCCTGCGCATCGGCACCCCGGCACTGGCGACGCGTGGTTTCTCCGAGGCTGCGTTCGCTGAGGTTGCGGAGATTATTGCGCAGACCTTGATCGCTGGTGCCGACGGCAATACGGCTGCACTGCCAGAGCTGAAGGAACGTGTTCTGGCGTTGGCTGAAGCCCACCCACTCTACCCAAATCTCAAGAAAGTAGCGGAATAATCATGGCTGATTTGCTCCCAGAACACCCGGAATTCCTCTGGAACAATCCGGAACCGAAGAAGTCCTACGACGTAGTCATCGTCGGCGGCGGCGGGCACGGCCTGGCCACCGCCTACTTCCTGGCCAAGAACCATGGCATCACCAATGTGGCGGTACTGGAAAAGGGCTGGCTGGCCGGCGGGAACATGGCCCGCAACACCACCATCATCCGTTCCAACTACCTCTGGGACGAGTCGGCAGGCATCTACGAGAAGTCACTGAAGCTGTGGGAACAGCTGCCCGAGGACCTGGAATACGACTTCCTGTTCTCCCAGCGCGGCGTGATGAACCTGGCCCACACCCTCGGGGATGTGCGCGAATCAGTGCGCCGCGTGGAAGCCAACAAGCTCAACGGCGTGGACGCCGAATGGCTGGACCCATCGCAGGTCAAGGAAGCCTGCCCGATCATCAACGTGAGCGACAACATCCGCTACCCGGTCATGGGCGCGACCTGGCAGCCGCGCGCCGGCATCGCCAAGCACGACCACGTGGCCTGGGCGTTCGCCCGCAAGGCCAACGAAATGGGCGTTGACATCATCCAGAACTGCGAAGTCACCGGATTCATCAAGGATGGCGAGAAGGTCACCGGCGTGAAGACCACCCGTGGCACCATCAATGCCGGCAAGGTCGCTCTCGCCGGTGCCGGGCACTCCTCGGTGCTGGCCGAAATGGCAGGCTTCGAGCTGCCCATCCAGTCCCACCCGCTGCAGGCCCTGGTCTCCGAGCTGTTCGAGCCGGTGCACCCGACGGTGGTCATGTCCAACCACATCCACGTCTACGTCTCCCAGGCTCACAAGGGCGAACTGGTCATGGGCGCGGGCATCGACAGCTACAACGGCTACGGCCAGCGCGGCGCGTTCCACGTGATCGAGGAGCAGATGGCCGCCGCGGTGGAACTGTTCCCGATCTTCGCCCGGGCACACGTGCTGCGCACCTGGGGCGGCATCGTGGACACCACCATGGACGCCTCGCCAATCGTCTCCAAGACCCCGATCCAGAACCTGTACGTGAACTGCGGCTGGGGCACCGGCGGGTTCAAGGGCACCCCGGGCGCCGGCTTCACCATGGCGCACACCATCGCCCACGACGAGCCTCATGAGCTGAACAAGCCGTTCAGCCTGGAGCGCTTCGAAACCGGCCACCTCATCGACGAGCACGGCGCAGCAGCCGTCGCACACTAGGAGCAACCGCCATGATGCTGATTGATTGCCCGAACTGCGGGCCACGCAACGAGAACGAATTCAAATACGGGGGAGAAGCCCACGTTGCCTACCCGGAGGATCCGAACGCGCTGAGCGACAAGGAATGGTCGCGCTACTTGTTCTACCGGCAGAACAAGAAGGGCATCTTCGCCGAACGCTGGGTCCACTCCGGCGGCTGCCGCAAGTGGTTCAACGCCCTGCGCGACACCGTCACCTATGAATTCAAAGCCGTCTACCGTGCCGGCGAAGCACGTCCAGAAATCCAGGCCACCGAAGGAGGCACCCGATGAGCAAGTCCCAGCGCATTGCCGCCGCGCACAGCGCCGGCGCCCGCATTAACCGCGAGGAAGCACTGGCCCTGAGAGTGAACGGGCAGCAGCTTTCCGCCTTCCGCGGCGACACCGTGGCCAGCGCAATGCTGGCCAACGGGATGCGTTCATGCGGCACCTCGCTGTACCTGGACCGCCCGCGCGGCATCTTCGCCGCCGGCGTCGAGGAACCCAACGCGCTGATCACCGTCGACGCCCGGCACAGCCAGGACATCGCCGAGTCGATGCTGCCTGCCACCACCGTCCCGGTCACGGAATCGCTGAACGCCACCCTGCTCTCCGGACTGGGCGTGCTGGATCCGAACGAGGACCCTGCCTACTACGATCACGTCCACGTGCATACGGACGTGCTGGTGGTCGGCGCCGGGCCTGCAGGCCTGGCCGCTGCCCGCGAGGCCACGCGCTCAGGCGCCCGGGTAATGCTGCTCGACGAGCGTGCCGAAGCCGGTGGCACCCTGCGCGATGCGGCCGGCGAGCAGATCGACGGCGTGGACGCCGCGGCGTGGATCGACACGGTCGCCGCCGAATTGGCAGCCGCCGAGGAGACCACCCACCTGCAGCGCACCACCGTCTTCGGCTCCTACGATGCCAACTACCTGATCGCCGCGCAGCGCCGCACCGTGCATCTGGACGAGCCGGCCGGCGACGGCGTTTCCCGCGAACGCATCTGGCACATCCGCGCCCAGCAGGTCGTGCTGGCCACCGGCGCCCACGAGCGCCCGATCGTGTTCGAGAACAACGACCGCCCGGGCATCATGCTCGCCGGCGCGGTGCGCAGCTACCTGAACCGCTACGGCGTGCGCGCCGGTCAGCAGATCGTGGTGGCCACCACCAACGACTCGGTCTACCCGCTGGTCTCCGACCTGGCAGCCACCGGCGGGGTGGTTGCAGTGATCGACGCACGCACCACCGTCTCTGCGGCCGCCGCGGAAGCAGTGGCCGCCGGGGTCACCGTGCTGACCGGCTCCGTCGTGGTGGACACCGAAGCGGATGCCTCCGGCGAGCTGTCGGCAGTGATCGTCGCCGAGCTGGACGAGCAGCGCAACCTGGGCGCGCCGCAGCGCTTCGAGGCCGACGTGCTGGCCGTGGGCGGCGGCTTCAACCCGGTGGTGCACCTGCACTCCCAGCGCCAGGGCAAGCTGGACTGGGACACTGCGATCCACGCCTTCGTCCCGGCCGCCGCAGTGGCCAACCAGCACCTGGCCGGCGCTGTCACTGGCCGCTTCGACACCGCCAGTGCGCTAAGCACCGGAGCCGCCACCGGCGCCGCGGCAGCCAGCGCAGCAGGCTTCCAGCGCATCGCAGAAGTTCCGCAGGCGGTAGCCGTCCCGGCCGGGGAAACCCGTCCGGTCTGGCTGGTGCCGTCGCTGAACGGCGACGACGCCGCGAACTACAGGACCCACTTCGTGGATCTGCAGCGCGACCAGTCCGTGGCCGACGTGCTGCGCGCCACTGGCGCCGGCATGCAGTCCGTGGAGCACATCAAGCGGTACACCTCGATCTCCACCGCCAACGACCAGGGCAAGACCTCGGGCGTCGCGGCAATCGGCGTGATCGCCGCGGTGCTGGGCATCGAGAACCCGGCACAGATCGGCACTACCACCTTCCGCGCGCCGTACACCCCGGTGGCCTTCGCGGCGCTGGCCGGACGCACCCGCGGGCAGCTGCTGGATCCGGCACGCATCACCCCGATGCACTCCTGGCATGTGGAGCACGGCGCCGAGTTCGAGGACGTCGGGCAGTGGAAGCGCGCCTGGTACTACCCGCAGCCGGGCGAGGGCATGGACGAGGCGGTCTACCGCGAATCCGCCGCGGTGCGCGCTTCGGTGGGCATGCTCGATGCCACCACGCTGGGCAAGATCGAGATCCGCGGCAAGGACGCCGCCGAGTTCCTCAACCGCATCTACACCAACGGCTACACCAAGCTGAAAGTCGGCATGGGACGCTACGGAGTGATGTGCAAGGCCGACGGCATGATCTTCGACGACGGCGTGACCCTGCGCCTGGCCGAGGACCGCTTCCTGATGCATACCACCACCGGCGGCGCCGCCGACGTGCTGGACTGGCTGGAAGAATGGCTGCAGACCGAATGGCCTGAACTGGACGTCACCTGCACCTCGGTGACCGAGCAGCTGGCCACCGTCGCGGTGGTCGGGCCGAAGTCCCGGGAGGTCATCGCGAAGCTGGCCAGCTCGGTGGACGTGTCCAACGAGGGCTTCAAGTTCATGGCCTTCAAGGACGTGGTGCTGGACTCCGGGATCGAGGCGCGGATCAGCCGCATCTCCTTCTCCGGCGAACTGGCCTTCGAGATCGCGATCCCTGCCTGGCACGGGCTGCGCGTCTGGGAAGATGTGTACGCCGCCGGCGAGGAATTCAACATCACCCCGTACGGCACCGAAACCATGCACGTGCTGCGCGCCGAGAAGGGATTCATCATCGTCGGCCAGGATACCGACGGCACGGTGACCCCACAGGATGCAGGCATGGAATGGGTGGTCTCCAAGCTCAAGGACTTCGTCGGCAAGCGCTCCTACAGCCGCGAGGACAATATGCGCGAGGACCGCAAGCACCTGGTTTCGGTGCTGCCGGTGGACTCTTCGCTGCGCCTGCCCGAAGGCGCCGCGCTGGTGGCCGCCGACGCGCTGGCCACCGATGGCATCACCCCGATGGAAGGCTGGGTCACCAGCTCGTACAACTCGCCGGCCCTTGGGCGCACCTTCGGCCTGGCGCTGATCAAGAATGGGCGCAACCGCATCGGCGAAGTGCTCAAGACCCCGGTCGGCGGCCAGCTGGTCGACGTCCAGGTCTCCGAACTCGTTCTCTTCGACCCGGAAGGAAGCCGCCGTGATGGCTAACGACACCCTGATTGACACCGACGTGCGCCGCTCGCCGGCGCAGCACCTGGCAGCCCAGATGGAGGCGGCCAGCGTCGCCGGCCGAGTGTCCCTGCGCGAAATCGCGTTCACGACCCAGATCTCGCTGCGCAGCGCACCGGGCGGGGCAGCCCACGCGGCGCTGTCCGCGGCCACCGGCGTGGGCCTGCCCGCCACGGTGGGCCAGGTGGCCGGCGACGTATCGGGCACTGCGGTGCTCTGGCTGGGCCCGGACGAGTTCCTGGCCACCAGCGCGGAGAACACCGAGCTGGCAGGTGCGCTTGCCGCCGCCCTGGGCGATGAGCCCGGGCAGGTGGTCGGCCTCTCGGCCAACCGCTCGGTGCTGGAACTGGAAGGCCCGGATGCGCCGCTGGTGCTGCGCAAGAGCTGCCCGGCGGACCTGCACCCGCGAGCCTTCGGCGTGAACCAGGCGATCACCACCTCGCTGGCGAACATTCCGGTGCTGCTGTGGCGCACCGGCGAAACCAGCTGGCGGATTTTCCCGCGCGCCTCCTTCACCGAGCACACCGTGCACTGGCTGATCGACGCCATGGCGGAGTTCGCCGCACCACCGGTTCCGTAGCCGCACCGGCTGATCCGGCCCCGTCCCGACGCCGGGGCGGGGCCGGACTGGCCTATACCCGCAAAGACCAAAGCACAAGCATGCAAAGCAACAATCCGGCCAGTTCGTGGCGTTCGGACACCGGCTCTGGCACAGTGCTGTCTAACCCGCTAGCCGAAAGGACCTGAAGCAATCATGAGCGAGCAAATCCGCCACGTGCTGACCCTGCAATGCCCCGAGGGAATGGGAATCGTCAACGCGGTCACCGGATTCCTGCTGAAGCACGAACGCACCATCGTCGAGCTTAAGCAATTCGACGACATGGCCGCCGGCCGGCTCTACCTGCGCGTGGACTTCGCCGGCGAGGGGCAGGCCGACCTGCTGGAGCAGATGCGTGCAGAATTCGCCGAGGTGGCGCAGCAGTTCGAGATGGACTGGCAGCTGCGCGAACGCGGCGAGAAGACCAAGGTGCTGATCATGGTCTCGAAGTTCGACCACTGCCTCAATGACCTGCTCTTCCGTGCCCGCACCGGCGAATTGCCGATCGAGATCGTCGCGGTGGTCTCCAACCACCCGGACAGCCGGTCGCTGGTCGAGTGGCACGGCATCCCGTACTACCATGTGCCGATCTCCAAGGAGACCAAGCCGCAGGCCGAGGCGGAGCTGCTCTCGCTGATCGCCAAGCACGAAGCGGAGCTGGTGGTCCTGGCCCGCTACATGCAGGTGCTCTCCGACGAGCTCTCGCGCGAGTTGACCGGCAAGACGATCAACATCCACCACTCCTTCCTGCCTTCCTTCAAGGGCGCCAAGCCATACCACCAAGCCTGGGAGCGCGGCGTGAAGACCGTGGGCGCCACCGCCCACTACGTGAACTCCGAGCTGGATGAGGGCCCGATCATCGCTCAGCAGGTCGTCGAGGTGGATCATACCTTTGGCCCGCAGGATCTGGTGGCCGCCGGCCGCGACACCGAGTGCAAGGCGCTGTCCAACGCGGTGCGCTGGCACTGCGAGGGCCGGGTCTTCCTCTACGGGAACCGCACGGTGATCCTGCGCTAGCTAGCTAGCCCTCCTCGCCGATCGCCCGGTAGTGCTGCTCGGCATCCACCGATTCGACCGCGTCGAGCTGGCGCAGCGCTGCGGCCACCTGCTCGCTGCCCTCGCCGATAATCTGGCCCAGGGCAGCGAGCACCTGTTTAACCCGCAGCCCGTGGTCCTGCAGCTCATCAACGATGGACTCGGGGGCCACCGTGGCCGCCACGGTGATCACATAGATATGCACTGTGTCGCCGCACATCCTATTGGCCTTCCGCTCCGGCGGGGGCCTGGGCCAGCCCGGCACCGGCATCCTCGGCCGGCAGCGGGATATCGCGGGAGGTGGACAGCAGCTTGTCCCACAGCTCCTGGGCACGCAGCCCGGTGGATTCGGCCAGCAGCGCTGCCACGCCGGCCACATGCGGGGTGGCCATCGAGGTGCCGCTGATGGTGTTGTAGCGCTGTTCGCCCGGCCACGCGGAATAGATGTCCATGCCGGGGCCGGCGATATCCACGTTCCCGCCCTCGATATCCAGCGCCTGCGCCGAGAAATCGGCAATGGCCAGGGCCGAATCCACTGCAGCCACCGCCATGATGTAGGGGCTGTTGGCTGGCGCGCCGACGAATCCCGGATTCCCGGCGGAGCGCTGCGCGTTGTTGCCGGCGGCGGCCACGATCAGCGAGCCCAGTTCCAGGGCGCGTCGTCCCGCGGTGACATAGGGCGGGTGAACGGTTTTCACGTCGGCGCCCAGTGACATCGAGATGATCTCGCACTTGTTTTCCAGCGCCCAGTTGATCCCGGCCAGGATCGTGGAGTCGGAGCCTGAACCATCGGTGCCCAGCACCTTTCCGGCAAAGATGTTCGCCTCCGAAGCGACCCCGTAGCCCGGACCCTGCTGCGGTTCGCGCGGACCGCAGGCGCTGCCGATGCAGTGGGTGCCATGTCCATGGCCGTCAGTGGCGTCCTCGCCTGCGACAAAGGACTTGGCGGTCACCGTGCGGCCTGCGAAGTCCGGATGCGCACTGTCAAAACCGGTATCCAAGACGGCCACGTTGATGCCCTTGCCGGTGTAGCCCGAAAGCGAAGCGCCTACGGCCTGCAGGCCCCAGGTGAGTTGGCCGGTGTCCGCATAGGAGTCCGTAGCGGCCGGGGCGTCGGGCAGGATCCGGTAGACCAGCTCGGGTACCACCGAGGCTGGCAGCTTGTGCCCTGCGCAGCGCTGGCGGAAGTCCTCAAGCTGGTCAGCCGAGCTGGTGACCACAGCGATGCCCAGCATCGGGAAGTACTCGGTACTGGAATAGCCCTGTTCAGCCAGCAGCTGCGGAAGTTCTGATTCGCGCTGGGCTGCTGCGATGCCCGGGGCTCCGGATTCCTGCCGGTCGAAGACCAAGACGTAGCGGTTGGGAATTTCGGCGACGGTCGCTTGACGGATCTGGTTGCTGTACATGACGGGGCTCCTTACTGGTTCCGAGAGGCTTTCATGCCAAGGCCTACGAGGTACCTCGCACTGTACCCGGCGGCATGGACAAACTGCCATGCTTGGCAACAAGCACCTATGCAGCGCACAGCAACCGCGGCGCACGGCCCGGCGATGCCCGACGGGCAGAAAGAAGTCACTATTCTTCGCTGGCCACTTGAATCTTCGCGGCGAAAGAACAAGGGTGGAAGTCCTAGGGCATTTCTCTGAGTGAAGGAGCCTGGACCATGACGAAGAACATTGACGAAGTTGAACCTCCCGAAGCAGATAATGGGCAGCACGCAAATGCTGTGCTGGAAGCATCCCCGCATACCGCGCCGATCCCGGTGCACATGCACATTGCCGAGGACGACACCGACGAGCAGATCACCGCGAAGCTGCGCCGGCAGGGCGTGCGCCTAGGCAAGGGCGGGATCGCCCCTGCGGTCTTCTGGCCGGCGCTGCTGGTGATCCTGGCTGTGGCGGTCTTCGCGATCCTCGCGCCCAGTGCGGCGGACACGACTTTCAACGCCGTGCAGAACTGGATCGTAGCCAACCTGGGCTGGTACTACATGCTGATCATCGGCGGCTTTGTGGCGCTGGTGATCGCCATCGGCTTCTCCAAGCTCGGGCGGATCACCCTGGGCAATGACGGAGAGAAACCCGAATTCGGCTTGTTCAGCTGGTTCGCGATGCTCTTCGCCGCCGGCATGGGCATTGGTCTGGTCTTCTACGGGGTCGGCGAACCTCTGATGTACGCCACCGTGGATCCGAAGCCGGGTTGGGAAGGCAGCGAATCGGAGCTGGCCGGACTGGCCATGGCGCAGACCTTCATCCACTGGGGCCTGCACCCGTGGGCCATCTACGCGGTGATCGGCTTGGCTTTGGCCTACGCGATCCACCGCCGCGGGCGCCCGGTGTCCATCCGTTGGGCGCTAGAACCGATCCTGGGAGATCGGGTCAAGGGCTGGCTGGGAGATGTGATTGATGTACTGGCCATCTTCGGCACGGTGTTCGGCGTGGCCACCTCGCTGGGCCTGGGCGTGCAGCAGATCAGCTCGGGCATGAAGGCGATCGGACTGGTCGGTTCGGTGGATAACACGCTGCTGGTCATCCTGATCGTGGTCATCACGTTCCTAGCCACCATGAGCGTGGTCAGCGGCCTGGGCGCCGGGATCAAGTGGCTGTCGAACATCAACCTGTCCATGGCAGGCCTGCTGATGATCAGCGTGCTGCTGCTGGGCCCGACGCTGTTCCTGTTCCAGAATTTCGTGCAGTCCCTGGGCGTGTACCTGGCCAACTTCATGAACATGACCTTCGACGTGGGTGCCTTCCAGCAGGGTGAGGAATCGGCCACCTGGTTCTCCAGCTGGACGGTCTTCTACTGGGGCTGGTGGATCGCCTGGGCGCCGTTCGTGGGCATCTTCATCGCCCGCATTTCGCGCGGGCGTACCGTGCGCCAGTTCGTCACCGGCGTGCTGCTGGTGCCGACCATGGTCGGTTTCCTCTGGTTCTCGGTCATGGGCGGCTCGGGGCTGTACCGCCAGTTCTTCGGCGCCGGGGATATGGTCGAGGATGGCGCGGTCTCCGCGGAGGGGTCGCTGTTCCAGGTGCTTGAAGCCTTGCCGCTGGGTTCGATCCTGTCGGTGGTGGCGATCTTGCTGGTCGCGATTTTCTTCATCACCTCTTCGGACTCCGGCTCGCTGGTGGTCGACATGCTCGCCTCCGGCGGGCACCCGAACCCGCCGACCTGGTCCAGGGTGCTGTGGGCGGTGCTCGAAGGCGTGCTGGCCGCTGCCTTGCTGGTGGCCGGCGGGCTGCAGACGCTGCAGGCCGGTTCGCTGGCCACGGCCTTGCCATTCAGTATCATCATGATCATGATGTCGGTGGCCACGATCAAGGGGTTGCGCCATGAAAGCCGGGCCTTGGAAGTCATCGAGCAGAAGCGCCGGCTGGCGCGGGTCACCGAGCACGTCTCCGATGAGCTGTGGGGCGCCTTGGACGAGCAGCCCGAACTGCGCCGCTACGTCGATGACCGTATCGACTACCGGGTCTCGCGCACGCGCGGGATCTTCGGCAAGCGCGTGGAATCAGAAGCAAAATCCCGGCACGTGAAGCCAAGTGACGACTAGGTCCGTGGCCTGGCCCCCGATGCCTTGCCAAGCAGGGCATCGGGGTGTGAGGATCAAGGTGACAAGCACTATCCACTGGCCGCGGGCCGTCACCGCGGCGGGAAGCAGAGGGGTTGTTCCATGGACCAGGAGTCGATAGTCATCGTTGGTGCCGGGCTTGCCGCCGCCAGTACGGTGGCAGCACTACGCGAGCGGGGACATGCCGGCCCGATCACCCTGATTGGCGAGGAATCGCACCTGCCCTATGAGCGTCCGCCCCTGTCCAAGGGCTTCTTGCAGGGCAATGACGAGCCAGAAGACTTCACCGTGCATGACGCGCAGTGGTACGCAGCGCAGGAGGTCACCCTCCGGCTGGGAACCGCCGGAATCAGCGTGGAGACCGGCAAGCAGCAGGTGATGCTGGCCGATGGCACCGCCGTGGATTACGGGCAACTGGTGCTGGCCACCGGTTCACGGGCCAGCGTGGGCGGGGACTCGCCAATGCCCGGTTATGACCTGCCCGGGGTGCATGTGCTGCGCACGCTGGAAGATGCCCAGTCGCTGCGCGCAGAACTGACCGAGGGCGCGCAGGTAGCGGTCATCGGTTCGGGCTGGATCGGCATGGAAGTCGCTGCCACCGCACGCCAGCGCGGTGCGCGCGTCACCGTTTATTCTCCCTCCGAGGTGCCGCTGGCCAAGGTCTTCGGCGAACGCTTCGGGCACTACCTGCTGGAACTGCACCAACGCCATGGCGTGGATGTGCGCACCGCGCGCGCCCAGGGTATCGAGCAGGTCGACGGGCACCTGCAAGTGCTTTCGGATGCCGGGTCTTCGCGTGCCGACGTGGTACTGCTGGCCATCGGCGCCCGCCCCAACCTGCAACTGGCCGAGACTGCCGGGCTGGACGTGGATTCGGGAGTCATCGTTGATGCGTCGCTGCGCACCAGCAACTCCAAGATTCTCGCGGTGGGGGATATCGCCCAGGCTTTCAATACCAGGCTGCGCCGGCAGCTGCGCGTGGAGCACTGGGACAATGCCATCCGCCAGGGTAAGCTCGCGGCCGCGACGCTGATGGGCGAGGAAGAATCCTACGACTGGCTCCCGTATTTCTTCACCGACCAGTTCGATCTGGGGATGGAATACGTGGGGCACAATTCGCCGGATGACACTTCGGTAGTCCGCGGCTCTGTGGAGAGCGGGGAATTTTTGCTGTTCTGGCAGGACGACCAACGGATCACGGCGGCAGCCAACGTGAACATCTGGGATGTCAACGATCAGCTGCGCGAACTGGTGGGCCGCGAGATTCCAGCCGAACGCCTGGCGGATACGGGCATTGAGCTTGGCGACCTCTAAAATTTTCAGCAAGGAATGGACCGACTAGGAAAGCAGGAATAGCTGATGAGCACCATGGTCGTGGGCGTGGAAAAAGGCATGTCGCCGGCGGTATTGGCGGCGGCCGCCTCGCTGGCTCGCGGGCTGGATGCACGATTGGTGTGCATCCATGCAGATTACGGACGCCTGATTACCGACAAGCTGTCCGAAGGCGACTTGCTGGCCTCCGCAGATCCGGTCTCCGAGGAGCTCGCCTGGGAAATCGCTTCGGTGGTGACCGGCGTGGAGTTCGAGAGCTATACGGTGCCCGGTGAACCGGCCAAGGTGCTGGCGGCGGTGGCGGAGCAGCTGGATGCGCAGATGATCGTCATCGGCACCCGCCGTCCGGGGATCCGCAGCAAGATGGCCCAGCTGCTCGACGGCTCGATTGCCGTGGCGCTGGCCCACAAGCAGCATCGGCCGGTGCTGGTGGTTCCGCAACAGCCTGCAGAGGAGAACGACCTGCCGTGGGACTAGGCTCCTGATTCCACCTCGAAGTACAGGTGCCGATGCGCCTTGCAGCCGGGATTGAATAGCGCCTGGCAGTTGGGGCAGGAATCGGCTTCCAGATACTGGGCGGGGCTCAGCCGCGTGCTGCAGACCCCGCAGAGCACCGCAGGCTCATCGAATTTGTCCGCCGGCCACGGCATTGCTTCGTGGCCGGCCAGTTCGCCATGGCATAGGTGGCAGGGATAGTAGATGCCGCAGCAGTGGTGCTTCAACGCAATCACATCGATCAGCGAGCGGTAGTGGGCGCAACGGGTGTGCACGTCCATGCGCACGCCGCGCAACGCCACTTGGTGCGCTGCGTTTTCCCAAGCTGTCATCGTCAACCCTTCCGCGAGTGGCCATGCCATGTGCAAAAATGCACGCTGAATGTGCAGAAACTGCCTCCAACTATGCCTCTTTCCGCCTATCTTTCGCCATGTGACCTAGGCCATACTCGCTGATGAAGCTGGTCCCGCAGGGGGTACTGGCGAAGGCGGAAGGAACGCACAGTGGCAAGCGAAACGTCATCGAAGGCCGAGCGCAAGGGATTGCGCCGGGTCGTAGCAGCCTCCATGGCTGGCACCGTCGTCGAATGGTATGAATTCTTCCTCTACGCGACAGCGGCCACCTTGGTCTTCAACAAGATCTTCTTCCCGGATACCGGCAACGACCTGGACAACATCATCAAGGCCTTCCTGACCTACGCGGTCGGCTTCATTGCCCGCCCGATCGGCGGCATCGTCTTCGGCCACTTCGGCGACAAGTTCGGACGCAAGCACCTGCTGCAGGTGGCGATCGTGCTGGTCGGCGCAACCACCTTCCTGATGGGCTGCCTGCCCACCTTCGATTCCATCGGCTACGCCGCACCGATCCTGCTGATCGTGCTGCGCTTCGCCCAGGGCTTCGCCGTTGGCGGGGAATGGGGCGGCGCGGTGCTGCTGGTGGCCGAGCATGCGCCGAACAAGGAACGCGGCTTCTGGTCATCCTGGCCGCAGGCGGCAGTGCCGGTGGGCAACCTGCTGGCCACGGTGGTGCTGCTGGTGCTCTCGGCAACGCTCAGCGAGGCTGCCTTCCTGGTATGGGGTTGGCGCATCGGCTTCTGGCTTTCGGTGGTCATCGTGGTAGTGGGCTATTACATCCGCACCCGTGTTTCCGATGCCCCGATTTTCAAGGAAGCCAAGGCGGAGCTGGAACAGAACGCGGCCGCCGGCTATGGCGTGGGCGAAGTATTCAAGCGCTACCCGCGCGGGGTGTTCACCGCCATGGGGCTGCGCTTCGGCGAGAACATCATGTACTACATGGTGGTCACCTTCTCCATCACCTACATGGCCACCCAGCTGAAGATGGACACCTCCACAATTCTGGGCCTGATGCTTGTGGCACACGTCTTCCACGCCATCCTGGTGCCAATTGTTGGACGCTTCACCGACAGCCGCGGACGTCGACCGGTCTATGCCACCGGCGTGGTGCTCATGGCAGTGTGGGGCGTGGCAGCCTTCCCGCTGTTCAACACTGGAAACGATGCGGTCATCCTGGCCACGATCATGCTGGGGTTGTTCGTGCATGGCCTGATGTATGCCGGGCAGCCTGCCATCATGGCGGAAATGTTCCCGACCCGCATGCGCTACTCGGGTGTCTCGCTGGGCTACCAAGTCACCTCGATTGTTGCCGGTTCGATGGCACCGATCATCGCAACCTTCCTGCTGAAGGTCTACGGATCCTGGGTACCGGTCGCCGGGTACATTGTCTTCGCCGCAGCAGTCACCATGGTGGCGGTGTACCTCATGAAGGAAACCAAGGGGCTGGATCTCGGCGAGATCGACGAGGCTGACCGCTTGGCGGTCAACAGCGGGGCCGCTTCGAGCGCCGAAATGAAGATGCAGAAGTAAGTCGGAGGAGCGAACATCAAGCCGGAGGCCAGTTCCGTTGCAGGGACTGGCCTTTGGCGTACCCGCATCCAACGGGCAGAGAGATTGTTTGCCGGGATTGGTTCGATCTGCAGTTCTGGTAGCCACATGCTGCTGGTGGCATCGGAGCCATCGGGAGAACAATGAGAAAGCAGCCAGGCAGGGGAGCTCCAGATGAAGCAGTGCAGGCTGAATATCTTCGGTGCCAGCGGCAGTGGTACGACGACACTTGCCCGAGCCGTGGCGAATGCCTGGTCGGTCCCGCATGCCGATAGCGACGACTATTTCTGGATCCCCACCGACCCGCCCTACTCCCAGCAGCGAGCGCCAGCTGAACGCTCCAAGCTCATGCATGAGATCTTCGTGCCACGCAGCGCATGGGTGCTTTCAGGATCCATGCAGGGGTGGGGGAATGATGTGCTGGCCGAATGCGAAGCCTTCGTGTTCTTGACGCTGGATCCCAGCGTGCGCCTGCGACGGCTTGCCGAACGCGAGCAGCTTCGGCAGTCCGGGCAAGCCCTGGATCCAAAGGCTGTGGAGCGATTTATGTTGTGGGCGGCTGGCTACGATGACCCGGACTTCACCGGACGCAGCCGCGCGCACCACGAGGCATGGTTGCAGAACGAGTCCCGTCCGGTGCTCCGACTGGACAGCGCGCAATCAACGGCACAGATGTGCCAAGTCATCATGGATTGGGAACCAGTCCGAACACCTTAGCTTCCGGAGGCGCTCGGCATGGGGAACGGCGGAATGAACCAGTCGCCGGCGACGGCCGCATCATTCAGCGCGCGAACCGTTTCCTGGACCGCACGGCTGCGCAAAGCCTCGTCGCGTCCCACCAGCCAATATTCGGAGTGGAAGGTGAACTCCTCGTGGAGCACCGGAATCATGTTGGGATAGTGTCGGGAGAGGAATGTTGGCAGCAGCCCGATGCCGGCATGGTTCATGGTGGCCGCGTATTGCACCGCGATGCTCGTGGAAGAAATGGAGCGGCGCATCGGTGGCAGGGCGCTGGTGGCGTCATCGAGCTTGTCCACCGTCAGAGCGGTATCGATGTAGTAGTTCAAGCTATGCCCTGCCAGATCCTCGATGGATCTTGGCGTGCCATGGCTTTCCAGGTATTCGGCAGTGGCGTAGAGCCGCAACTCGTAATCCATGAGTTTCATCGAGGCGGCCTTGCGGACATGGGGTTCGCCGATGACAATCTCCAGATCCATGCCGGTACGCGTCTGCCGTGCACGGGTGGTTTCGGAGACGATCTCGAAGACCAGTTGCGGATGCTTTACCTGGAGCTTGGCCAGTGCCGGGGCAGCGAGGTGCGCGCTGAATGCATCGGGGGCAGCGACGCGCACATGGCCTGCCAGCGCTCCGGAGTCCTTCTCGGCGCCGATGGCCTCCACTGCCTGCTCGATGGTTTCCGCGCTGGCCATCGCCCGGCGTCCCAGATCGGTCAGTTCCCAGCCGTTGGGGGTGCGCGTGAGCAGGTGGCCGCCCATCGCCTTTTGCAGTGCGTCGATGCGGCGGGAAATCGTCGAGTGGTTTACCCCGAGGACGTTCGCGGCGGCGGTGTAGCGGCCCAGGCGTGCAACGGTCAGCAGGGCAATAAGTGATTCGAGATGGCGGTAATCGATCTGACGGTCCATAGTCCACAGTCTGCCATGGACGGTGTGCGCTAGCGCACACCGGGCTTGCGCAATTGCCGTGCCGGGGTGCATTGAGTCCGGCGCGACCGGCATCCTACGCTGGCCTGAAAGGACGGTACGCAACGACGAGGGGTGTGCAGATGAGCACGTACGCATGGATTGGCCTGGGCAACATGGGCGGACCGATGACAGCGAATCTGGTGGCCGTCGGGCACCAGGTGCGCGGCTACGACCTGGACGCGGATGCCTGCGCCGCCGCGGCTGGCGGCGGGGTGCAGATCGCCGGCTCGGTGGCCGAAGCCATGGAGCATGCCGATGCGGTATTCACCATGCTGCCCAAGGGCGCGCACGTGCGCTCGGTCTACGAGGGCGAGGCAGGCATCTGGGCCAACGCCACCAAGGACATGCTCCTGCTGGATTCCTCCACGGTGGACATTGAAACTTCCCGCTACATCCACGCAGGCTCCGCGGAGCGTGGACTGCACTTCGTTGACGCCCCGGTATCCGGCGGCATCTCCGGCGCAGCGGCGGGGACCCTGGCCTTCATGCTTGGCGGTGAGCCGGAACTGATGGACCGGGCCAGCGGATTCATCGCCCCGATGAGCGGCAAGACCATCGTCGCAGGCGGGCCTTCCATGGGCATTGCCGCCAAGATCTGCAACAACATGATGCTGTTCATCGACCTGATGGCCAGCGCCGAGGGTTCCCAGCTGGCCGAGGCATTGGGCCTGGATCCCGAGGTCTTCTGGCAGATCGCCTCGGTCTCCTCGGGCCGGTCCTGGGCGCAGCAGACTTGGTACCCGGTGCCCGGCATCATCGATACCGCTGCGGCAAACAACAACTTCGAAGCGACCTTCCGCACCGACCTGGCCCGCAAGGATATCGGGCTGGCCTTGGACGCTGGCGAGAGCACCGGGGTGCGGCTGCCGGCAGCCAGCTTGGCCCGCGAGCACTTCGACGAACTGATCAAGCAGGGGCTGGGGGACAAGGACTGCTCGCTGATCGTGAAGAACCTGCTGCCAGACGGTGCCGTGCGCGGTTGGAACCCGGAAACGGCCGAGGCCAGCACGGCAGCTGCGGGCTGATCATGCGCCAGATCCATGCCGCGGTGCTGGAGCATCCGGAGAACCAGCGGCCCTATGCCAAGCATCGGCCGCTGGCGATCCGCCAGATGCACCTTGGCGAGCCCGGCCCCGGGGAAGTGCTGGTGCGCATCACCGCGGCCGGACTCTGCCATTCGGACTTGTCGGTGATCGACGGGAACAGGCCGCGTCCTCTCCCGATGGTGCTGGGGCACGAATCAGCAGGCATCATCGAGCAGGTTGGCGAAGGGGTTCAGCTGGACATCGGCCAGCAGGTGATCTCGGTCTTCCTGCCACGCTGCGAGAACTGCGCAGCCTGCGCCACCGGAGGCAAGCTGCCGTGCAGCGCCGGCACCGCGTCCAACACCGCTGGAACCCTGCTGACTGGCGCTCGCCGGCTGATGCTCGATGGCAAGCCGGTCCACCACCACCTGGGCGTCTCGGCCTTTGCCGATTATGCGGTGATGGATGCGCGCAGCCTGGTTCCGGTGGGCGCGGATGTGCCGGCCGAGGTGGCCGCGGTGCTGGGGTGCGCGGTGCTCACCGGAGGAGGTGCACTGCGCAATGCCGCCAAGGCAACCGGTGCCGAGGATGTGGCCATCATTGGACTGGGCGGAGTGGGCATGGCCGCCTTGCTGGTGGCCGCCGGCCAGCGGACTACCGGCAGGATCTTGGCCATTGATGCCAATGATCAGAAGCTGGCGACCGCGCTGGCCTTGGGTGCCGATGAAGCCTGCACGCCGCAGGAGCTGGGGCTGCGCAGTGCGCAGATCGTGGTTGAGGCCGCCGGTCATCCGCGGGCCTTCGAAACCGCATTACAGGCCACAGGCGTGGGCGGAACCCTGGTGACCGTGGGGCTGCCGGCCCCTGGCGCGATGAGCAGCATCGAGCCATTGACCCTGACCGCCGGCGCCCGCACGATTATCGGCAGCTATATGGGCTCTGCGCTGCCAAAGCAGGATATCGGCTACTACGAGCAGCTTTGGCGCGCAGGCAGGCTCCCGGTAGAGAAGCTGGTGGAGACCAGGCCGCTGGCGCAGATCAACGAAGCCCTCGACGATCTGGCTGACGGGCGCTCGGTACGCCAAGTTCTGCTGCCCGGAATCGGGGCGGAAGCCCAGTAGGATTGGTGGGTGACTGATTCCACTGCGGGGCCCCGTGCCCTGGCAACCCTGACCGACATCCGGGTCTTCGACTACCTCTGCAAGGCCCCGGCGACACGGACCCGGATCGCCGCGGATCTGGGCATCTCCAAGCCCACCGCATCGCAGGCGATTTCGCGCCTGCAGGAGAACGGGTTGGCGTTGGCCATCGAGCGGGAAAACGAGCCCAAGCGCGGACGCGTACCGGAGCACTATGCGCTGGACAGCAGCTTCGGCCACCTGCTGGCCCTGTGCCTGCAGGCTGAATTCCTGCAGGTCCGCGCCACCGACCTGGCCGGGCAAACCCTGGTGGACCGCCTCCACCCGCTCACCGCGCAAACCACTGCAGCGGAAGTAGCGCAAATGGGTGCCAGGGAGATTTCGCGCGTGGCCGCCGAGCTCGGCTCCCCGCTGCTGGCCGCGGCCGTGAGCCAATCGGCCCCGGTGGAGCGCGATGGCGAGCTGCGCGTGCTGGCTACCCCGATTTTCCCTTCCTCCGGAGCTGACCTTGCAGGCCAATTTGCTGACGGTGTTCCGGTGCTGCTGGATAACGACGTGAACTGGATGGCCCTGGCCGAAGCGGGGGAGCAGGCAGACTCCTTGATGATGATCTATATCGGATCTGGCCTGGGCGCAGGACTGGTCATCGACGGTGCGCTGCACCGCGGCAAGCACGGCACCGCTGGCGAGCTGGAGACCCAGCTGGTGGGCGGGACAAACCTGCGCGAAGCGCTCGCCGACGCGGGGATGTTCCAGACCCGCGTGCTCTGGGAGAAGCTGGCCGACGAACGGAACTGGCCGGCATTCCTTGCGCCGTTCGGCCAGGTCCTGGCGAACTTGATTGGCTTCGTCGATCCGCAGCGGGTGGTGGCCATCGGTCCGGGCCTGACCCCTGAATTGTGCGCGGCATTGGAGAGCGAGCTGAATGGGTTGCTGCCCAAGCCGGTCCATGTGCAGCTTTCCGCATTGGGAACCGAAGCCGCGGCACGCGGGGCACTGGCTGGTGCCCGGGAGCTCGCCTTGGGCAACTTGTGGGAAAACTACCGGGCACGTTGACCAAAGTGATCCAAGCTATATATTGTTAAGAGTCCTTAAAATTCTATTTGCATCACCGGGGAGACCACTGATGGCACCATCTGACGCATCGGCATCCACGTCGCAGTTCGCTGCCATCGGCCTTGATCTGGGCGGCTCGTCCATCAAGTACGGATTGGTTGGAACCGACGGCAAGCTCGTTGAGAGCACCTTCAGCAAGGCCGCCACCCCAGAAGGCGCGCATCCGGAGGCCGTCGCCCAGGTGATGACAGGAATCATTGCCGACCTGCAGGAGCTCACCGGCGATGAGCTGGCCGGGATCCCCGCGGGTGTCACCGTGCCCGGCATCGTCATCGACGGCGTCGTGCACTCGGCGGCCAATATCGACAAGGCCTGGATCGGCTTGGATGTCACCGCCTCGTTCAGTGCGCTCCTGGGCCGCGACGTCTTTGTGCTCAATGACGCGGATGCCGCCGGCGTCGCCGAGGTCTACGCGGGTGCGGGAGCCGAGAATGGCAAGCCTGTCAAGGGCAGCACCTTGCTGCTGACCCTGGGCACCGGCATTGGCTCGGCTTTCTTCCGCGACGGAGTGCTCTTCCCTAACGTCGAATTCGGCCACCTCGAAATCGACGGCTTCAATGCCGAGAGCAAGGCCGCCGCGCGAGTCATGCACGAGGAAAACCTCAGCTGGGAACAGTACATCGCCCGCCTGCAGCGCTACCTGTCCCACGTGGAATTCCTCTGCAGCCCGGATCTGATCATTATCGGCGGAGCGATCTCCGAAGACCACGAGAAATTCCTGCCGCAGCTGGAACTGCGTGCCAAGATCGTGCCCGCCCGCTTCAACAACGCCGCCGGGGTATTGGGCGCCGCGCATCGCGCGCTGAATCCCGGCAACTAGGAACCTATGCATACGATTGACCCGAACGCCCAGATCAAGCTCGTCGCCGTTGACATGGACGGCACCTTCCTGGACGGCGAGGGCCAAATCCCGGAGGCATCCTGGGCGCTCATCGACCGGCTCCAGGAACGCGGCATCAAGTTCGTGCCGGCTTCCGGGCGCCAGTTCGCCACCCTGCGCGAGCAGTTCGCCCCCTTGGGCGAGATCGCGATCATTGCCGAGAACGGCACCGTCGTGATGCATGGCGAGAACGAGATCTACTCCAACATCATCGATAAGTCCTCGGTTGACGCGGTCATCCAGGCCGTCCGCGCGCAATCTGCGCTCGATGCCGGATTGGTGCTGTGCGGACGCCGCACCGCCTATGTGGAGCGCGCCGATGAAGCGTTCGCCGCCGCGATTGCACCGTATTACCGTGCAGTGCAGGTGGTGGACGACCTGGCTTTGGTCGAGGACGAGATCATCAAGATGGCAATCAACGTCGGCACCGGTGCAGTGAAGGAGATGGCGACGGCGCTGGAAGTTCCGCTGCAGGTGGTGATCTCCGGCAGCCACTGGGTCGATGCCATGAACCACGGCGTGCACAAGGGCTTGGCCCTGAATGCGCTGCAGGAGAAGCTGGGAATCAGCGCCGATGAAACAGCAGTTTTCGGCGACTACCCCAACGACCTGGAAATGATCAAGGCCGCCACCTACTCTTTTGCGATGGCTAATGCCCACCCCGTGGTGGCAGAAGCCGCGAATTTCACTGCGCCGTCCAACCTTGAGCACGGCGTGCTGCAGGTGCTCGGCGCCTACCTCGACGGGCGCGCCCAGCTCTGACACGCCGGGGGAGCTGAAACAGCTCAGGGCCTGGGTGAAGGAAATTTTCCTTCACCCAGGCCCTACGCGCTCTTGTTGGCTAGTTAGGCGCCGAGATAATGGCGAATTCCGGCCAAGGCTGCGCGCACGCCGGAATCCAACGCTCCACGGTACTCAGGCAGGAAGAACGGGGAGTGGTTGCCAGCCGGTGCCGGGTCCTGCGGGTCGGCGCCGCCGAACATCCAGAACACATACGGCACGCCGATGGCATCGCCCAGCGAACCGAAGTCCTCGGATCCCATCAGCGGCGGCACCAGACCGACCTGTTCTTCACCGAACTCCTCGCGCAGCGAGCCGACGACATTGCCGGTGTGCTCCGGGTCGTTGTACAGCCGCGGGAAGGTGTAGAGCTGCTCGATCTTGGGCCGAGGTGCCCCTGAGGCGTCCGCTTCGGCGTTGATGATGCGGGTGACTGCTTCCAGGACCTTTTCGCGCACCGGCTCGGTGAGCGTGCGGATGTTCAGCGTGAATACCGCGGTGTCGGGGATGATATTTTCCTTCAGGCCCGCGTGGAAGGAGCCGCAGGTGACCACGGCCGAATCCAGCGGATGCAGCTCGCGCGAGGTGATGGTCTGGAGCCGGGTGATGATATTGGCTCCGAGCACAATCGGGTCGATGGAATCCTGCGGCTGGGAACCGTGGGCCTGCTTGCCGTAGAGGGTGACCTCCAGCGAGTTGGCCATGGCCATCGCCGATTCCGGGGTGATATGGATGGTGCCGGTGGCAAAGGGGAATACGTGCTGGCCCAGGACCACGGTTGGCCGCGGTGCCCGATCCCACAGGCCGTCGGCGAGCATTGCGGCGGCTCCCGCGCTGGTTTCCTCGCCGGGCTGGAAGATGAACACCACGGTGCCGGCCCACACATCGGTGTTGCGCACCAGCACCCGGGCCGCGCCCAGAGCGCTGGCCACATGGGTGTCGTGGCCGCAGCCGTGCATCACCGGGACCTCGGTGCCATCTGCCAAAAAGCCCTTGGCGGTGGAGGCGTACTCCGCCTTGGTGTCCTCGGCAATCGGCAGGCCGTCGCTGTCGGCGCGGAAGGCCACCACCGGGCCCTCGCCGTTGCGCAGGATGCCCACCACGCCGGTGCCGCCGCAACGGAAGTGCTCGATGCCCAGTTCGCTGAGCTTGGATTCGATGAACGCAGCGGTGTTGTGCTCCTGCATGGACAGCTCTGGGTTGCGGTGCAGGTGCAGGTAGTCCTCGTGCAAGGCCTGGGTTTCGGCGTCGGTGAGGCCGTAGGTGTTCAGCATGCGATGATCCTCTAGCTTTCTGCGGTGTAGATTTTCTTGCGGTCGCGCAGGACCCAGGAGAAGACGATGGAGGCGATGACCACGATGGCGGTGGCGAACATGCCGATGGCCGGAGCCATCGGGACAACGACGAAGTTCATCACCAGGGCCAGCACGATCGCGATGACCGTCGGGCGCAGGGACTTCATGGCCACGATGCATTGCACGAGGACCGCGCCCATCAGCGACGGCAGGATGTACAGGCGGGCAACATCAATGACATCGGCGGGGATCAAGGACACCAGCCAGGTGCCCAGCAGGCCGACGAACAGCAGCAAGCTGGTCAGGTGGACGGTGGCGGCACCGCAGATGGCCATCACCGCGGCCAGGTCGCCGCGCTTGGTTCCGGGCCTGGCGCCAATGGTCGATTGCGCCACGATGGCCGCGGGCAGCAGCTTGTTCGAGATGTTGCCGATCATGAAGGCCTGGTACATGGCGGCCGAACCCAGGATGGGGAAATAGGTCAGCGGCTCGACGAACCAGAGTACCCCGAAGGTGCCGGCTACGGTCAGGAAGGCCACCCAGATCATTGTGCTGGTGATCTCCAGCCCGCTGAAGAAGGCGACGTAGATCGGGCCGATCAGGGACAGGGCCAAGCCGATGAGCATCGTGATGGACCCGTAGCGGGAAGTCTGCTTCTCGAAGCGCGCCATCGATGCGTCGGCGCTGGACAATTGGGATGTCGTAGTCATGATCGGTCCTTAGGCGGTGTGCAGGAAGTAGGCGGCGACGATGGAGATGACGATCGAGATGCCCAGGGCCCATTCCTTCAGCCACTTGAGCTCCAGCACCTTGGCCAGGTAGAGGCACAAGCCCATGGCCGCAGCGGAGATGCCGACCAGGATCAGGTGCACATTGGACTTGGGCAGCTCGGCGATGGTCAGGGCGGAGAAGGCGCCGAGCAGGGCGGCGGTGGGGATCAGCGCCATCACTGCCGGATTGCGCTTGGCCAGCGTGGAGCCGCCCTTCTTCAGCAGCGGTGTCATGATCAGCGTGCAGATCATCCACATTGCGCCGGACAGGCTCATCGCCATGAAGGCGACGCCGAAGACCTGCTGCGTGTAGCTGTCGCCGCCCAGCTGGGCGCCCATGGTGCCCGCGGCGATGCTGGCCGAAGCAGTTTCGGCCGCGGCAGAGCCGATCAGGCCGATGCGCACCAGCACGGCCGGAGTGCCGAACAGGGCCAGCAGGGCAATAGCCACGAGGACCACGGCCAGCGAAGGCCCGATGGAGGCTACCGCACCAGCGCGGAAGGATTCCTTGACCTCATTGATTGGCATGTCCACGTGCGGGGCGGCCTTCTTCGCTGCACGCGAGTACAGGATGCACTGGACGAAGATGACCGCGAAGACGCCCAGCGCGCAGATCCAGAGAACGGGGGAGTTGGCGACAGCCCAGATATCGGTTGAACCAGGATCACCTGCCGCCATGACGAGTTGCGGATTCATTTGCGCTCCTAGGGTCTGAAAATCAATGTGAGGTGGATCTCTTTCGGGTTCAACGATCCGGGATTAGAATGCTTCTGGCAAGATGTGGGCTGATTGGCCATAAATCTGGCCAATTCCTCCAAATTGGCACTCTTGGCCTCGTAAATTACGGGGATTTCGACGAAACATTCGGGAGTCTTTCCGGATAATTCGCAGTAGCACTGGCGATAGATGGCGGTTGTGGCCTGAAAGTAGGAATGATGAAGGATTTGACCGAGCTCAGCGACCTGGAACGCCGAATTATTGTCGCGTTGCAGGTGGATGGCAGGGCAACGTGGCGCAAGATCGCCAGGGTGATTGGCGAACCGGAACGCACCGTAGCCCGCTACGGATCAGCGATGCTTGAGCAGGGCAAGGTGAAGATCGCGGCCATTTTCCATCGCGCCGGCGCTGTCATCGCTTCGCTGAGCTGCGCGCCGGGAACGATCCCGGTTGCCAGCCAGGCGCTCTCCGCGCGAACCGACACCAGCTTCACCTATATGGTCACCGGTGAGAGCGACGTCGTGAGCGAACTGCACTATGACGGCGGGCTGCAGGACATCCTCACGCTGCAGCTGCCAGCGACACCGGGCCTGAGCAATATCCAGATCTACCCGATCCTGAAATACTTCAAGACCATTCGCGCCTGGCGCGGCGGGGAACTGAGCCAGGGTCAGGAAACGGCGTTGTCTCCCAGCGTCGGAGGCGAATTAACTGCATGGAACCCTATCGGGGAGCTAGGCGAAAGCGATCACCTCATCGTCGACGTGCTGCGCAAGGACGGACGGGCCAGCATCGAGACCATTTCCCGGCAGGTGCGCATGAGCGAAACCTCGGTTTCCCGCCGGCTTGACTGGCTACTGCGCGGCGAGCACATCAGCATCCGCGCGCTGGTTGACCCGGCACTGATGGGGTTCAAGGTCGAAGCGCTGCTCTGGGTCCAGGTCTCCCCGGCCGATGTGGATGCGCTGGGAACCCTGCTCGCTGGATTGCCGCAGGTCAGATACGTTGCAGCGGTGGCCGGTGATGCCCAGCTGCTGGTCGATGTCACCGTGCCGACCCAGCGGGATCTCTATGAATTCATCGCCAAGACCAACTGGGGTGAAATGGTCCAGCTGCGCACCTCGATGGTGCTTGGGGCGCGCAAGCGCGGCGGGCAGCCCGCGGAATCCTGAGCGGTCGGCAAGGCAAAAGAATTCAGCGATAATTCACCGGTTTCTGGCTCTTGGTTCCGGTTCATTCCACCTGCGGTAAACGCTGGGTGAACACTTCATCGAATGACGAAAATAATGCGTAATATCGCCGCAATGGTTCGGAACGGTTCCGGAAGTGGCATAGTCTCACGATACCGAGCGCGGCAGCTGTGCTCGCGCGGTTAACAACCAGTTAACTCTGCAGGGGCGAAAGGAAGACCGGCAACCGTGAGCAAGAGGTTGACCTACGGGACGAACCAAGGAACGGCGACGCCCGAAAGCGCGTGGCGCAAGCGCAAGGATGCGTGGGAGCACTTGGGTTATGTACTCAGCGAAATTTCTTCTGAATACCAGGAGGAAGAACGCCGCACAGAACATGAGCTGGAAGCCGGCCGGTTGATGGGGCTGCTGGCAGCCATCGAACCGTACTGGGCGAATCCCGGCATCGAATACTTCAACGAGGTTTCCCGGCTCATGTCCGGCGGGCAGTATGAAGATGCCATGAAGCTGGTCTACCAAGCGAACCAGACCTTCAGGAACCAGACCCAATACGTGGACATGGACGGCCACGAAGGGGCGGAAGCGGATCCGGCCCAGCTGGGCAATGTCGCTCCGGGCCACGGCAAGGCGCAGGTCCCGATGGTGGAAATCCTGCTGGTGGACAATGGGCCTGCGGAAGAAATTGAGCGCTTCAAGGACGAAATCGCCGAACAGCGCCAGCACACCGATCCTTTCCACTACAACTTCGTGGTGGTGCCCAGCGTGGAAGACGCCTTGGCCGCGATCCTGATCAATCCCGGCATCCAGGCGGTCGTGCTGACTGCCCGCTTTGATGTCTGCACGCGCCGCCGGCTCTCCTCGACGCTCAAGAATTTCATTGCCCGGCGGATGGAGGGCTACTTCCAATCCACCAAGCAGATCCGCGGCCTGCTGGATTTGGAAAACATCCTTGACCAATTGCGGCCCGAAGTTCCGGTGTACCTGATCGCGGGAGTTGCGTTGGAATCCATCGCCCACGAAATCACCGGGCGCTTCCGCAGGATATTCTCGCGCAACGACCGGATGGACCTGCACCTGTCGATTGTCTCGGAAGTGCTCGAACGGTACCAGACCCCGTTCTTCAATGCCCTGCAAAAGTACGCCAAACGGCCCGGTGGAGTCTTCCATGCCATGCCGATTTCCCGTGCCGGATCGGTGCAGAACTCCCCATGGGCCCGGGACCTGGTGGACTTCTACGGCAAGAACCTGCTGCTGGCCGAAACCTCGGCCACCTCCGGTGGGCTCGATTCCCTCTTGGATCCGCAGAGCTCCATCAAGAAGGCCCACGAGCTGGCGGCCCGCGCTTTCGGCAGCCACCGAACCTACTTCGTCACCAACGGCACCTCGACGGCCAACAAGATCGTGCACCAGTCGATCCTTGCGCCGGGGGACATCGTGCTGGTGGACCGCAACTGCCACAAGTCGCACCACTATTCCCTGGTACTGGCCGGAGCGAACGTGAGCTACCTGGAGGCCTACCCGCTCAACGAGCACTCCATGTACGGGGCGGTGCCGCTGGAAGAGATCAAGGGACGGCTGCTGCAGTTGCGCCGCGAGGGCCTGCTGCACAAGGTCAAGATGCTGACGCTGACCAACTGCACCTTCGACGGGATCATCTATGACCCGCGCCGGGTGATGGAAGAATGCCTGGCGATCAAACCCGATTTGGTATTCCTCTGGGACGAGGCCTGGTTCGCCTTCGCCGGGTTCCACCCGGTGTACCGACGGCGCACCGCGATGACCGTGGCTGGGGTGCTGGAAGCAGAACTGGACAGCGCCGAATACCGCGAGCGCTACGCCGCGCTGCAGGCTTCGCTGCCGGAACCGGGGAGCATTGCGCACCCGGAGAATGACCAGGCCTGGCTGGACACCCGGTTGATTCCGGATCCGGAGCAGGTCCGCCTGCGCGTGTATTCCACCCAGTCCACGCACAAGACCCTGACCTCCTTGCGCCAGGGCTCGATGATCCACATCTATGACCAGGATTTCGCGGTGCGCAACCTCAACGCCTTCCGCGAGGCCTACATGACCCACACCTCCACCTCGCCGAACTACCAGATCCTCGCCTCGCTGGATATCGGCCGCCGGCAGGCAGAGCTGGAAGGCTATGCGCTGGTGCAGCGACAGGTCGATTTGGCGCAGTCGATTTCGCGGGCCTTGGCGCGCAACGAGCTGCTGGGCAAGTATTTCAAGATCCTGCACTCGACGGATCTGATTCCGCAGAAGTACCGTCAGTCCGCGACGCAGAACCCGGTGCGCGACGGCCTGGCGGCTTGGGACGAAGCCTGGGCGGCAGACGAGTTCGTGGTGGACCCCTCGCGCTTGACCCTGGACATCAGCCGCACCGGCGTGGACGGGGACACCTTCAAGCACGAGTACCTGATGGATGGGCACTCGATCCAGGTCAACAAGACCAGCCGCACCTCGGTGCTGCTGATGACCAATATCGGCACCACGCGTTCCGCCGTGGCGCACCTGATCGAGGTGCTGGTGAAGATCGCCGAGGAACTGGATCGCAAGCGCCGGCTGGATGGCCGCGTGCTGGCGCTGGGGAAGAAGTCTGCGACCGAAGAGATTCCACTGCCGGACTTCAGCGCCTTCGCTCCTGAATTCTCCGGAGGCGGTGGCAGCGGCGACATGCGCTCGGCCTACTACCTGACTTACCAGGATCCGGCGACGCATTTCCTGTCCTCGGCGCAGATCCGTACCCAGCTGCTGGCGGGGGACCGCGTGGTCTCGGCCGTGTTCGTCACCCCGTACCCGCCGGGTTTCCCGGTGCTGGTTCCGGGGCAGGAGATCACCTTGGGCATCTTGGACTACATGGACCGGCTCGATACCCGTGAGATCCACGGGTACCACCAGGACTTGGGCTACCAGGTGTTCACCTGCGAAGCCCTGGAACAGGTCGCGGCGCAGCAGTCCTGAGCGTGCAGAGCGGCTTGAGCTGAACACAGCGCGAATCCGCCCGCTTTTGCCGGGCGGATTCGCGCATCAGTTGTGCAGGGGCTGGAGCGCAGGATGGCCGCCGGCACAACGTCCTAGGCCCTGGTTCGCGCACGATGCGCAAACCAGGGCCTTGGCCAGTGGCCTGGAGGCTATATTTTCCGTTCCGCCAGATGCGCCGAGATAGCCTCGAACGCGCGAATGGTCGGGAACAGCTTGGAAGCATCCTGCGGCAACGGCCAGCTGGAGAGCTTGACCGCGACCAGCTTCGTCGCCGGATCCATGTAGATCATCTGGCCATGGATGCCCAGGGCCACTGCGGCCCCGGTGGCAGGGTTCGGGAACCAGATCTGGTTCCGGTAGTGCCCGCCGGGCATCATGTTGTCGCCCGGCGATTGGGCAAAAGCCTGGACCAGCGCGGGATCATCGATGAAGGTATCGGCAATCCATTCCTCGGAGAGCACCTGCTTGCCGGTCAGCGCCCGCCCGCCATTGACGTAGAGATGGCCGAACCGCGCCAAATCGCGCAGGCAGGCGTTGAAGCCGCCATCGAACATGCCGGTACCGAACTGGTCAACACCCATCACCAGGTCTTGCTGGGCTCCGAGCTTGGACCATACATAGTCCGAGAGCAATTCCTGCATCGGGGCGCCACCGGCGGCTTCCAGCACCCAGCCCAAGGCGTCGGTTTCGCAGGAACGGTATTCGAACACCGGGCCGTGCGGTCCCTTGGCCTCCAAGGTCAGCAGGAACTCGTACATCCCGATCGGGCCGATGCCGCCACGCTGCGGCGCCCAGCCGATGGCTTCCTCCAGCTGGCGCACCTCGGCCTGCGGATCCAGGTACTCCTCGGAAAACCTGATCCCCGAACGCATATCCAGCAGGTCTCGCACGCGGGCGCCGGCATAGCCGCTGCGCTCCAAGGCGGGCACGTAGGTGGTCACCGTCTGCTCGGTATCGAGCTTTCCGGCATCCACCAGCGCACCGGCCAGGGAGCCGACCAGGGTTTTGCTGACCGACATCAGCAGATGATCGGTCAACGAGGTCATGGTGTTGTAGTACTTCTCCCAGAGGATCCGCCCATTGTGCATGACCAGCACGGCATCGGTATTCGTCGCGTGCATTACCCCGCGCACGGTCAGTGCAGGGTCGGTAATGCTCGCTTTGGCAACTTCCAGCTTGCCCAGCTTCTCCTCGGCCAGGTGCAACCTGACGATCGGGCCGTCTCCGCGCGAAACCTTCACGGTGGGATGGATCCGGGCGATGTTCTGGAAAGAGCGCTTGATGTTCTGCGGGTACTGCCAGGTGGCGATGTTCAGCGCCTTGCTGGGAGGACCTGCGAGGTTAGCCGCCATGTGCCCGGCGGCATCAGTCGCTTCAGTTGCCATGCTCTGCTGGCGGAACGTCAATTCCCTTGTACTGGGATCGGATGCAGGAGATGAAGTGCTTGGCATCGATGCTGAGCTTGGTTTTCTTCTTGCCTTCGTACTGCAGCTTGGCCTTGGTGACCAGGACCCCAAGATCGGCTCCCTTCCATCGGTAATCCTCAACGCCGTAGATGCGCAGGAAGAATGCTTCCTTGTGGGTCTGCAGCTGGTGCCAGTCCAAGGCGGAACGGGAAAACTGCAGCTTGCCGCGCGAGTCGAGGTAGTAGTTTCCGGTGCGCGGCGCGTGGGTGATGTACTGCAGGATGTCATCGGTTTCCTTGATGATCATGTGGCTCCACACGTCTGCCCCGCTCATCTCTTCCCACCGGGCGTTGATCTCGTCGACATCAAGTTCGAAGTCCACGTCGAGGTATTCGAGCAGGTGGAAGAGGAACAGTGGAACATCGGCGTAGGCGCCGGCGGTGACGTTGGTGATGGCGCTGGCTCCTGAGATGCGCGGGTTCAGCTCGCCGAGGTACACCTCGTCGGTGTCGGTGTCCACCAGCACGTCCACCTCGAAGAACCCCCGGTAGCCGGTGTCCTTCAGGCCGTTGCCGACCTTGCGGACCAGGTCGATGGCACGCGAGCGCTGGGAGTCGGTGACTACATCCGGGTGCATCTCGTTGCCGCACCAGCCGCCCTTGTACGGGGTCAGCTCCTTGTATCCTGCCAGTTCGGTCAGGATCGGACCGACCACGGTGCCGCATTCGGTCAGCACCGCTTCGACGGCCACCGGCTGGTTGTTGATGCGCTTCATGATCTTCAGCTGCTCGCCGATGATGTTCTTGGAGTGCTGCTTGAACTGCGCCTTGGAATCGATGAAGAAGGTCGTCTTGCCCGAATCGCCGTAGGGGGTTTGCACCACTAGGTCATCGCCCAGGCCGGCTTCCTCGGCCAGTTCCATGAGCTCCTCGTAGCTATCGGCGGTGCCCAGCACGTTGGGCACCGATGGGGCGCCGGCCGCATTGCCCAGCTTGGTGGTGACGATCTTGGAATCCAGTTCTGTGCGCAGTGCCGCCGAAGGCAGGATCAGGTCGTAGCCCAGCTCCTCGCAGATCGCTTCGGTTTCCTCGTCGAAGAAGACCATCGCGATCTTCGGGCGTGGGCCGCCCGGGGTGCACTGGGAATCGATGTATTCGCGGACTTCGGAGTTCTCCAGCAGCCAGTTGTTGATCTCTTCGGCGCTCTGGAAATCGACATAGGGCTTCTCGGCGGGGGTGAAGACCCTCGGGTGATGGCCATCCCAGCCGTCGTAGTAGGTGATGTAGCTGAACTTGCGGACCCAGCGGTCAAGACCCAGCAGGTTGACCGGGGTGGCGCCGAGGAAGAAGATCGGGGTGGTGTTGGTGCGGAAGAAATGGCGGACTTCGCTCATGTTCTTCAGCTTGCGGTCCATGCGCAGGACCTTGGCCGGGAGATTTGCCGGTTCGGACTCGTTGTAGGCCGCGTCGACCGCGACGTTGGCGCTGAGCTGATCGGTGACGGTGCGTGCCTTGTGGCGCAGCTTGTCGAGATCGCTGGGTTTGGGCATGCGGTGGTGAGAAGCCGGGGCGTGGGCTTCAAGAATGTTGGCCATGATGTGGAGATGTCCTTTGAAACTGTCCGAAGTAGGGCAATGGCACGACGCAATGCGTGACAGTTTCATGCTCAGGGCTCTTTGCAAGCACCGGCACACGTTCTGCTTAACGGGTGGTGAACATTGCGCCAGCACCCGCTGTTGCAGCTTGTGACTTGGCATGCAACGGCGGGCGCGGGATCAATGCGCGGTGAAGATCACTCCCTATTGCAGCAGCGCACGGACGCTAGCTGGATACCGTGGCCGCGAAATCCAGCTGCTGGAACTCGAATCCTGCCTGCTGCAGGACTTCGCTGGTGACCTTGCGTCCGGTCAACGCGACCCGGGCGTTGGAGCCCATGACCGCGGCGCCGACCTTCGGAAGCACCGAACCGGTGGGCAGGCCAGGCAGCCCGGCGATGGAGCGCAAGGCTGCCATGACCTCGGCATTGCGCAGCGGTTTCGGGCAGGCTGCATGCACCAGGCCGGCAGGGATGGCCGGCTCCTCGAAGCCGAGCAGGCAGCGGATCAGGCGCAACCAGTCTTCCAACCCGATCCAGCTGAACCACTGCTTGCCATCGCCCATCGGACCGCCCAGGCCGGTATTCACCAGCAGGTTCAGCGGGCCGAGCAGCGGAGCGTCGGGGTGCATCACCAGCGAGGTGCGCAGCAGGTAGCGCTGCTCGGCATTGACCTCGGCCTCGGTGAAGGCCTGTTCCCAGGCTGAGGCGACTCCGGTCATTTCCGGCAGGGCGCGCTGGTCGGTGGGGACCGGGCTGGATTCGGTCAGCTCCTCTTCGCCGGCATCGCCGAAGATCGCGGTGGTGCTGGCCTGGATCCAGGTGGCAAGCTTCGGTGCCGTCGCAGCGGCTTCGGCCAAGGTCTGGGTGGAGGCCACGCGCGAACCGGTGAGCGCCGCCAGGTTTTCCGGGGTGTTGCGCTTGTCGACGCGCTCGCCGGCCAGGTTGACCAGGTGCACCGGATGCTTGCTGGCCAGCACATTGGCCCAGGCACCCTGGTGGACTCCGTCCCAGCTGTACTGCTCGGCAGGGAAACCATCCTCGGGGTTGCGCGTCAGCACCGAAACCGAGAGTCCGCGGCAGACCAGGTCCGCGACCAGATTGCGGCCGAGGAATCCGCGTCCGCCGGAGATGACCACCTGGGCATCGCGCTTGCGGTGCGCGCTCGGGGCGATGATCCGGTAGAGGCGGGCCGCGGCGATGGCGAAGTCCTTGCACAACGCGTTGGCCACGGTGAATTTGAAGGCGGTGGTGCCCGGGCCGTTGAGCTCAACGGTGAAGCGCAGCACGCAGCCGTGCTCAAGCGGCTCGACCTGCCAGCGCAAGACCATCTCGCCGGCGGGCTGCGGTTGGGTGAATTCCACCATCAGGGTGTCCAGGTTGCGCCGGGTGATGGAACCCGACGGGGCGGTGCTGCGGTGCAATGGGCCGAAGAGCTTGCCCGGCGGCAGCAGGTCGACCTTCGTGCCCACCCCGCGCTGGTCATCGTGCACGATGAAGCCGTCGAAGCTCTTCATCCACTGCCCGGTCTGCGACAGGTTGCCCACGATCGAGTAGACGGCCTGCGGGTCAGCGGCCAGGAATTGCGACTCGGTGCGCTGCCAGTGCGTGAACTTGCTCGTGGTGCTCATCTTGGAATCGTTCCTTCCAGCTCGGTTGCTCGGGCATAGCTCTAGGCTACTGTGCCCGGTGCGCTTCGGCTGGCAGGAGCTGAAAGCCAGGCCGAACTGTTACACCGGGCCCTGCAACGGGAAAGCTCCCCTGGCCCAGATGGCCAGGGGAGCTTTGCACCGGGATGCCGGCTAGGCGGTGACCTTCGAACCGACTTCCTGTTCCATTTCGGTGAACTCGGCATCGATGGTCGGGTTCGGGCGGTAGGTTGCCCGGGAAACCAGCCATGCGACAACCAGTGCGGCGAGGAAGCCCGGGACGATCTCGTACATGGCCGCGGACAGCGGTTTGACGTTGCCCCAGATGAACACCACGACGGCGCCAGCGACCATGCCGGCGAAACCGCCTACGGCGGTCAGCTTGCGCCAGTACAGGGCCAGCAGGACGACCGGGCCGAAGGCGGCGCCGAAGCCCGCCCACGCGAAGGAGACCAGCTTGAGAATGGACGAGCCAGGGTCCAGCGCCAGCAGGGCCGCGATTACGGCCACCAGCAGCACGCCGGAGCGGCCCAGCATGACCAGGGCCTTGGGCGAAGCCTTGCGGCCGGTGATGTTGTACAGGTCCTCCACCAGTGCCGAGGAGCAGACGATCAGCTGCGAGGACATGGTGGACATGATCGCGGCCAGCACCGCGGCCAGCACCAGGCCGGCGATCAGCGGGTGGAAGAAGATCTGGCTGAGCAGCAGGAAGACGGTCTCGCTGCTGGCCTTGTCCAGCGGCTCCTTGGCGAAGTAGGCGACGCCGATGAACGCGGTGGCCACGGCGCCCAGGGTGGTCAGGAACATCCAGCCGATGCCGATGCGTCGTGCGGTCTTGGCTTCAGCCGGGGTGCGCAGCGCCATGAAGCGCACGATGATGTGCGGCTGGCCGAAATAGCCCAGGCCCCAGGCGGCGGTGGAGAAGATGGCCACGGTGGCAAGGATCGCACCGTTGTCATTGAAGGAGGAGAACAGGTTGAACGCTTCGGGATTGACTTCGGTGACCTTCGAGGTGATGTCCCCGATGCTGCCGATCTGGATGACTGCCACAATTGGCACGGCAATCAGCGCCGCGAACATCAGCACGCCCTGGACCATATCGGTCAGCGAAGCTCCGAGGAAGCCGCCGAACAGGGTGTAGAGCAGGGTGATGACTGCGACGAAGATCATGCCCGCAAGGTACTGCCAGCCGAAGGATGCCTGGAAGAACTTGCCTGCGGCCACCATGCCCGAGGAGACATAGAAGGTGAAGAACACCAGGATGATCAGCGAGGAGCCGATGCGCAGCAGGTGCGCCTTGTCCTTCAGGCGCTTTTCGAAGAAGCTCGGGATGGTGATGGCGTTCTGCGCGATTGCGGTGTAGGAGCGCAGGCGCGGGGCGACGAACTTCCAATTCAGCCAGGCGCCGATGAGCAGGCCGATGCCGATCCACGACTCGTGCAGGCCGCCGAGGTAGATGGCGCCGGGCAGGCCCATGAGCAGCCAGCCTGACATGTCGGAGGCGCCGGCGGACAGGGCGGCAACCCAGGGCTTCAGGCCGCGGTCGGCCAGCATGTAGTCGTCAATGTTGTTGGTGCGGCGATATGCAATGTAGCCGATGCCAAGCATCGCGGCCATGTAAATTGCGATCGCAATCATCTGGAAAGTCTGGTCGGACATTTTTCCTCATTACCGTTTGTGCCCGCGGCTATTCCCAGCCGCCAAAGGCGCGGATTTCTGTGGTGCGAGTCACCACTATGGCACTATTTCCCGGGTTTGTCGCCGGGTGCCATTCGGTCTGTGATCTATCTGTTATCTAGTCGACCGTATCGAAGTCTGCAGGTGTAGCCAAAATCGCCGAGTTGCTTGCATCACTCATTCCGGGCTGGGCATGCAGCGATTTGCGTACCGCGCGGATGGCCGGAGACTGGACGGAAGAATGCCGCATGGCGGTGAAGATCGTGCGCTCGGGAGCGCCGGGAAGATCCACCGTGCGCAGCGCGTGGCGCTGGTCGCGCAGCACCAGATCCGGGAGCATCGCCACGGCATTGCCCGAGGCGACAAGCTGCACGTGAGCCTGCAAATCAGCGGTTTCGTAGCGCAGGTCAGGCTCGAACCCGGCCAGCCGGCAGGCCTGCAGCGCCCAGTGCCGGCTGGCGGCCCCGTCGGGCTCGACCACCCAGGGCAGGGAAAGGGCATGCTCCAGGTGGTGCACCCGGTCGAATTCGGCGTTCCCGGCTCCGCCTCGCGCCGGCAGGGCCAGGCGGATCGGATCGTGAGTCAGAACACGCCGGTCGAGGTTGTCGTAGTGCGGCGCCGAGTGCCCCGAGTACTGCTCGGCGACCACCAGATCGAAGTTGCGGCTGCTGGTTTCATTCAACGCATCGGCTGGTTCCTGCTGGCTCATTTCCACCCGCAGGTTCGGGTGCTTGATGCGCAGCTCGCGCAGCACCGGCGGCATGAGACGCAGCATGGCGGTCTGGAAAACTGCCAGCCTGACGGTGCCTGACACCGTGGACATGGCCGCGGACAAATCGGCTTCGGCACGTTCCATCGAGTCGAGCAGCTCTTCGGTGTGGGCCACCAGGATCTGCGCCTGCGGGGTGAGCTTGAGCGTGCGCCCGGTGCGCCGCAGGAGCTCCACCCCGGTTTCCGCTTCCAGCTGGCTCAGCTGCTGCGACACCGAGGAGGGCGAGTAGCTCAGCGCATCGGCCACCTCGGCAATGGTTCCGCGGATATGCAGCTCGCGAAGCAGGCGCAATCTTCTCAGTTCAAGCAAGGTTTTCCCGCCATTCAGTTAATGCGGACTCACGGAGCCCGGATACTTTGGCAAAACCGAACGATTATCTTCGGCTTTGTTCACTTTTGCTTAAGACAATAAGGGTTCATACTCGATCTTGCACACAGCTTTTTCTTGCGCTCCGCCGGCAACGGCCAAACGCCGGGACAAGCCACAACGACATCAGCGTTCGGTGCCGAACCACAAGTACGAATTGCATCGAAGGGACCACCAGTGTCTTTCACCCATACCCAGCAGGCAGTGCCAGCCGCACTGGATGCCGACGGCAACCCGCTCACCTCGCCGGCCGAACTTGCTGACGACGTCATCAAGCTGGTGCGCCGCTGGCTCACCGAAGCCTCCGACTACCCGGTGGATGCCGCCGCCGCCCGCCTGGCCGGCGTGCTCAAGGATCCCAAGGGCCTGGACTTCACCGTGGGCTTCGTCGACGGCGTGATCCGCCCCGAAGACCTGAAGGTCGCGGCGGCCAACCTCAAGCAGCTGGCCCCCATGGTTCCAGGCTTCCTGCCCTGGTACATGCGCAAGGCCGTCGCCGTCGGCGGCGCCCTGGCCCCGGCTATGCCGCAGGTAGTTGTCCCCATCGCCCGCAGGGTCCTGCGCGAAATGGTGGGCCACCTGATCATCGACGCCTCCGACGCCAAGCTCGGCGGCGCGATCTCCAAGATCAAGCGCGAGGGCGTGCACCTGAACGTCAACCTGCTCGGCGAGGCCATCCTCGGCGAAGGCGAAGCCGCCCGCCGGCTGGATGGCACCACCAAGCTGCTTGAACGCGATGACGTGGACTACGTATCGATCAAGGTTTCCTCCACCGTCGCCCCGCACAACCACTGGGCCTTCGACGAAGCAGTGGAGCACATCGTTCAAAAGCTGCAGCCGCTGTACCAGCTGGCTGCCAGCAGCCCGAAGAAGAAGTTCATCAACCTGGACATGGAAGAGTACAAGGACCTGGAGCTGACCATCGCGGTCTTCACCAAGATCCTGTCCAAGCCGGAGTTCAAGGAGCTGCCAGCCGGCATCGTGCTGCAGGCCTACCTGCCCGATGCCCTGGGCGCGATGATCCAGCTGCAGGAATTCTCCGCGGCCCGCGTGGCCGACGGCGGCGCGCCAATCAAGGTCCGCGTGGTCAAGGGCGCCAACCTGCCCATGGAAACCATGGAAGCGGACATCCACGGCTGGCCGCTGGCCACCTGGCACACCAAGCAGGACTCCGACACCAGCTACAAGTCGGTGCTGGAATACGCCCTGCGCCCGGAACATGTGGAGAACATCCGCATCGGCATTGCCGGGCACAACCTCTTCGATGTCGCCTTGGCCTGGCTGCTGGCCAAGTCGCGCAACGTCACCGATGGCATCGAGTTCGAAATGCTGCTGGGCATGGCCACCGGCCAGGCCGAAGCGGTGCGCAAGGAGGTCGGCTCGCTGCTGCTCTACACCCCGGTGGTGCACCCGCAGGAATTCGACGTGGCCATCGCCTACCTGATCCGCCGCCTCGAAGAAGGCGCCAGCCAGGAAAACTTCATGTCGGCAGTCTTCGAGCTGGCCAAGAACGAGGAATTGTTCGAACGCGAGAAGAACCGCTTCCTCGCGTCGCTGGAAACCATGACCAATGTGGTTCCCGCCCCGCACCGCGTGCAGAACCGCCAGGTCCCGGACCCTGAGCTGGGCGCCCGCGTGGCAGGTTTCGCCGACGGCACCACCAAATTCTTCAACACCCCGGATACCGACCCGGACCTGGCGCAGAACCGTGCCTGGGGACGCGAGATCCTGTCCAAGATGCAGGACTCGCCGCTGGGCAAGGACCTGGTGAAGGGCAATACGCTGAACAGCGCCGGCGAGCTCGACGAAGCCATCGCCATGGGCGTGGAAGCGGCGGCCGGCTGGCAGCAGCTGGGCTCGGCCGAGCGTGCGCAGATCCTGCACCGCGCCGGCCTGCTCTTCGAGGAGCGCCGTGCCACCTTGCTGGAGGTGCTGGGCTCCGAATGCGGCAAGACCATCGACCAGGGCGATGTGGAAGTCTCCGAAGCCATCGACTTCGCGCACTACTATGCCGAACTGGGCCGCGAACTGGATGCCGTGGACGGCGCGAAGTTCGTCCCCTCGAAGCTGACCGTGGTGACCCCGCCATGGAACTTCCCGATGGCGATCCCAGCCGGCTCCACGCTCTCCGCGCTGGCCGCCGGGTCCGCGGTGATCATCAAGCCTGCCACCCAGGCCGCCCGTGTGGGCGCAGTCATGGTGCAGTGCCTGTGGGATGCCGGGGTGCCCAAGGACGTGCTGCAGCTGGTCTTCGTGGGCGACCGCTCGCTGGGCCAGCAGCTGGTTGCCGATGAGCGCGTTGACCGCCTGATCCTCACCGGCGGCTACGAGACCGCTGAGCTGTTCCGCTCCTTCCGCAAGGACCTGCCGCTGCTGGCCGAGACCTCCGGTAAGAACGCCATCATCGTCACCCCGAACGCGGACCTGGACCTGGCCGCCCGCGATGTCGTGGCCTCGGCCTTCGGCCACGCCGGACAGAAGTGCTCGGCCGCCTCGCTGGTGGTGCTGGTGGGCTCTGTGGCAGAATCCCGCCGCTTCAACAACCAGCTGATCGACGCGGTGAAGTCGCTGAAGGTCGGCTACCCGTGGAACCCGGAATCGCAGATGGGCCCGCTGATCGGCGAGCCGGGCGAGAAGCTCAAGCGCGGTTTGACCACCCTGGGCGCCGGGGAGCGCTGGGCTATCGAGCCGACGCAGCTCGATGATTCGGGCAAGCTCTACTCGCCGGGCGTGCGCTACGGCGTGGCCCGCGGCAGCGAATACCACAAGACCGAATACTTCGGCCCGATCCTCGGCGTGATGACCGCCGATACGCTGGAAGAAGCGGTAGAGATCGTCAACGAGGTGGACTACGGACTGACCTCGGGCCTGCACTCGCTGGATTCGGCGGAGATGGGCTACTGGCTGGAGAACATCCAGGCGGGCAACATCTACGCCAACCGCGGCATCACCGGCGCCATCGTGCAGCGCCAGCCATTTGGCGGCTGGAAGAAGTCGGCCATCGGCGCAGGCACCAAAGCCGGCGGACCGAACTACCTGGTCGGCATGGGCTCGTGGACCGATGCACCGGCCAAGCAGGGCGCGGCGCTCTCGGCCTTCGACGAACGCCTGCTGAACACCGCCGAACTGGAAGCCGATCAGGCGCAGTGGCTGCGCTCCGCGCTGGCCAGCGACAAGCTGTGGTGGAACACCGAGTTCAACCAGGCCAAGGATCGCTCGGGCCTGCTCGCAGAACGCAACATCCTGCGCTACCGTCCGGTCGATGTGACCGTGCGCTTCGAGGAAGCCACCAGCGGCCACGGCCTGGCCGAGGCACTGCGCGTTATCGCCGCCGGCGTCACCGCAGGGTCCCGCGTGCTCTTCTCCGCTGATGTGCCGCTGCCGCTAGGCGTGCGCAACTTGCTGGCCGAGAACTCGGTCACCGTGGTGCGCGAGGATGCCGCGGCCTTCGCCGCCCGCGCGGCGAAGCTGGCGGCGAAGACCGGCCCGGATTCCGCTGCCCGCATCCGCCTGATCGGCGGCTCGGTGAAGGCGGTTGCCGAGGCGACCAACGGCAAGCCGGACGTGGCCGTCTATGCTTCTCCGGTAACCGCCGCCGGGCGTGTGGAAATGCTTCCGTTCCTGCATGAGCAGGCGGTATCCATTACCGCGCACCGCTTCGGCACCCCTAATCACCTCAGCGATGAGTTGATCTAGCGAGTAAGCACATATGGCTGTGGCCAGCATCCAGGTGAATGGATGCTGGCCACAGCCTTTTTCTTGAGAACTATCTACTTCTTGCGTTCCTTGAGCTTGGCGGCCAGGAAATCGGCCGCGGCGGCGAGCAGCGCAGGAACAAGGTAGCGCGCCAAGGTCGCCAGGGTGAAGGCGAAGACGGATCCGCTGGCTGAACCTGCAACCGACAGGGCAACGAAACCCAGGCCCACCGCGGAGAGCAGGCCAACAATCCAGCCGGCGAGCTGGCGCGGACGCAGGATGAACCAGCCGGCCAGCGACAGCACCGGGAGCACGATGCCCCACACGGTGAAGTAGCCGGTGTACATGCCGGTCAGATCCAGCGCGGAGACCAGGAACCAGTCGCCGTACTCCACGGTGTCCAGCACTGGCAGCTTCAGCAGGATGTCCAGGACCAGCGATAGCAGGACCAGCAGCATCGCGAAGATCTTCGTGTCCTTGCGTGCTTCGAGCAGCCAGAAGCTGCCGATCGCCACGAGCCTGATCACCCAGAGGGCAATCAGCGAGAACAGGCTGCCACCGGTGACATAGTCGGCGGTGGACAGCAGCGTGGATCCGGTAATGCCAACGATCAGCACCAGCCAGACAATGATCAGGCGGGCCGGCAGATGCAACAGTGGTTTTTCTTCGCTCACTTGTTCAAGTCTAGTGACGCTGGCTGTGCAACGTCTTGGTCCCGCTTCACCGGCTCAGACCTCGAGCTTCAGTGCCTTGCGCAAGGTCAGCGCGCCACCGGTGTGCATTACCGCCCGGCGGTAGATCCGCTCCGCGAACAGCAAGACGAGCCAGCAGGCGGCAAGCAGGATGGCCAGGGAAAGCACCGGTTCCCAGATCGCTACTTCGCCGGAGAGCAGGCGGATGGGCATCGCCGCCGAGGAGACGATGGGAATGTAGGAAGCGACCACCAGGAAGCTGCCCTTGGCATACAACCCGATGAACAGCACCGCCATCAACAGCCCTACCACTGGCCCGCTGGACTGCTGCAGATCCTCGGTGCGGGTAGCCAAGGACCCCAGGGCCGCCCAGATCCCGGCCAGGAGCAGGAAGCCGCCGAAGAAGAACACCACGAACCATCCGGCCACCTGGGTGACGATTCCGAGGAACGGGATCTGGATCGGGGAAATGTAGGCGGCCAGCAAGCCGATGCTGAGGAAGGCCAGCAGCTGGAGCATCGCCAGAATGACATTGCCGATGATTTTTCCTGCCAGCAGCTGGTGCAGGCGGATGGTGCTGGCCAGGATCTCGACCACGCGGTTCTGCTTTTCCTCAATCACCGAATTGGCTATGGGCATGCCGAAGAGGAACGCCGCCATGTAGAAGAGGAAGGAGAAGACCAGTCCCATGACACTTGCCATCGCCGCCCGTTCGGAGTCGCCGTGAAGCTGGTCGGTGACCAAGTCGTCATTATCGGGCAGGCTGGATGATTCCAGTCCGGCCTCTGCGAGTAGTTGATCGGTCATCACCGATTTCATCGCCTCGCGGACCAGGGAGCTGAGCTCCTGGTCAACCTCGTTGAAACCGGTCAACGTGAATTCCTGTGCGTCATCCGAAGCGGACAAGATGGCGCTCAGCTGCTCGGCGGAGAGCTGCTGCTTGGCATTCTCTGGAGTAAGCCGTGAAATGCTCAATTCCACATCGTCGGGGCGATCCTTGATCACCTGCTCCAGCACCTGGTAACTCGTATCGTCGGTGGCTGCCACGGTGAAATGCGAGGCGCGATTGCCGAGGACACCGGTAATGGCCACCGAGCCGACGATGAACAGCAAGGTCACGATGGTGCTGATGATGAAGGCCTTGTCGCGCAGCTTCGTTTCGACTTCGCGCAGGGCAACGATGAGCCAGGGGGCTGTGGAAGCGTTCACTTGATGATCTCCCGGTAGATGTCGGCCAGCGAAGGGCGGTGGACCGCGAACTCTGCCACCGGGCCGCGGCTCATGGCGGTGGCCAGCACGCGTTGGGCATCTGATTCGGAATCGAAATTCACCAAAGCCTCGTGGCCCGAAATATCGATGACGGTGACGCCAGGTTCGCTGCGCAGCCACCCGGTGTCGGAACCCAGGGAGAGCCGGTGGCGGGAAGCCTGGGTTGCACGGAGCTCATCAGCCGAGGAATCAGCCAGGATCCTGCCGTCCTGGATGATCACCAGATGATCCACCAGCACATCGAGCAGATCCAGCTGATGCGACGAGAAGAGCACCGGAACGCCGCGCGCCGCATAGTCGCGCAAGATCGAACTCATCGCATCAACGGCGATGGGGTCGAGGCCGCTGAAGGGTTCGTCGAGGATGAGCACATCGGGCTCGTGCAGCAGTGCCGCGGTGACCTGCACGCGTTGCTGGTTGCCCAGGGACAGCGATTCGAGCTTCGACTTGGCTCGGTCATCGAGTCCGAAGCGGGCCAGCAGTTCCATGGCGCGTTTCCGCGCACCGGAGCGGGTCAGGCCATGCAGCTGTCCGAGGTAGACCAGCTGGTCGATGACGGGCTGCTTGGGATACAGGCCGCGCTCTTCGGGCATGTAGCCGAAGTTGGGGCGCGTAGCCCCGGTCAGCGGCTGGCCGTTGAGCGTCACGGAACCCGAATCGGCGCTGAGCAATCCCATGATGATGCGCATGGTGGTGGTCTTGCCGGCACCATTGGCGCCGACGAATCCGGTCAGCGCCCCGCCCGGTACGGTGAAGCTGATGTCGTTCAGGACTGGATTCTGCGCGAATGACCGCGACACATGATGTAGCTCAAGCATGCTTTCCTCTGCCAGATATTGTTCCTGCTCATCAGCTTAGGAAAAGACGGCGCATTTGCGCTCCCTCTGGGGAATGAAACTATTGGATGAGTCCGGCGCGGTGGGCGAAGAGGACACCCTGGACCCGGTCGCGCAGGTGCAGTTTTGCCAACAGGTTGGACAGGTGGGTCTTCACCGTGGCTTCAGACAGCGAGAGCACCGCTGCGATTTCCTGGTTGTTCTTGCCCTGGGCCAGCTCGGACAGGACCTGGCGTTCGCGTTCGGTGAGCGTCTCAAGCCGTTGCGCTTCGGCAGATGGCTCTGCCGAATCCGCGCCAGCGCCAGCCCTGGTGCCACGCTGGATGAGCTTCAGCGTGACTTCGGGGGAGAGCAGGCCATGGCCGGCGGCGACCTGGTGCACAGCGGTGACCAGCATTTCAGGTTCGGCATTCTTCAGCAGGAAACCGCTAGCGCCGGCATCCATGGCGTCAAAGAGGTAGTCGTCGCGGTTGAAGGTGGTCAGCACGATGACCTTGGTCTGCGTGGTGCTGGCGATGAGCTTGGTGGCTTCGATGCCGTCCATCTGCGGCATCTGGATATCCATCAGCGCCACCGTGGGATTCAGCTCGCGGACCAGGTCCAGGCCCGCTTGACCGTTCTCTGCCGTGCCGATGACCTGGATTTGCGGGTCGGTTTGCAAGATCAATTTCAGCGACGACAGGATCAGGGACTGATCGTCACAGATCACCACGGTAATTTTGCTCATGATGACAGTCTAGTTGCCGCGTCGGACACCACCCGCAACCGGGCTCGGGTGCGCCAGCCGTGCGGAATGCGCGGGCCGATTTCCACCAGCCCGTGATGCAGCTTGGCGCGTTCGCGGATGCCGCGCAGGCCGTAGCCGCCTCCGGCTGAATCAGGCCGGGGACGGCCGCTGTCGGTGACTTCGACTTCTACCCATGCGCCCTCCGCATCGGTTCCCGAGCGCAGCGAGAAGGTGGCTGTGCGGGCAGTGGAATGCGCGCGGACGTTGGCCAAGGCCTCGCCGCTGATGCGGTAGAGCGCGAGCGACAGGCCGGCTGGCAGGGAAGAAATGAAACCGGGCTGGTGCTCATCGCACGAGAGCTGGATGCCCAGTCCCTGCCGCTCATTCGTGGCGATCAGCTCGTCGAGCTGCGCCATGGACGGTTCGGGGTTCCGTGCGCCCTCGGCCGAGCCCGGCACATCATCCGGGTCGTCATGTTCGCGCAATACGCCCAGCAGGGCCCGTGTTTCGCTGACTGCGCTGCGAGCCGAGGATTCGATGCCGCGCATCAGCTCGATTGACTGCTGGGGATCCCGGTCATGCACCATGCGGGCGGCCGAAGCCTGGACGCCCACCGAGGCGATGTGGTGGGCGATGACATCGTGCAATTCGCGGGCAATGCGCAGCCGTTCCTGGTTGACCGCGCGGTCTGCCAGCTGCTGTGACTGCTCGGCAATGCGCTGCGCCTGGATTTCGACGATCTGGCTGGCATAGGCATTGGTCCAGCTGACCATGCCAAGGAAGATCGCACCTCCGAAGAACATCAGGTTCATCAGCAGGTTGTAGAGGACGAAGGCCGTGGTTGTGGGCAGGACGCCTGCCGGTTCTTCGACCATGGAGGTGCCGGTCGCCTTGAACAGGTCCGAGGAGAAAAAGGAAATGATCAGCCAGGTGGCCATGAACAACAGCACCACGCTCATTGCCGTCCACAGGCCCCGGCGGTTCTTCGACCAGGTAACCGCCGTGTAGATGCCAATGAAATAGGCCAGCTGCGCGCAGAGTTCCATGCCGACCCGGTAGGTGTTCTCGTTACCGGCGCCGAAGAAGGCAGCCGAACCGATGAGCATCATCGAAATCGGCCAGCGCCGGCGGAACATCAGCGGCACGATCAAGGACGCCAGGACCAGGTAGGAGAGCAGGCGATCTGGCGCGTCCTCCCGTTCGGTCAGGGACTGCATGAGTTCGTGCATGGCCAGCGCCAGCAGCAGGAAGCCCGCGGCAACGATCACATCGCGGCGCAGTCCCTTCCGATCGGGAGCGGGGCGTGCCCAATCCACCGGAGGCAGCGTCGGGAGCCGACGGTGAACTAGCTCGGGCAGTCGGCGCATGATGTTCCTTGTTTGTTGCGTTGGCCAGGCATTGGAACCGATTTTACCGTTTTGCGCTGTTCCGGGCATGAGCCTGGAGGCTTAGTCTCGATGCTGAGCTGGGAAGGACATGATCTAGGAATAAAGGTTACTAACGAGTAATGTGATGGTATGCACATGATTTTCCGAATTCTCATGGTCTACCTGAAAAGCAAGAAGGCTTCCAAGCTGACCTTGTTCGACACCAGCTCAGTGGACATGCGCGCCACGCTGACCGATATCGACTTTGCCGGCCACATCAACAACGGCATGTACTTTTCCATCTTCGACCTCGGACGTTTCGATCTGATGTTCCGCTCAGGCGTCTGGGACATCATGTCCAAGAACAAGTGGGTTCCGGTCGTGCAGACCGAGACCGTCACCTTCCGCAAGTCGGTCCGCCTGGGAACCAAGTTCTCGCAGGAAACCCGGCTGATCGGCATGGACGACAAGTGCATCTACTTCGAGCAGCGCATCGTGGTGAAGGGCGAGATCTACGCCCGCGCCTACATTGCCACCCGCATGACCTCGAAAAAGGGCGCAGTTCCCAATGAGGAAATCCTGGCGGCTGTCGGCTTGGAAATGCCGGAAGACCTGGTGCTGCCTCAATGGCTGCACCAATGGCGCGAGGACGGTGCGCTGCCCAGCACCCGCAAGCCCGCCCCGCATAACTGGATCCGCTGAATCAGCTGTCGCGGGGAGCTTGGCTAGGACTTGGCTGCTTCGATGAAACTGGCGATCAGCTTGGGATCCTTGACCCCGCGCGCTGACTCCACGCCGGAAGAGACATCGGCGCCGAAAGCGCCGGAGGCGTCCAAGGCTTCAGCCACATTCTGCGCGGACAGCCCGCCGGCCACCAGCCAGCGGCGTCCCGCGGCCAGGTCCTTCACCGCCGCATAGTCCCAGCTTTCGCCGCTGCCTGGAACCGAGGCGTCGATGAGCAGCAGCTCCTCGCCCCAATCGGCGAACTGCTCTTCGGAGTCATTGCGTCGCACCGCGCGGATGACCTTGAACCCCGCCTCGTGAGCGGCTGCCACATCCGCGGCCGTGCGCTGCCCATGCAGCTGCACCCAGCCCACGCCGGCCCGTCCGGCCCGCTCCAGCACCTTGCCGATGTCCTCGCCGCGGAAGACTGCCACGGTGGCAATGCCTGCGGGAACCGCCTTGACCAGTTCGGCAGCGCGCTGGACCGGAATTTCGCGGACGCTTTCGGTCAGCACGAACCCGACGGCATCGGCGCCGTGGGCCACGGCGACGTCCACGTCCTGGGCTGTGGAGAGGCCGCAAACCTTGACGAATGGCTTATCTGTGCTCACTTGGCGTTCTCCTCGGCCAGATGCACTGGGGTGTAGCCGCCGGGCGCGTTCGCGCGGATGGCCAGCAGGTCGCGGGCGTGATTCCAGAGCCGCCGGTCCTCCTCGGAGACCGGAACCCGCGGCTTGACCGGAACAGCAGTCCCGGTTTCATCCCGCGTGACCATCACGGTCAGGCAGTAGGTTGTCAGCTGCATGTTGGTGGTCTTCGGATCGCCCGAACGCACGTGCACGGCAATGTGCATGCCCTTGTTGCCGGTATAGACCAGGCGGGCTTCGACCTCTACCAGGTGGCCGATCAGCAGCGGCCGGTAGAAGCGCACCCCGCCGGAGAACACCGCAACGGTTTCCTGCTGGCAGTAGCGGGCCGCGCACAGCTCCGCGGCATCATCGATCCACTTCATCACGATGCCGCCGTGCACCTTGCCGCCCCAGTTCACATCGGTCGGCGCCGCCAAAAAGCGCAGGACAACCCGCTCGGCGGTGCCTTCATCGGTGTAGACCTGGCCATTCATGGACGCGACAATCTGCTCGCGGATCTCGATGCGTGCCAGCGCATTCTCGCGCATGGCGATTTCCTTGGCCGTGCCCGGGGTGAACGTTGGAACCGGTGTCGGCTTGCCCTCCTCGTCCACGGCTACGAAGATCACCAGGCAGCTGCTGGATTTCACCGGCCGCAATTCGCGCGGATCGCTGAAGGACACCTCGGTATGGATATGCATCGAGCTGGTGCCGGTGTACACCACCGAAGCGGTGACCTCCACCAAATCGCCGGAGTGGATCGGGTCCTCGAAATGGATGTTGCCGACATAGGCGGTGACGCAATAGCTGGAGGACCATCCCACCGCTGCGGCGTAGGCGGCCTTGTCGACCCATTCGAGAACGGTGCCCGCAGCCACAATCCCGGTCACATCGACGTCGGTCGGCGCGGCGAGGAACCGCAAGGTGACAGAATGCGGACGTTGTTTCAGCTCCGGAGTGCTCATGCACTCCAGTTTCGCGCACTTCGCAGGCCACGGGCAATGTATGACGCTTCAACGGCCCGCGCCTTGACGGCACATTCCGCGGCGGGCGGCTGCCGGGTGGCTCTGGCCTAGGATAGGAGGGTGCGTAGGGTCTTTGGAATTTTTTCGGCGTCAACAGCCATCGTGGTGGCACTGAGCCTGATTGCCGCGGCCGGAACCGCCGGCCTGGTGATCGTCGTGGGCCAGGGCCTGGATGAGCTCTTGTCCCATCGCCGGCTGGGCGCCCAATGGTATTTCAGTGCTATCGGCGAGCTGCTGGCCATGGCCGTCGCCACCTTCCTGATTCCCGTGGTGATCTCGCGCAACGGCCAAGACCTCACCGAGCACCACCGCATGAAGCTGCTCAAGCACTACCTGTCCATCGGCCCGCTGGCAGTGCGTGCCGCAGGCGAGGGGGAACTGGTCCATGTTGCCATGGATTCGGTGGAACGGTCGGTGAAGTACCGTTCAAGCTTCATCGGCCCGGCCGTCTCCGCGGTGGCCACCCCGGTGTTGATCCTGTGCTTCATCGCCTTTGCCATTGACCCGCTCAGCGCACTGCTGATGCTGGTTCCCACCGCACTGGTTCCGGTCATCGTGCTGGGCTTCCAGCGGCGCTTCGGCGCCTCGAACGGAGAATACCGCCGAGCCCAGGGCATCCTCTCGGCGACCTTCCTTGATGCGCTGCGTTCCCTGGGCATGCTCAAGCTCAACGGCGGCAGCCGCTGGATGGGCGCCCGCATTCAAAAGGCCACCGAACGGGTACGACAGCAGGTGATGAAGCTGCTGGCCCGCAACCAGCTGATCCTGCTGGTCATCGATTCAAGCTTTGCCGTGCTGCTGCTCGCCACCGCCTGCCTGCTGGCCTGGTGGCGCGCCGGCTCCGGGGCGATCTCCCCGGGCGCAGCGCTGTCCCTGGTGATCCTGAGCTTCTTGATGCTCGCGCCGGTGAACTACGTGGGCAGCTTCTTCTACATCGGGATGACAGGTAAAGCCGCCGAGAAGAAGCTGGCAGAGGTCGCCGGCATCCCGATGCACCGCTCCATGGCCAACCCGCTGGACGTGGACCTGCGCCACCGCGATCTGATCCTGGACGGCGTCAGCGCCGGCTACGACAGCGGGCAGCAGGCGCTGTCCGGCATTTCCTGGCATTTCCCGGCAGGCTCGCGGACCGCCATCATCGGGCCATCGGGCAGCGGCAAGACGACCCTGCTGCGCGTGCTCCAGGGACAGCTCGAAGCGTCGGACGGCACCATCCGCGATGCCCGCCAGGCCATGGGCCCGGCAACCCTGAAAGCCAGCACCGCCGTGGTGGAACAGCAGGCAACGCTCTTTGGCATGAGCCTGCGCGAGAACCTCCTGCTCGGTGCGCCAGGCGCCAGCGACGGCGAACTGCTCCACACGCTGCGCCGGGTCGGGTTGGGACCGTGGTTCGAGGGACAACCCGATGGATTGGACCAACGCCTGGGCGAGGGCGGGTCACGCCTCTCCGGCGGCCAAGCCCAACGCCTGGCGCTCGCCCGGGCCTTGCTTGCGCAGCGTCCGATACTGCTGCTCGATGAACCGACCAGCGCCCTGGATGTGCAGAGCGAAGCGGAAGTGCTCGGGGCCCTGCGTACCCTGGACCGCAGCACCACGGTCATTACCGTCACCCACCGTCTGGGCCTGCTCGCCGACTACGACTATGTGCTGGTCATGGACCAGGGACAGCTCATCCAAGCCGGAAGCCGCGAAGAACTGCTGGCCACCGATGGCTATCTCAAAGAGGCAATGGACGGATTCCGCCACCGCGCCGAAGCCCTGCACACCGGCGGCCGGACCGAAATGGGGGAGGGGAACTAATGCATACACAGAAAACCTCCACGCTCAAGACCGTCGCCTGGCTGCTGGGCAGCACCAGGGATCTGCTCCCGCCGCTGCTGCTGGCCTGCGTGCTCGCCTGCGCCACCCGGCTGGCGTCCCTGGGAATCTACGTCATCGCCGGCCTCGGCCTGGCTAAGGCCCTGCAGCTGGACACCGGGTTGCTGCCAGCCGGCACCGGCTGGGGCATGCTGGCAGCCGCGGTGATCTTCCTGGGACTGGCCAAGGGAGCACTGCGCTACCTGGAACAGTATGTTGGCCACCGGGTGGCGTTCCTGTCGCTGGCACGATTGCGCAACCGCATGTACGAGGCCTTCGAACGCCAAGCGCCATTCACCGCCGACACCAAGAATTCCGGCGGGATGCTCGCCAAGGCCACCAGCGACATCGACAAGGTCGAGGTGTTCTTCGCGCACACCTTGCCCCCGGCCGTGGCGGCCGTAGTAGTCAGCGCCTTGGGAACCTGGGGCACCTGGACGATCTTCGGCGGCGAACCGGCCCTGGTGCTGCTCGCCGGCTATGTGCTCATTGGCGTGCTCATCCCGGCCATCGGCGTCGGCTCCCTGCGCTCCAGCGCCCGGAGCACCGCCGCCGCCCGCGGAGTCCAGAATCAGCTGCTGGCCGACACGCTGGCCGGCATCGACGTGATCCACGGCTTCAACGCCGGCAAACCGGTCATGGAGAGCCTGCGGGGCAGCCTGCAGCAGACCAGGCAGGCCGCCCGCTCGACCGGTAGCTGGACCGCGGTACGGGCCACGCTGACCCAGCTGGTGATCTGGGGCAGCCTGCTCACGCTCTTTGTCCTGCTGGGATCCGCCGGAGAATTCGGCACGCTGCTCCTGCTGTGCTGCGCCCTGGTCCCGTCCTATGAAGCGGTGCGCGCCGTGGACGGCTTCATCCTGGGCCTGCAGGACTCGCTGGCCAGCGCTCGCCGGCTGCACGCCACCGCGGCAGCCAGTCATCCGGTGCATGAAACAGCCAACCCGGTGCCGTTGCCTGCCACCGGCACGCTGCGCGTTTCGGATCTCTGTGTTGAATTCGAAGGCTATCGCGCAGTTCGCCGCGTGGACTTCGACCTCGAACCGGGATCCTTGATCGCACTGGTGGGCGAGAGCGGGTCCGGCAAGTCCTCGATCGCCGCCGCCCTGGTGCGGTCGGTGGAAGCGGAAGGCAAGGCGAGCTTTGCTGATGTGCCGCTGGAAGCCGCGAGCTTGGCGCAATTGCGCCAGCGGATCATCCTGGTCTCCCAGGAGGCGGTGATGATCCGCGGCACGCTGCGCGAGAACCTGCTGCTCGGTGCCGAGGGGATCAGCGACGCGGCGATGGAAGCAGTCCTTGAAGAGCTGGGCATGGGGCCATGGCTGCGCAAGCAGAAGGACGGTTTGCAGACCCGGCTGGGGGATCGCTTTGCACGGCTTTCCGGCGGCCAGCGGCAACGGGTGGCCCTGGCCAGGGCGCTGCTGCGCCAGCCTGCGGTGCTGATCCTCGATGAATCCACCAGCGCGCTGGATGCCAGCAGCGAGCAGCTGGTCCTGGATGCTGTGGAGCGCCGGCGCGCCGAAGGGATGGCAGTGCTGATGATCAGCCACCGGCTCTCGATCCTGAACCGGGCGCGCAGCGTGCTGGTGCTCCACGATGGCCAGGTGCGCGAACGCGGTGCGGCGCATCAGCTGCTGGCCGACGAGCAATCCTTGTTCTCCCGCATGTCGGTGCGCGAAGCAGACAGGATCCTGCCCAGCTGATTCACCGGCCGCTGGCTTGAGGGGACTGACAAGCTGGCAGGGACGTACTAGGCTCGCAATATGATGCGAATAGTGGTTCTCCTGTTCCTGGCAGTCCTATTCACAGGCTTCGTGGTGACCGCGATCCTTGCCGGCACCTCCGGCGAATGGGTCTGGTGGATCCTCGTCGTGCTGACCGGCTTGCTGGTGCTGCTGGGCATCAGGGACCTGTCGCAGAAGAAGCACGCGATCCTGCGCAACTTCCCGATCGTCGGGCACGCCCGCTACCTTTTCGAGTTCATCCGCCCCGAGATCCAGCAGTATTTCATCGAGCGCAACACCGATGGACGCCCCTTCAGCCGCGATACCCGCTCGCTGATCTATGCACGGGCCAAGGGCGCAGATAGCCACAAGGCCTTCGGCACGGAGCTGAACGTCAATGAAGTCGGCCACGAATACCTGCTGCACTCGGCGGCCCCGGTGGCCCCGGCAACCTCGCAGCACCGCGTTCGGGTGGGCTCCAGCCAATGCTCGAAGCCCTACGAGATCTCGCTGATGAACATCTCCTCGATGAGCTTCGGGTCGCTGTCCGCCAACGCCGTGCTCGCCATGAACAAGGGAGCGGCGACGGGCGAGTTCGTCCACGAAACCGGCGAGGGCGGGCTGACCAAGTACCACCTGGAATACGGTGCCGACCTGTTCTGGGAAATCGGTTCGGGCTACTTCGGCTGCCGCACCCCGGAAGGCCGCTTCAACCCGGAAACCTTCGCGGCCAAGGCGAACCACGAGAACGTCAAGGGCATCACCATCAAGCTCTCCCAGGGCGCCAAGCCAGGGCTCGGCGGCGTGCTGCCAGCTGCCAAGGTCACCGAAGAGATCTCCGCGGCCCGCGATGTCCCGATGGGCGTGGACTGCATTTCGCCCGCCAGCCACGCAGAATTCTCCACCCCGCGCGAGTTGATGCATTTCGTGGCGAAGCTGCGCGAACTGAGTGGCGGCAAGCCGGTGGGGATCAAGTTCTGCGTCGGTTCCCGCACCGATGTCATGGCCTTGTGCAAGGGCATGCTGGAAACCGGAATCCTGGTGGATTTCATCACCATTGACGGTGCCGAGGGCGGCACCGGCGCCGCTCCGCTGGAATACGAAGACCATGTTGGCGCGCCGCTGACCGAAGGCTTGATGCTGGTGCACAACACCTTGGTGGGTGCCGGGTTGCGCGATGAGATCCGCCTCGCCGCCGCGGGCAAGGTCGCCAACGGCTCGGACATCATCAAGCGGCTGATCCAGGGGGCGGACTTCACCTTCTCGGCACGCTCCATGATGATGGCCACCGGCTGCATCCAAGCCCAGCAATGCCACACCAACCACTGCCCGGTTGGCGTGGCTACGCAGAACAAGCGACTGATGCGCGCACTGGATGTGGAGGACAAGGGGCACCGCGTCTACAACTACCATCGCCTGACCGTCACCGAATGCGCGCAGATCATGGCCTCGATGGGGCTGACCAGCCCGGAACAGCTGAACACCAGGATGCTGCGCCGCCGGGTGAACCTTCAGTCCACCCGCTCCTACGCTTCGCTGTTCCAGTGGCTGCGTCCCGGCGAGCTGCTAGAGGACATTCCAAGTTCCTGGAAGGAGGATTGGGATGAGGCGGATGCCGACCACTTCGGAGAGCATGCGCCGCTGGACTATGCGGCGCCCAGGAGCGTGGACATCACCCCGTCGACGGTCCACGAACCAGAAGATGCGGTGAGCGCACCGCGCATCGAGCCGAGGGAATCAGCGAAGGTGCGGCCGGTGCATGCGGATGTCACCCGGCCAGAAGGCAAGCCCGGGGCCGACAGCTAGCCTTCCGAATCAGCAGCCAGGGACCGCAAGGCCGCGTGGTCGACTCCGTCCAGCGAAGCCGGAATCCATGTGGGATTGCGGTCCTTGTCAATGACCTGGGCGCGGATGCCCTCGGCAAGATCCGGGCGGTGCATCAGGTAGCGGGCCGAGCGCAGCTCGCGGTCCAATGCCGAACGCAGGTCCTGCTCAGCACGGGCGGCACGCACGTTGTAGAACGCGCTGGCCATGCTGGTGGGGCAGTTCGCCGCCAGCATTTGCGCCGCGCGCTGCGCCGCGGGATGGACCATCTGCCCCAGGCGCTCGATGACTTCCTGCGGGGAGCCGGCGCTGAAAGCATGGTCGATCCAGCCGCGATCCATCTCCAGTGCGAAGGACTCCGGGGCTCCGTGCATGACCTCGATGGCCGCCGCGATCTCGCCGGCATTCAGCCCGGCGAACTCCTCGAGCTCATCGAGGATGTTCTCGGCGAATTCCTCGGTGACCACGACGTCGGCGAAACCGAGAAGCACTGCATCTGCTCCGGTGAAGGACTGCGCGCTCATGGCGTAGTACTCGCCGAAGTGTCCCGGGGCGTTGGCCAGCAGGTGGCTGCCGCCCACATCAGGGGTGTAGCCGATCTTCGCTTCGGGCATTCCCATGGTGGCGTTCGGGGTCACCAGGCGCACCGGTGCGTGCGAGGCCAACCCGATGCCGCCGCCCATGGTGATCCCGTGGGCCAAGCTGATCAGCGGCTTGGGGTAGGCGGAGATCAGATAGTCGAGCTCGAATTCGGCGGAGAGCAGATCAACAAAGTCCTGGTGCCGTCCGGTGGTGACCGCTGCATGGAAATCGGCAATGTCCCCGCCGGCGCAGAAGGCGCGCTCGCCGCGGCCGGTGAGCAGCACCAGGGAAATCGAAGGGTCCGCGGCCCAGGCGCGCAGCACCCGGCCCAGCTCGGTGAGCATTTCCAGGGTCAGAGCATTGAGCTTGCCGGCGCGGTTCAGCTGGATATGGCCGATGGGGCCATGCACGGCCGAGATGACCACGCTGTCGCTGGAGGATGCAGGGCTTGGGTTCTCCACCGGGGAATTCCTCTTTCTTGGGACTCAGGCGGCCATCGCTGGGGCCGCGGCGCAATGAATTAGCGGGAGAGGACCTGGGCGAGCCGGTCCAAGACCAGTGCCGCCTTCGGCTTCTTCGAATTCTCGGGCTTCAGCGCGAAGATGGAGCGGGCCAGGCGGATCTCGGGTGCATCCACAATGCGGATGCCTTCCGGAGCGTTGGCCATGGCCAGATCGGGGACCAATGCGGCTCCCAGACCCGAAGACACCAGGCTCAGCGACGCATTGAAGTCATCGCAGTAGGCGGCCACCTGCGGGTGGATGTTGTAGGACGAGAACAAGCGGGAAATCAGGGTGGCGTCCGAGGTGCCCGGGTGGTGGAAGATCCATGGCCATTCGGCCAGCTGGTCCACGGTCAGCTGGGAGTCTTCGGCGATTGGCCAGGAGGCCGGGATGACCACGCGGAACTGGTCATCGCCCAGCCAGGTGCGTTCAAGGGACGCCGGCCAGGACAGTCCGCCGGGTCCCACCTGGAAGATCAGTGCGAGGTCGAGGTCGCCGCCGGTGCCAAGGCCCGCGACAGTCTGCTGGGGTTCGCCGATCCACAGGCGCAGGTTGATGCCCAGGGAGGACCAATCCGGGGCCTTGAGAATTTGCGGCAGTGCGTAGGTGGCCAGCGACGGGAAGATGCCTAGCTTGATTTCCTCAAGGTCGGTAGCTTCGGTAGAGATCGTGGCGACGTCTGCCATGAGCGCGTCGAGGTCGGTCAGGACTCGTTTGGCGTGGCGCACCATGCGCAGCGCGCCGGGCGTCGGGGTAATGGAGCGTGCGCCGCGCAGGAACAGCGTGGTTCCGGTGCTCCGCTCCAATGCTGTCATCTGCTGGGAGACAGCGCTGGCCGTGTAGCCCAAGCGGGTTGCGGCCGTGGCAAAGGAACGATGCGCCACCACTTCGAGCAATGTGCGCAGATGAACTGGATTAATCACTTCTAAAGTCTATGGCCTTTAGCCCAAGATTTGCTTAGCCCGCGGACTAGAGTTCGTCCTCAAGATCAACGAGCTCCGAACTTTCCTCGCCCTCGTCTTCTTCTGAGGTGAATTCGTTGTCCAGATCATCCTCGGTTTCCAGATCATCGTCATAGAGGTAGTGGCGTTGTGCCAGCGGGTCGAGATTGCGCATCGTCTCGGGCATGTCGCTGGAGCCCTCGTAAGCCTGCGAATCCCGACCGTCATCGGGTTCGTAGATATCGTTGCCGTACTCCGGCGCAAATTCTGTGGTGTCGAAATCCTTGCTCATTGCGTACTCCTTCGTCGAATACGAGGGATCCGCCGGAAGCCGGGGATTCACCTCGTGACTTCTCGTATTCCCAGAGTAGGACCCGAATACTCGAAACGAAAGACTTGTTTTCTGCAGTGGAAAGTGAATGACTTCCTAGTGGTCATGTTCCGCATAATGTTCCAGCAGGGGAGCGGCGCGGTAGGCCAAATGCGTGTGGAGCGCGAATGTTGTTTCCGAACGGGTGACCCCCTTGATGCGCAGGATCTGGCGCAACGCCGATTGCAGCTGGTGGGTGTCGGTGGCGATGAGCCGCACCCAGACATCGCCGCGTCCGGAGGTCTCATGGATTTCGAGCACGTTGGGGATCTGGCGCAGTGCGGTGATGACCGAATCCAGGTCGCGGTGGTTCACTTCCAGGGTCACAAAGGCCAGGACGTCATAGCCGAGCTTGCTCAAATCGATGTCGCGGCCGCCATCACGCAGGATTTCGGCACGCTGCAACCGGCGCAAGCGCGACTGCGCTGTGTTGCGCGCAACACCGACCTCATCTGCGAGTTCAGAGATCTGGATGCGGGGATCCCTGATCAGCGCGAGCAGCACTTTCAGGTCTACATCATCTAATCGCACTATATGCTCACTCCGGGTCAACTTCGGGGCCAATTTTTTGAACAAACTGCTCAAATTCTAGCAAGAAATATCCCTGGTTGCTTCTGGTGAGCGGATATTAGTGATTGAACGGTCTGTTGCAGTAGACAAACGCAAGCAGAACGCTCAACTCACCGGTGGGGCAGCGAGTGGCCCCACCGGTAAAAACTTTTCCGGGCACCTTTCTTGCCCAATTGGTAGTGGCTACTTTGATTCTGGGAGTGAATTTGTCGGTCATCAGCGAGCTGCGCATGCAGCCCATGAACCATCGGGTCCTCTCCTGGAACCCGGGGCTCACCGCCCGGCTGGTGATCACCGTGGCAGTCAGCTTCCTGCTGCTGGTCGGGGCCAACCTGGCCACCCCGTTGTACCCGGCACTGCAGGCCGAATTGCACCTTGGCGCCATGGGAACCACCGTCGCCTTCGCAAGTTATGTCTGCTCGCTGATGCTCTTCCTTTCCACGGTGGGGCACTGGTCGGATCATATCGGCCGCCGTGCAGCTCTGGTGGTAGCAGTCGTCGTCTCGATCGCCGGTACGCTCGTGTTCGCTTCGGCCAGCAATCTGCTGGAACTGTGCCTTGGCCGTGGTCTGCAGGGCACCGGGGTCGCCTTGGCTACCGGCGCCAGCGCAGCAGCGCTTCGCGAGCTGCTTCCATCCCGGCCAGAGTGGGCCTCGCGCTTCACGTTGCTGGCATCTTCTGGAGGTGTCGCCTTCGGTCCGGTTCTCGGCGGCGCGCTAGCGGATCTGCCCGGTGGACGCCACACAGTGTTTGTGGTGCAGGCATTCTTGCTGCTGCTGGTCTTGATTCCCTTGAGCACACTGCAGGCACGTCCCGCAATCGCACTGGCCGAACGCGGTCAGCGGAGCAAAGCACTGGCCCCACGCCGCTTGGGCATCCCCAGCTCGGCGCGGGAGCAATTCTGGCTCGCTGCCCTGGTCGGTTTCTTGAGCTTTGCCATCTTCGGGTTCGTGCTGTCGTTGGCCCCGGGCTATTTTGCCGGTGCCTTCGGCTTGGAGTCGCTGTTGGCCATCGGCCTGATCGCCGGCCTGCCCTTGGGCATCTCCGCCCTGTCGCAGCTGGTGGTGCGTGGCGGGAAGAGGCTCCTGCCGATTGGACTGGGGCTGATGGCAACCTCCACCGTAGGGTTGGCGGTGGCCGCCGAGCATCGCCAGCTGGCCTGGGCGATCGCTGCCTTGGTGCTCCTTGGCCTGGGCCAGGGCATTGCTTTCCGCACCGCATTCGCCTCCGCTGTTGATGCGGTCAGCGACCAGCAGCACGCCCAGACGGTGTCCACCATCTACCTGGTGACCTACCTGGGCAGTGCTGTTCCGGTCATCGCGTTGGGCTGGGCCGTGGGAGTCTTCGGGCAGCAGCAAAGCATCTTGGTCTTCTCCCTCTTCTGCTCCGCGGTGGCCGCTGCGCTCACGATCTGGGCATGGACTGGACTGCGCCGAGCAAGCTAGGCTCCGGCGTACTGTGGAAGCATGACTAGTTCTCTGCAGACCCCCTCCACGGGCGCCAAGTGGGCTGTAGTCGCACGGATCTACATTCCTGCACTGTGGCTCGGGCTGATTATCGGCATCTCGTTCATTGAGGCGCCACTTAAATTCACCGCACCCGGGATTACCATTCCCTTGGGTTTGGGCATTGGCCGCCGGGTCTTTTTCGCCATGAACATGGTCGAGATCCTGTTCTTCATCGCCCTGTTGGCCGGTTCGCTCAAGCGTGGTGCCGGCAAGGCATGGAGTTGGGGCGTAGGGCTGGTCGGACTGATGCTGCTGCTTAAAACCGCAGCGATCCGCCCTGGACTTTCGGCGCGTACCGATGCGGTACTTGCTGGAAACTCCGATGGCGGATCGCTATGGCACTATGCCTATATTGGCGTCGAGCTCTGCTTGACCCTCGCCCTGATTGCGCTGCTGGTGATGGCAGCAAAGCGCTGGATCGGAATTACTGGGCGATAGCCAGCTGGCAGGCCTCGGCGGTAATCATCACCGAATCCAGCCGGGCCTGCTCCTCGGTGGGGTAATGGATGGTGATCAGCTCATCCGCCTGCGCTGCCGAAGCGAAGTGGCGCAAGTACTCAGCTACCTGCTCCCCGGTGCCCACTGCCGTGTAGCGCATCATGTCCAGGATCTGCTGCGCCTGCGGAGTATCCATGAGCATATCGATCTCCGCTTCGGTGAATTCCTTCTTCGCCGAGCGGCCGATGAAGCTGGCGACCCGATGGCGCTGGGCAACTTCCAGCAGTTCATGCGCGCGCTCGGCAGTTTCCGCGGCCAGGACGCCTACGCCGGCAATGACATACGGTTCAGCTAGCTGCTCTGATGGGGTGAATTCCTCGCGGTAGATGCGGATTGCCTCATGCAACGCCGCAGGTGCGAAATGCGAAGCGAAGGAATATGGCAGACCGAGCTGGGCTGCGAGCTTTGCGCCGAAAAGCGAGGATCCCAAAATGTACAGCGGGACGTTGGTCCCTGCACCCGGGGTGGCTGCCACGGTGGGAACCCGGGATTCGCCGGCCAGGTAAGCCTGCAGTTCCAGCACGTCATGCGGGAAGGAATCTGCGGCCGAGGGATCACGGCGCAAGGCGCGCAAGGTGGTCATGTCGGTGCCCGGGGCGCGGCCCAAGCCCAGGTCGATGCGGTCGCCGTAGATTTCGGCCAGCGTGCCGAACTGCTCGGCGATCACCAGCGGGGAGTGGTTTGGCAGCATGATGCCGCCCGAGCCCAGCCGGATGGTTTCGGTGTGGTGGGCAATGTGGCTGATCAGCAACGAGGTCGCACTGGAAGCGATGGTGGGCATATTGTGATGTTCCGCGTACCAGACGCGTTCATACCCGTGGCGTTCTGCGGTTTGCGCCAGGCGGACGGAGGACTTGAAAGAATCGGAAATCGTTGACCCGGGTGCAACCGGTGCCAGATCCAGGATAGAAAGCTTCACATCCGGTACAACCGCCGATGGCTAGGAAATATTCCTGCAATTTCTGCCGCAGACGCAGGAAACGGCTACCCGCTGTGCGGATAGCCGTTTCCTAGGCTAAGTCTGGCGTAAGTGCCAAAGCCCTGCTTTAGAGAGCGCGAATGTCTGCAGCCTGCAGACCCTTTGGACCCTCAACGACTTCGAACTCCACCTTCTGGCCCTCGTCCAGGGTGCGGAAGCCCTGGGTCTGGATTGCGGAGAAATGTGCGAAGACGTCTGGATCGCCGCTGTCTGGAGCGATGAAGCCGAAGCCCTTTTCAGCGTTGAACCACTTGACGATTCCGGTTGCCATATTCTTATTTGGTCCTTTCAGACGTTTCTCGCCGTTTAGCTGGCGAGCTTGGTTGTAATCTACGCACCGTTCGGCATCCGGGAAGGATTACGAATGATGCGAAGCAGCCAAGTCATTCACTTCACGTCTAGAAGGGGCTCGCGTCAACCGAGGTGGTAAGACATTCACAAACTTCTAACGGGTACTTCGCGAATTACTTTGGAACTACATTGCCTAGCCTACGTGTTTGCTGACGACAAATGAATAACTTTGAACCAATTAATCAAAAATTTGGGTAACTGGTTCGGGGAGTTCATCGAAATGCGGGTTTGATAACGCTGAACACCACTGCTGCAGCGACCAGTGACAAGACTGCGGCGATACCGGAAGTGAGCACCACGCCGTGGTCGAAAGCCAGCGCGGCGGAGTCCAGCAGGGCCTGCGCGTCGGCAGGCTGCAGCGAAGCGGCCACATGGTGTGCACCACCCAATGTCTCACCTGCCAGCTGCGCCTGGGTGTCGGTCAGCGAGCCTGGAACCAGCAGCCGAGAGGTATAGGCGGTATTCAAGATGGTTCCCAGTACCGCGACACCCAGCACCGATCCCACCTCGTAGGCGGTTTCCGAGATGGCCGAGGCCGCGCCGGCCTTGGAGGCTGGAACCGCGGCGAGCACCATGTCATTGGACAAGGTCTCGGTCATGCCGATGCCCGTGCCCAGGACAGCGAATGCGGCCAGCAGCAAGAAGGTGTTGGAGCCTTCTCCTGCCATGATCACCATGAGGTAGGCGACCGCGGAGAGGATCAGGCCAATGGCCATGACATTCGGCGTGCCGAAACGGCGGGACAGTGCCACCGAGAGCAATCCGAAGCCCATGGTCAGCACCAGGCCGGGTGTCATCCAGAGCCCGGCCTGGAGCGGGGAGAACCCTGCAATGAGCTGCAGATGCTGGGAGACGAAGTAGATGAAGCCCACCAGCGAGAAGATGCCGATCAGGTTGACCATCAGCGCGCCCGAGAACAGCGCGTTGCTGAATAGGCGGACATCGAGCATCGGCTGCTGGGACTTGAGCTGGCGGCGCACGAAAGCAACGCCGCACACAATGGCGAGGACGATGGCCGCGGCTGAGAAGTACCATGGCGCGCTGACCGCGGTCTTGATCGCGTAAACGAAAGGCAGCAGGGTGAAGACGACCAGCAGGATCGAGAATGGATCCACACGGCCAGGGTTCGGGTCCTTGGATTCGGGAACAAGGATCATGCCGCCGATCAGCAGGGGAAGCAGCATTGGCACGGCCATCAGGAAGACCGAGCCCCACCAGAAGTGCTCCAGCAGCACGCCGCCGACAATTGGGCCCAGCACTGCGCCGCCGGAGAATGCAGCCGCCCAGACCGCAATGGCGGTGCGGCGTTCAACATCATCCGGGAAGATGTTTCGGATCAGCGACAGCGTGGCCGGCATCAGCATGGCGCCGAAGATGCCCAGCATGGCGCGGGCTGCGACCAACTGTGTGGCGTCCGTGGCGAAGGCTGCTAGTGCCGAGACCAGCGCGAAGCCGGTAGCGCCGATCAGCAGCAGCTTGCGCCGGCCGATGCGGTCGCCCAGCGAACCCATCGGCACCAGCAATCCGGCCAGGATCAGCGGGTAGATGTCGATGATCCACAGCAGCTGGTTTCCGGTTGGGGACAGCGCTTCGGTGATTGCCGGCACCGCGAAGGAAAGCACGGTGTTGTCGACGGAAATCAGCAGGACGGGGAACAGCAGGACAACCAGCGCCGCCCAACGGCGCGGCTTGCTGAGCATGAGTGCGCGTTCGGAGATATTCGAGGTCATGACGTTCGCCCTTGGGTAGGAATAGGAAGTGGAATGCGCGGTTCTCTGCCGCAATTAATAACTGTACCGTCTAGACGGTATAGTTACAATTGTTGGTAAAGTCAGATCGATCACGAACTATGCCCTGGAAAAGGAGAACTATGGCTCGCCCACCCGCTGCCCGCGGCAAAGTGCTTGACGCCTACATCGCACTATTGTGCGAAGAAGGGGAGCGGGCTGCCACGCTGGACGCCACGGCCGCACGCGCTGGAGTCTCCAAGGGAGGGCTGCTGTACCACTTCGCCTCCAAGGAAGCCTTGGCCGACGCAGTCATCGAAGCCGCGGAGGGGCATGTTGCCCGGGATGCGGAGTCGATGCGCACCGCGGCGGAGGGCGCGTCGGTTTATTACGTGCGCACCAGCGCGGAAGTCGATACCGAACTGGACCGGCATCTGGTGGCCCTGCAGCGCCTGGCCCAGGCCGGGGTCAAGGCGGCGACGGAGAAAATCGAGAGCACCAATGAGCGGTGGTACCGGTGCATTCTGGATGAAGTCGGCAGCAAGGACATCGCGCATCTGGTGATGCTTGCCGGCGAGGGGCTCTACGCAAACCTGGCCCTGCCCGGGACTTGGTACGAGCGCAATTTTGATGGTGAGCTCGATCGCTTACTAGAGTTGGTTTCGAAAATAAAAAAGTTGGGAAACCTCAACGAATAGCGAGCAGGTAGAAAACAATGAAGAACCAGAGCGTTGCTTCTCCAAACAGAGGACGAGTTGGAGCGCTGCTTGGCATCCTGCTGCTGGCGCTCTCGCTCCGCGCCGCAGTGGTCTCCGTATCCCCACTGCTCTCCCGCATTGAGTCGGACATCGAATTCACGGAGTTCACCACCGGCTTGCTGGCCATGCTCGCACCCATTGCGTTCGCGGTCTTCGGGTTGCTCACCCCGCGGCTGATTAAGGCGTTCGGTCTGGAAAAAACCCTGATGATCTCGCTGGCATTGGCAGTCATCGGCCAGGTCGCCCGGGTCTTCATGCCCGAGGTCTACTCCTTCCTCGCCCTGTCGATCATCACCTTGGCCGGCTACGGCATGGGTAACGTGGTGCTGCCGCCATTGGTCAAGAAGTACTTCCCGGACCGCATCGGCATGGTCACCAGCGGCTATGTCACGATGCTGGCCGTCGGCACCTGGATGGCCCCGCAGTTCTCTGTCCCGCTGGCCAACCTCAGCGACTGGAAGGTGTCCATCGGCTCCTGGGCCGCCCTGTCTGGCATCGTCCTGGTGCCCTGGCTGGTGCAGCTTTTCGCCGACCGCGGGACGCAACGCCCGGATAACCCGGTGCACCCCAGCGGGATCGCGCAGCCGATCGCCAAGATCAACCCCTGGAAGTCCAAGGTGGCATGGGGCCTGGCAATTTTCCTGGCCGGAAACTCGGCACAGACCTACGTCTACTTCACCTGGCTTCCGCCGTACCTGCAGGACCGCGGCCTGGACGAACTGGCCGCCGGCAACATGCTCGCGCTCTTCGCCATCCTAGGCCTGCCGGTCAGCCTCCTGGTCCCGCTCTGGGTGCCACGCCTGAAGCACCCGATCATTGCAGTGCTGGTCTTCACCGCCTGCTGGATCTCCGGGCACCTGGGCATCTACCTGTCGCCAACGCAGAACACGGCGCTGTGGATCTGCCTGGCCGGGCTCGGGCAGGGCACCTTTGCCGTCGCCTTGCTGATGATGAATCTGCGCTCGCGCACCACCTACGGCTCGGGGGTGCTCTCCGGTTTCGCCCAGGGCCTGGGCTACGCAGGCGCCGCAGTGGTTCCGATGCTCTTCGGCGTGGTGCAGAAGGCCACCGATTCGTGGGGAGCCGCCTTCTCCATGCTGGGCGGCTGCGTCGTGGTGATGCTGATCGGTGCGATCATCATCAACCCTCCGCGCACCATCGAAGACGATTCGCCAGGCACCGAAGAGCTGGGCAAGCTCGAGCGCATCGACTAGTAGTGGCGCTGGGGGCCATCGTTGCTCCCAGGCGCGGGATGGGATCGATGCCAATGGCCCGCGGCCAACGGCACCGACCAGCTGAAGCGGATGGACGCGACGCGGATGGCAAACGCCAAGGCGGCAATGCCCGCACCGACGGGAACGTTCATCACACCCAGATGCCATGCCACGGCGGTAAGCGCCGCACCCACCATGGCGGCCAGCGCATAGATGTCGCGCGGGTTGAACAAATCCGGGGTCACATTGGAGATGACATCGCGCATCAAGCCGCCGCCCACGCTGGTGATGACACCGAGCAGGACCGCGGTGACCGGATTGAAGTCGTTTTCAAGGGCCTTGAGCGTACCGGTGACGCAGAATAGGCCCAATCCTGCCGCATCGAAGAGCTGGACCAGCCGGTGCAGCTTCTGCACCGCGGGGGTAAATGCATAAACGCAAAGGGCAGCGAGCACCGGAGGCACAAAGTAGACCGGGTGCTCGAACGTCGCTGGTGATTGATTGAGAATCAAATCCCGCACCACTCCGCCGCCCAAGCCGCAGACTCCGCCGAGGAAGGCCGAGCCGAGCAGGTCGAAGCCGCGGCGCGCAGCCATCAAGGAACCCGCGACGGCGAAGAAGAAGATGCCAATGAGTTCGATCAGGATGTACATTCCGGAGCCTTTTGCAGGTCAATCAGGGGGACAAGGCTCAATTATTGCTCACCGGAGATCTCAGCCAAGAATCTTTGCGACCTTGACCAGGGTGTTGTGGTTCCGGGTCGTCACCAGCCGGTGCTTCGCCTGGGCGTCCATGAGCTTCCCGATGGGATTCGTGGTGCTCTGCCCCTTGCGGACAATCCACGCCACGGCACGGTCCTGGACCAGATGGGTTGCGGGCTCAGCCAGGTCCTGGATGGCAGCGCCCAACGCCTGGGCATCCGCAGCTGATTCGCAGAGCGTGAAATACCCGTGGTGCTCGCTGGCCGGTTCAGGCAGGGGCAGCGGGAAAGGCTGGGACAGCCGCTGGACCTCCTTGACGGTGCAGACAATCGTGGGAATCGGTCGCTGGTAGTACTCGGCCAGGACCGCATCGCATTTTTTCTTGACGGCCAGCGGGTCATCGGTGCGTGCGCTGAGCACGGCATTGCCACTGGCCAATAGTGTTTTCACGTCGGTGAAACCAGCATCTTCTAGCAGATGGACCAGGTCTTTCATCAGGACTTTGACCCCGCCGACGTTCACACCACGCAGGAAAACTGCATATCTCGTCATGGATCAATCCAAGCGCACCGAATTGATGCTTGTCGAGGGTCGTGATGAATCGCAAAGATCGCTAGGATCAAGAATATGCCTACGCACTTGCCCTTTGGATCCTGGCCATCATCGATTTCCGCGCATGACGTTGCAGCAGGAACCAAGCCACTGGGCGGTGCCTGCTTCTACGGGGACAAGCTGATTGTCCAAGAAGGCCGTCCCGCCGAGGGCGGGCGCATCACCCTTATGGAATACGGCACCGACGGCACGCCCGGCGCAGAACTCATCCAGGCCCCGTACAACGTGCGCTCCCGAGTCCACGAATACGGCGGCGCCAGCTGGATGCTCATTGAAGGCAGCACGCCGGCCATTGTCTTCGTGAACTTCGCTGACCAGCGGGTGTACTCCCAAGCCGCAGGCACGCACAACCCGACGGCACTGACTCCGGCTAGCGGCAACGGCGCAGATCCGCAGCTGAGATTCGCAGAATTCACCGAAGGCCCGGAAGATTCCATCCTGGCCATCATGGAAGACCTGCGAGCAGAACCGGTACGCCATATCGTGCAAATCCCGCTGGACGGCAGCGCCGCCGAGGACCTGGACAAGATCCGCCTGCTCAGCGGCCCGGCACGATTTGTCGCAGCGCCTCGGATGAATCCAGCTGGAACGCGGTTGTCCTGGATCAGCTGGGAACACCCGAATATGCCGTGGGACTCCACCGAACTGCACCTGGCCGATTTCGCTGGCGAAGGCGAACTCAAGGACACTGTCATTGCTGGTGGAGCAGATATCTCGGTCATGCAGCCAGAGTGGCTTGATGATGACCAGTTGGCCTTCATCTCCGATGCCAGCGGCTGGTGGAACCCTTACCTCTACCAGGACAGCTCGGCGCGCATCACCCGGCTGGTTGACCGTCCCGCAGAATTCGCTGGCCCGCTCTGGCAGGTAGGTACCGGGTGGTACCTGGCAGAAAGCGCCCGCACCATGCTCTGCTCCTACGGCACCGGCACCACCAGACTGGCACGTCTGCACGCGGATACCGGTGGACTGGAGGATTTCGACCTGCCGTTTACCCGCATCCGCCCCTTCGCTGTGCGTGAGGGCTGGCTGCTCGCCGGCACGTCATCGATGACCCAGGGCGAAGAGATTACCTTGATCAACCTCGATACGCTGGAGCATCACGCGGTGACCCGTGCGATCGCCCAGCTGCCGGACCCAGCGATGCTTCCAGACGTCGAGGAATTCGAGTGCAAGAACCTCGCGGGACAATCCGTCCATGCCCTGCTCTACCGGCCATCCCAGGAAGGCTATGCAGGAATGGAGGGCGAATTGCCGCCATTCGTCACCTTCGTGCACGGCGGGCCGACCAGCCAGGCTTCGCCGACGCTCAGCGCCACGGTGGCCTACTACACCTCGCGCGGAATCGGCGTCGTTGACGTGAACTATGGCGGCTCCACCGGCTACGGTCGTGAATACCGCAACCGCCTGCGCGGTGCCTGGGGCGTGGTCGATGTGGCCGATACTGTCGCCGTGGTCAATGCGCTGGTGGCGCAGGGTATCGCCGACCCCGCACGCATCGGCATCGAAGGCGGCAGCGCTGGCGGGTGGACCGTGCTGTGCGCACTGACCTTCTCGGATGCCTTCACCGCAGGCATCAGCCGCTACGGAGTCTCGGATCTGGTGGGCCTGGTGCAGGACACCCACGACTTCGAATCCCAGTACATGTTCTCGCTGGTGGGACCGTACCCTCAAGCCGCTGAACTGTATGAAAAGCGCGCGCCAATCAACCACGTGTCCAAGATTTCCTGCCCGGTACTGCTGCTGCAGGGCGATGAAGACAAGGTGGTGCCGCCGGCGCAGTCGCAGGTGGTGGCAGACGCGCTCGCCGAACGCGGCATCGACCATGCCTACATCCTCTTTGAAGGGGAACAGCACGGTTTCAGGAAGTCGGAGAACATCATCAAGGCGTTGGAAAGCTCCCTGGCTTTCTACGCGCAGATCTTCCGATTCACCACCGACGTTCCGGCGATTGAACTGTCCTAGGACAGATCAGAACCTGGCTCGGGGGCCTGCCAGGAATCCCGCAAGCGATCCATTTCGCGGCGGTCCTTCTTGGTGGGCCGGCCGGCGCCACGCTCGCGAATCGGAACCTGGGGAATGACCAGGCGCTCGCGGGGCGGGGTGTGGTCGATGTAGCATCTGGCGGCAACTGGCGCGCCAACACGCTTCGAGATCAGCCCGCTGACTTCGAGATCGCGGTCGAAACCGTCTTTGCGTACACGGATGCGATCACCGGAAACCACAGCTTGCGAGGCCTTCACCGGGTCGCCGTTCAAGCGGACATGCCCGGCGCGGCAGGCAGTGGTCGCAGCCGAACGGGTCTTGTAGATGCGCACCGCCCACAGCCATGCATCGAGACGTACTTTGCCGCTTGTTGGAATTTCGACCATGAGAAAAGTCTAGATCAGCCGATACTTGGTGCGTCCAACGGCGGCTAGTTGGAAATTGTCGCTTCGTCGCAAATCTCGACCAGTCGCTGCTGCAGGGCTTCAGGTGCCTGGTCTCCGGAGTTCGCCAGTTCTTGGAGCACATCAACCAATTCCTGTGGCAGGCCGCCGCCTTGAACTGATTTCACTATGGATGAGAGGACGCGAAGTTCGCTTGCGTCGATCGTGCCGTCCTGGACGGGAGCGCAGGCCTGGCGCACGATTTCCTTGGACGCGGCATCAGTCAGCTGGTTGGCTGCATCGGCCGCAGTGTCCTCGACAAATGCGCATCCGCTGCTCAAAAGCGCAATGCTTGAAATAGCAATTAGCGCCGCTGACTTTCGAACTTTCACAATCCCCATAACAACAAATCATAGCTACGGAGATTGAGTTTCTGCTGAATGCCAACCGAGTCGATCATCAGAAGATCGGACCGCATGATGCACAATGGATCGGTGACTAGCGAGCAGAAGAACACCGCAAAAGACAGCGCGACCGGGCAGCACATCATTGCCCAACTGGCCCGGGAACTTTCCAGCGAATCCGCTGTGGCACCATGGCAGATCAAGGCAGCGATCGAACTCTTGGACTCCGGATCAACGGTTCCCTTTATTGCCCGCTACCGCAAGGAAGTCACCGGCATGCTCAGCGATAGCCAGCTGCGTTTGCTCGAAGAACGTCTGCGGTACCTGCGCGAGCTGGAGGACCGCCGAGCGGCTGTCCTTGAAGCCATTGCCGAATCCGGAAAGCTGACAGACCAGCTGGCCCAGGCCATTCGTGAGGCTGGCACCAAGGCGGAGCTCGAAGACCTCTACCTGCCATTCAAGTCAAAGCGCCGCACAAAAGCCCAGATTGCCCGCGAAGCCGGATTGGAACCCCTGGCTGATCTGCTGCTCTCTGATCCATCGACGGATCCGGTGCAGGCGGCTGCCGGCTACCTGAACCCGGAGGCAGGTTTTGCCACCGTTGCAGATGTGCTCTCCGGCGCGCGTTCCATCGTGACCGAGCGGGTATCCCAAGACGTTGTTCTCGCTGGGGAATTGCGCGAACGCCTGTGGAAGACCGGAAAGATCGGTGCCAGCGTCGCCGCCGGCGCGACCGCAGAAGGCCAGGGGAAGTACTCCGATTACCTGGACTACGTGGCAGATCTTGATCGCTTGCCCTCGCACCGGGTCCTTGCCCTGCTGCGCGGCGAACGCGAAGGGGTGCTGAATCTGCAGCTTGCCGAAGCTGACCCACGAGATGAACAGGCTTTGGCCGACGCCCGCGGCAATTACGAGAACGCCATTGCTGCGTCCCTGGGGCTGAATGTTCCTGGCGATGCACCTGCCGCCAAATGGATTGCGCAGACCGTTCGGTTGGCGTGGAAGGCCCGCCTGCTGACCCGTTTCGAATCCGACCTGCGTTCGCGATTGTTCGAAGCCGCCGAAGATGAATCGGTGAAGATCTTCGCGGCGAACCTGCGCGACGTCTTGCTGGCTGCGCCGGCTGGCAACAAGGCCGTGCTGGGCTTGGACCCAGGCCTGCGCACCGGTGTGAAGGTTGCCGTGGTGGACCTGACCGGCAAGTCGGTGGAAACGACGACGATCTATCCGCACGCACCAGCCAATAGGTGGAATGAATCCATCGCAGTGCTGGCTAATCTGGCAAAGAAGCATGGCACGACGCTGATTGCGGTGGGCAATGGCACGGCCGGGCGTGAAACGGACCGACTGGCGGCTGAAGTCATCAAGGCGCTGGGCGGCGAGGGCATCAGCAAGGTCATCGTTTCGGAAGCTGGCGCTTCGGTGTACTCGGCCTCGGAACTGGCCAGCCAGGAACTGCCGGATATGGATGTGTCGCTGCGTGGCGCGGTATCGATTGCCCGCCGCTTGCAGGACCCGCTGGCCGAGCTGGTGAAGATCGATCCGAAGTCCATCGGCGTGGGGCAATACCAGCATGATGTCACTGCCTCGAAGCTGGACCGCGCGCTGGATGCGGTGGTCGAGGACTGCGTGAATGCCGTGGGCGTCGATGTGAATACCGCATCTCCGTCGCTGCTGGCCCGTGTGGCCGGCGTGGGACCGCTGCTCAGCCGCAACATCGTGGATCATCGCAACGCCAACGGACCTTTCGCCACCCGCAAGGATTTGCTGAAGGTGCCCCGTCTGGGAACCAAGGCTTTCGAGCAGTGCGCGGGATTCCTGCGCATTACCGGAGGCAAGGAGAAGCTCGACGCTTCCTCGGTGCATCCTGAAGCCTACGCGTTGGCCAAGACCCTGCAGGCCAGCGCCGAGGCCCAGGGCCGCCGGCTTGAGGAGCTGAACCCGCAGGACTTCGCCACTGAGCAGTTTGGCGAGCCAACCATTCGCGACGTGATCGCCGAGCTGCGCCGGCCTGCCCGTGACCCGCGCGGTGAGTTCGTGACGGCTACGCTGAAAGAAGGCGTGGAGACCATCAAGGATGTGAAGCCGGGGATGATCATGGAAGGCACAGTCTCCAATGTCGCGGCTTTCGGTGCGTTCGTGGATCTCGGTGTCCATCAGGACGGCCTGATTCACGTCTCGGCAATGAGCAACAAGTTCATTTCGGATCCTCGCGAGGTCGTCAGCTCCGGCCAGATTGTCAAGGTCAAGGTGCTGGACGTAGACGTTGTGCGCAAGCGCATCTCGCTGACCCTGCGCCTGGACGATGAACTGCCCGCGGCCGGGGAAACAGCCAAGGGCTCCGGACCGCGCGAGCGGAAGGGACCGGGGGCTGGCGGTTCGGCACGACCAAGCCAGAATCGGAATGGGCAGAATCGCAATGCCCGGTCCGCCCAGGGAAAACCTGCTGCACCGGGCAACACAGCGATGGCTGAGGCACTGCGTCGGGCAGGGTTGGGCAAGTAGATTGCGAGCGGTTCGGTTGGCCTAACCTAGGTTAGTATCGGCTATGTTAACTTGATCCCAACTTGGGATGATTCCCTAATTCAGGTTGGACTAAGTGAGTCCAAACTTCGGTGACAAGGCGCTTGTGCAGGGTTATTCTGGTGGCATGGAACTTACAGGAAAACTGGCAGAAGCCTTCAGCACCCAGGTAACTCTCGAACTAACCGCAGCCACGGTTTACCGTCAGCTGGCAGTTGAAATGGACGTTTTGAGCCTCCCAGGCATTGCTGGTTGGTTCCGCGCCCAGGCTGGCGAGGAAATCGTGCACGCGGAAAAGTTCATGACCCACATGACCGACCGTTCGGCACACCCGAAGATTGGCGAGCAGCCTGCACCGACCGTGAACGTGAACAGCGTTGCCGACGCGTTCGCTGCCTCGTTGGCGCACGAGCAGAAGGTCTCCGAAGCAATCCGCGAGCTGTACCGCTTGGCACAGACCGAGGGAGACATCGACTCCATGCCGCTGCTGCACTGGTTCATCGACGAGCAGGTGGAAGAGGAAGCCACCGTTAGCGAAATCCTGGACCGCGTCAAGATGATCGGCAACGACGGAAGCGGCCTGCTGCGACTGGACGCAGAGCTCGGCTCGCGCTCTTCCGCATCCTAAGAGGTTGCGAAGCACGCATCTTCTAAATATGGAATAAACTTAGGGAAGCAACCGGTGGTTGCTTCCCTAAGTTTTTCAGTTGAGGTGGTCGTGAACCAGGTGGGCTTTCCACATCAGTCGGCGCGGACGTCGTCCGTTGCCAATACCCACCGGACGACTGCCTCGCTCAAGCTGCGCAAGGGCGCCGGCCGCCACTATGTAGTGCAAAGCCATCTGGAGCAAGGCACCGAGCTGGTGCTGATCGAGGTCAAGGGCTCGTGGGCGCACGTTCTCGTGCACCATACGTATGGTTGGTTGCCGAATATCTATCTTGAACCGATTCCAGCGGTATTCGACGAGCCGGCGGTTACAGAAGACGATGACGAACTGGCCGAGCCGGTTCTTTCACGTTATTCATTGATCGAAGCCACCCATATGACGACAGCTACGTTGAATCTGCGCAAGGGCGGCGGCACCGGTTATCCGGTACTCAAGGTCATTGACCAGGGATCCAAGGTCCGCTCGATGCTCCAGCAGGGCCTATGGTCCCAAGTGCAGTGCGGCAAATTGCTCGGCTGGGTTCCAAGCATGTACTTGCAGGAGATTCCAACGCGTCCAGCCAAAGGCGGATTGATTGCCGTTCCCAACCAGCGTGCGCTGACCACCATTGGCTTGAACGCGCGTCGCGGTCCTGGCGATCACTATTCGTTGGCGCGAATCCTGCCTGCAGATACTGCAGTTGTCATTGTGGCCCGACAGGGCGCGTGGCGGCGGATCGACCGTGACGGCGAAGAAATGTGGATCCCTGCCAGCCAGCTGCGTACGGTGTACTAACGGTCCGGGCGATACCGTTAGGCGATTTGCAGGTCTGCCGAGGACACCAATCCGGTTTCTGTGGCAATGACCGCAAGCTGCACCCTATTGGTCACCTCAAGTTCCTCCATGATGCGAGCCAAATGGAGCTTGACTGATCCTTCGGAAATGTGCGCGATGCGCGCGATCTGAGAATTCGTCATCCCCGCAGCTACCAGGCGCGTTAGGCTGCGATCACGTTCGCTGAGATTGCTTATGGCAGCTTGCTGCGTGGCTCGGCGCACAATGCGCGTTGGCGGCTCCCAGCCATCCTCGGGTTCAGCGAAAAGCTGGTATCCAGCGGTGAGCATACGCAAGGCGCTAGGCAATTCCGAGCTGATGGAGCTTTTTGAAAGCAGTGCTGCGCTGCCAGCATCGTAGGCCTTGAAGATCTCGTCCCTCCGGTATCGGGTAGCCAAAACGACAATCTTGGTAGTTGGTGTCTTTTCCGAAATTTCGCGGATCGAACTGAGCAAATCTGTCCCGTTCAGGGATGATTCCAGAATGACAATGTCTGGCTTCAGCTCGGTTGCCGCTTGAACTGCTTCGGTCATGGAGTCCGAAACGTGTTCGATCTGCATGTCATTAGCGTCAGACAAGACGCCAGCAATTCCGGCCCTTGAAAAATGGTCACTATCAGCCAAGTGAATACGCATTTGCTCCATACAAGAATCCTCAGTTCTGAAAACCGTCGTTATCCTGCCCGGCATGATCAACTCATCCAGACGTGACGTGAGCTAGCCGGTGAAGCCCAGTCTATGGCCAACCAGTCCAATTCCTTGACTTGACAGATCGAATTACTAGGTTTTAGTCCTATTGTTACTTTCCATTCGGATAAATTGTCAGGTGAAAGCCTAATAAAACCTCAATTCCTCAACTCGTGAGAAATTGAATTACTTATCAGTATTACCTTCAAGCTAATGATTTTGGCCGAACGGATAATAATTTTGACCTGAGTATGCAAAGAAATGGCTGAAAGAAACCTGTGAGGATGAGTTGATCCACCGTAGGGTCAAATGGGGGCTTTTATGAGTTTCCTGATCACAACCATCTTTTGGAGGATAGTGGTGCAAGCAAACAATTTGCCACCTAAGAATAGTAAGAAGCCGCGTGCAGTACGCCGGGTTCTTGCCGGTGCAGTCGTTGCCAGCCTTTTCGTGGCTCCAACCGTAACTGCCGCGTACGCGGCACCTACTGATGGCTCTGAAGCGCTGGGGCGAGTACTGGATCTGAACTTGCTTGATATTCCTGTTGCTGACGCTGCTTTTGCCTATGCGGGTAACCCAAGTTCGCCGGGCCCAGTTCATAGCCCACTAGCCGTTGAAGCTTTGGATGCACTGACGCTTAACCTGGGTACCGGACTAAGCGCGTTGCCATTGATCAATGGCAACGGCAACGGACTTCTGACCTTGGGCGATGCTGGGGTTCTAAATTCATATGCCGAGACCCCGAGCGATACTATTGCGAAGGCCGGCGCAGGTGTAGTCAGTTCCGATGGAACTATCGGACTCGACGATATTACATCTGGCGAAATGTTCGCTAACGTCGATTTGACTCGGCTGCTTGACCAACTTCAGGTTAGTGGACTTACCGACAACCTTATTGACGAAGCATCGCTGGAAATTGGCGCACTGGGTTCCAAGGCGGAAAAAACTAATGGAACTTTGTCGACAGACTACGTAGTTGCAGGAGCTACAGCCACCGTTAGCAGTCCTGCAATCGAAGAGCTGACCAACTCCCTTGGATCGGTTGTTGATGGTCTCGGAACAACTCTGAACACCACCCTCTCGACTGAAGGTGCGCTGGGGACTATTATTTCGCAGCTGGAAGATATCTCGATTCCACTCGGAATTACGACATTAGGCGTAACAGGAGCCAATGTTGGCCTTGACGGGTTGGATGACGCTCTCGGGAAAGTAAAGACTGACGTTCTCACTGGTGTAATCAGCACTAATACCGGGCTCGTGTCCATTGATTTGGGAACAGGCGACGTTACTGTCGATCTGGCAAAAATCACGACGGGTGGCCTGAATGACAAGACTCCGAACTATGAAGTTCTGACCCCCGAAGCCGTCCAGGATATCGCCGAGGAAGTCACCTTGGCGTTGTCGAATCTGATTACGGATCTGCGCGATAAAGTAAACGCTGCGTTGGACGAAATCGACATCGTAGTAAATCTTGGTGTGAATCTTGGAGCAGTAAGAGGCACCGCAGATATCACGGGTAGTGTCGCAAGTTTCTTGGGCCTGGTTGAGACTGAGCCGACCACGGTCATTGATCTAGATCTCTTGGGTATCCCTTTGGGCGATGTGGTAACTCCACTGCTTGAAGACGTGACCGGGATTGTTGGGGGCGCAGTTGGTACTGCGCTCAACCCCGTTATTGACGGACTTGATGGCACCATTACCGGACTCGTAAACGGTGTGACTCAACCACTGCAACCAGTTTTTGCAGAAGTTCTGAACGAAATCGTTGAGATTACTGTTAATGAACAGGGAACCACCGTTATTGACGATCCGAACAGCGAGACTGACTCGACTGAACAAGGCGATTTCGTTACTGCTCTATCAGTGGAGCTACTTCCGTCGATGGGAGAAGCCGCTAACAAGGTTTCGTTTGCAAAATCCGAAGTTCGGGCTGCCGTTGAAGCTCCTGTGGTCATCGAAACTCCTTTCGAGGGACAAGAGTTCTCCGAAGGCGGCACAGTTGTTGTAGCAGGTTCAGCCGAACCAGGTGCGACCTTAACAGTAACGCTCGATGGAGACGTCGCCACTTCCCAAGAAGTAGTCGTTGGCGAGGACGGCAAATGGAGCACATCGTTTGAAGGCTTGGCCGTCGGTTCTCACACCGCTGTTGCAACAGACGGCGATGCCGACGATGAGTCCACAGACGAGGTTACGTTCAACATTTTGGTCTCCAATACTAATGAGAATACGGCGGACAACACCGAGGTAAATACGGCGGATAACACCGACGTGAACACTGCGGATAACGCTGATGCGAACACCGATGCCAATACGGATGCGAATACTGACGCGAATACCGATGCGAACACGGACGTGAACACTGCGGATAACGCTGATGCG
>NZ_SCKZ01000019.1:0-5734 GCF_004100365.1 Glutamicibacter sp. HZAU | reverse complement strand
GGTGATCCTTTGATCTGGTGATTTAGAGCTTCAACAACTCCTATTTTTCCAGTTCAGGTCACCTTTTCTTCTTTTAAGTCAGTTAATGACTGCCGTTGCCATGGAATACCCGGGTTAACGAAGAAAATTCCCGACTGGCGCATTGAAAGTTGACCAGCATTTCGTAAAGTGGTCCGTTTCGGGAAACATGCCCTGGGAATCGCTAACAGTCGTTTGGCGCGCCTTAGGCACGTCCATGCGCCACCCGGGCACAAGTACACGTTGGGCATCCTAGGGCGCTAGAAACAATCACCCGAAGCGCCGGCCTGATTGCGGTGACGTTCTTTTTCGCCGTCGCACTGACCTGAAGTGCCAATAGCTTGCGAGCAGAAAACGCGAACGGGCGAGCACACCGCGTCGACTTCGGCCAGTTGCCGGTCCAGTCGGGGGCGCAAATGGCTGACCATCCAACGTCACTGGATTGCCGTTGCTAATCCTCGCGCTTCACGAAAGTCCGCAGCATGTTCTGCACGATATCTTCCGGCAACGACGTATGGCGGACGATAATTTCCGACATCCGTTCCAGATCGGTATCTGCGATGGCATCGAAGAGCGCTTCGCGTTCAGCTTCCGGAAGCTCGGCAGCATCGAAATGCACAGGGCCATCCGGTCCCTGGCCTTCAAAACGGAAGTCTGCGACATTCCCGTTGGCGTTCGCGCCAGACATTGGGGATGTGGAGATCATGCGTTCCAAATCATCGACCGGCAGGTCCGTATAGCCGTGAAGAATCTTTGCCGCTGCTTCAAAGTTGGAATCCCGCAGCATCGAGAACAGCTGGTCGTATTCATTGGGCGGCAGCTGCTCGCTGGAAAACTCGCGGCTCTCGCCATCAAGCTCAAATGCCATCTTGAAATGCGTGGCACTGGGTTCCTGGAGGGAACTGAACTGCTCGCTCCATTCCTGGGGAACAACCCAGGGATCATCGGCCGATGCTGGCGCTGACTCGGCAGCGGCAGTTGCCGCCGCTTCTCGATCTTCGCGCTCAACTTGGGCTTCGAGCTTGTCGCCCAGGGCCTTGAGCTCGTTATCATCGTTCGGTAATTCCTTGGCAGGGGCAGTCTGCGGGTACTTGTCGAGGCTGCGGACTGCGATCACGCAATTCTTGACCGAGTCGCCGGTAGCCTCGCGGAAGTCCTTGACCGCGCCCATGATGTCGCCCTTGGCCAAATTGCGGTACACCGAATTGCGGGAAGCATCATCTAGTCTCGCGTTCGCGGCCTGTGCCGCCTCACGGGAAATCGCCTGCGCGATTTGCGCAGTGTTCTTCTTGCGAAGCGCTTGCAGACCGAAGTAGCCCAGGGCAATCACTGCAATGAGGACAACGAGCCAGATGAGAAATTCCATACTTCCAGACTACTTTGTTTAACTGTGCGATTACCCAGCTACGCCCAAAGTGAAAGGCATGACACCCGGAGCGCCGGCGATCCGCAAGGCCCGTCCAGCCATCGCGATAGACCACCGCGAATCGACCAGGTCGTCAACGAGCAGCACCGGCCCTGGAGCATTGGCAATGAGCTGTTCAAGCTGGGTTGGAAGTTCGAACGCATCAGCTACCGCGGCAACACGGAAAGCCGAGTTTCCTCCGGGACCGTTCTGCGGTCCGGGACCGCGATATTCGAGCTGGCCCAGATAGCGCAGCCGACCTACTTCGGCCAGGCCTTGGGCCAGCGAGGTGATCAGCTGGGGCCGCTTATTCGATGGCATGGCCACCACACCCACCGGGCGTTCCTCCCAGTTCCATTCGGCCAGCACCTTGATACAGGCCTCGAACATCGCCTTGTCGATCGGGTTGTCGGCAGGGTCGGCGAAGATCTGGCGCAAGCGGTTGCCCCAGCCGAGGTCGGTCAACCGGGCCAGCGCACGGCCCATGGCCACCTGCTCGTCAACAGGGATCTTGCCTTTGAGCGTGTAGCCCAGCCGATCCAGTCCGGAGGGGTACAGCTTGCGCGGCTCGATAGGCACACCCACCCGGCCCAGGGCCGCCTGCGCACTGTCCTTGGAGTCGTCGGGGATATGGTCGTCGAACCACACGCCGGCGCAGTTGTCGCACCGGCCGCACGGCGCGGACTGCGGGTCGTCCAACGCGTCTGTCAGGAACTGCATGCGGCAGCTACGCGTGTTCTCATAGCTGACCATGAGGTTCTGCTCATGGACCCGGCTCTGCGCCACCCGCTTGTAGCGATCGGCATCATAGGTCCACGGCATGTCCGTGCGCATCCAGCCGCCAGCCACGCGCTCCACTGCGCCGTCCACCGCCAGGACCTTCAGCAGCAGCTCAAGCGGCGAGCGCCGAAGGTTCACCGCGCTTTCCAACGCCGGGACACTCATCGCCCCGTCCGCCTTGGCCAGGGTCTCGAGCACCTGGGTGGCACGCTCCTGGTCCGGCATGGAGCTGGTGGCGAAGTATTCCCAGATTTCCGAGTCATCAGGCCCGGGCAGCAGCAGCACATCCGCGTTGACGCTTCCACGTCCGGCACGGCCCACCTGCTGGTAGTAGGCCACCGGCGAGCTGGGCGCACCGACGTGCAGCACGAAGCCGAGGTCCGGCTTGTCGAAGCCCATGCCCAAGGCGCTGGTGGCGATCAGCGCCTTCACTTCATTGTTCTTCAACGCCTGCTCCAGGCGTTCGCGTTCTTCCAGATCGGTGCGTCCGGTGTACGCGGCAACTTCGTGCCCGGCGTCCTTGAGCAGTCGGGCAATATCCTCGGCGGCAGAAACCGTCAAGGTGTAAATGATGCCGGAGCCCTTGAAGTCCTCGAGGTGGCTGAGCAACCAGGCCAGCTGCATGCGCGGCGACGCCAAACGCAGGACGCCCAGGCGCAGCGAGTCGCGGGCCAGGGTGCCACGCAGCGTGAAGACCTCTTCGGTGCCGCCGGCCAGCTGTTCGGCCACATCCTGGACGACTCGGCTGTTCGCGGTGGCGGTAGTCGCCAGCACCGGCAGGCCCTGGGGCAACCGGGCAATCAGATCGCGGATGCGGCGGTAGTCGGGACGGAAATCGTGGCCCCAGTCGGAGATGCAGTGCGCTTCGTCGATCACCAGCAGGCCCAGGCGCTGCATCAGCATCGGCAGCTGCTGCTCGCGGAAGGATGGATTGTTCAAGCGCTCCGGGGATACCAGCAGCACATCCAGCTCGTTGCGCTGCAGCTTTTCGAGAATCTCGCGCCATTCGAGCACATTGGCCGAGTTGATGGCCGCAGCGCGGACGCCCGCACGCTCCGCGGCCGCGACCTGGTCGCGCATCAGGGCCAGCAGCGGCGAAACGATCAGTGTTGGCCCGTAGCCCTGTTCGCGCAGCAGCAGGGAAGCGATGAAGTACACCGCGGATTTGCCCCAGCCGGTGCGCTGGACGACGAGGGCACGGCGCCGCTGGGCCACCAGCGCGCTGATCGCTTCATACTGTCCGTCATGGAACTGCGCGTCCGGGTTTTGCACCAGGGCGCGCAGCTTCTGCAGTGCCAGCGTTTTCAGATCCACTTGCGTTGAGCCATCCATGCCTCCAGTATTTCAGTTCCCGCCTACGATTTGGCTCGCGGCGCCCGCTGATTGTGGATGGGCGCCGCCAAGCTGCGGGGGCGCCCGGGGCCAATGCGCTGAAATGTTAGGCATTTCCCACCTGGATTCGCTTGCATCTCAATGATTTGAATCGGCCTAGCCGGTAGGCTGAAAGGCGTGAGTGAACAGATTGACCTAAATCAGAGCTTTAAGGCCTACGACGTGCGTGGCGTGGTCGGCGAGACCCTGGATGCCGAAGCAATTGAAGCTATTGGCGCTGCCTTTGTCGACGTGCTGTCGCTGCCCGGCAAGGACGTACTGGTTGGCGGCGATATGCGTCCGTCCTCCGCGGAATTCGCCCAGGCCTTCGCCCGCGGCGCCACCTACCGCGGTGCCAACGTGGTCATGCTCGGATTGATTTCCACCGATGAGCTGTATTTCGCCTCGGGCAAGTTCAATGCCGCCGGTGTCGTCTTCACCGCAAGCCACAATCCCGCCCAGTACAACGGCATCAAGATGTCCAAGGCCGGCGCCCGCCCGATTTCCTCGGCAACCGGCCTTTTCGACATTCGCGATCTGGCCCAGCAGTACCTGGACGAGGGCCTGCCGGTCTCCGGCGATGCCCCGCAGGGCAGCATCAGCGAACGCGATGTGCTGGCCGACTACGCAGCCTACCTGCGGGAATTAGTGGACTTGTCGGCCATTCGCCCGTTGAAGATCGTGGTGGACGCCGGCAATGGCATGGGCGGCATGACCACCCCTGCAGTCCTCGGGGGCACGGTGCTGGCCGAGTTGCCGCTGGAGATCATCCCGCTGTACTTCGAGCTGGACGGCACGTTCCCCAACCACCCCGCCAACCCGCTGGAACCGGAGAACCTCAAGGACCTGCAGGCAGCGGTGCTGGAGCACGGCGCCGACCTCGGCCTGGCGTTCGACGGCGATGCCGACCGCTGCTTCGTGATCGACGAGCGCGGCCTGCCGCTGTCCCCCTCGGCCATCACCGCGCTGGTTGCGGTGCGCGAAATCGCGCGAGTGCAGGCCGCCGGCGAACAATCCCCGGTGGTCATCCACAACTTGATCACCTCCAAGGCGGTGCCGGAATTCGTCGCCAAGGCCGGCGGCACCCCGGTGATGACCCGCGTGGGCCATTCCTTCATCAAGGCCGAGATGGCCGCCCAGGGTGCGGTCTTCGGCGGCGAGCATTCGGCCCACTACTACTTCCGCGACTTCTACAACGCCGATACCGGGATGCTCGCCGCCATGCATGTGCTGGCCGCTTTGGGCGGGCAGCAGCTGCCGCTCTCCGAGCTGGGTGCCGAGTATGAGCCATACGTTGCCACCGGTGAAATCAATTCCGAGGTGGAGGACAAGGCCGGAGCCACCGCCCGCGTGGTGTCCCACTTCCAGGACCAGCCAGTGGACGTGACAACCATGGACGGCACGACCATTTCGGCAGTCGACGGCAGCTGGTGGATCAATCTGCGCCCGTCGAACACCGAACCGTACCTGCGTTTCAACGGCGAGGGCCGCACCGCGCAGATCATTGAGCCCATTCGCGATGCCGTGCTGGCTATCGTGCGTGAAAACACCGTCGCCAACTAGCAAAGGGAAGACATGAACCTCGAAGAACTGGATGAAGGCGTCAAGGACGCGCTGAACAAGGTCTTGGGCACCGCCCTGGGCGTAGCCCGCGAACAGCTGGAGGAGCAGGGCGTGTTCCTGCCTTTCGCCATCGCGCTGGAACCGCAGGAAGGCGAAGACGAGCCGGAGCTGCGCCTGATTGCGGTTCCGCCAACGGACGATCCCGAGGATCCGGAAGCCGACATCGACACCGAAGCCATGGTTGCCGACCTGATGCAGGTGCTGAACCAGCAGGGCACCCACTTCCAGGCCATCGCCGTCGCCTCCGACGTGCTGCTCCAGGACAATGACCAGGACGCCATCCACATTGTTGCCGAGCACCGCATCGGTGCCGCGCTGGCCATCGTGCAGCCGTACACCATGCCTGCCGAGCCAGGCGGAGAATGGCACTTCGATGAGCCGGCGGCAGAGTCGGCGGAAGCCATCTGGGCCAACGCGCTCTAGCCCAGATGTTTCATCACGCCTTACACGGCCACCGAAATCCATTACCGAGTGATTCCCGGTGGCCGTTTCCGGTTGCGCGCACGACCAAGAGCGCCTGAACCACCAGCGCTGGGT
>NZ_SCKZ01000018.1:0-6423 GCF_004100365.1 Glutamicibacter sp. HZAU | reverse complement strand
AGACTTGTGCAGCTGACCTGTACTAATAGGCCGATGGCTTACAACACACAATAAAACAATGATTGAACTGATGATTTCAATGCTGTTCGCGTTCACTATGCGGTTACGAGACAACAACCTCAAACCGAGAATACTTGGCTTTGCGCGTGCTTTGCTGCATGCCACCGAAGGCAACACCAAACCGTAGGGTTTGTGTGCTTCGTGATTGTTACGGCGGTCATAGCGTGGGGGAAACGCCCGGTCCCATACCGAACCCGGAAGCTAAGGCCCATTGCGCCGATGGTACTGCACTCGTGAGGGTGTGGGAGAGTAGGTCACCGCCGGACTTAACCTAGATAATGGGTTTGAGGCTCTAACCAGTGATGGTTGGAGCCTCACCTGTTTTAACCCGCAGGAGTGCGGCCAGGTGCTATTGCCTGGCCTGTTCGTGTTTAAAGGGGGTTTGGCCGCTGGCCGCTGGCCGCCCGCAACGGATCAGGTTGGCTTTGGGTTGCGGTGCCAGCTGTGATGACTGGCAACCTTAAAGGATTGAACTTCAACTTAGTCCGATAGCCGATGTTCGAGTGCAACCGGGTATGGAGCAGAGGATTGTTTTCTAGTTTCAATTGTTTCCACTGACGGGTGGTTGCCAGGCATGCCAGATGGTGTCATAGCCAATTGAAAACTGCCCGCACCAAGCTAAAAATGCTCCCCTACTCTCAACTTCGTTATCCTGCTTGACGCCATCGATTAGCTCCGTCCAGTTCTTCGCCGGGTTCGATCGCCCGGCGAAATAACACTGTTAGATCGAGGCAAGTCGAGCAGTGCAGGACGTGACTTCCAAGCAAAAGTGGCAGCCACGTTGAGTCGCGTGACTCTCGACTGAGCGCCAGCGTCATTGGCTGTTTTGACCTGTTCTCAAGTCCACGAGCAATCACTTAGTTCGGCTTTTCCGACGACTGGGCATCGAATCCGCAATTGCGAAGCCTCTCACCTCTTTTACGAAAGCACTGACATAGGCGCACATCAGAAGCCTCGGCCTCCAATAGATCGCCTGTGGTCCACAGATGCGTGTTCCTGCAGTCAGTTTTCCGGAGCGCACCACTTTGTCGGTTGGCTAGTTCAGGAGACTGCGGCGGTAATGCGCACGGAGCCAGACCAGATGAACATTTCCATGCCAGCTCTAGTGGGCGAAGCTCCAAGAGGCTTATCATGACGATTCAATAAAGCCCTTGAAAGAATTGCAGTCCGGTATCTCAGCTTCAAATTATCACTAGTCTGAGGTACCGGACTCTCTTGACCATTTCGCCGATCCGACATGCTTGTGACTGCGATTACATAGGTGGCGGGGGTTGAAGCGCACCAGCAAAGGTGAGTAGGAGCCCACTGAGCATCTAGGAATCTCGGAGGAGCAATATGCGAACTAGCCAGACAAGCCAAAACTTGAAACGCGGCTTGAGTACACGGCATATCAGATTTATCGCCCTAGGGTCTGCCATCGGCACTGGCTTATTCTATGGTTCTGCAAGCGCCATTCAAATGGCTGGTCCAGCCGTGCTGCTGGCCTACATACTCGGTGGCGCAGTGGTGTTCATGGTGATGCGTGCGTTGGGAGAAATGGCCGTCCGCAATCCGACCTCCGGCTCATTCGGCAACTATGCCACTGAATTTGTCGGCCGCTTCGCTGGCTTCGCCACAGGGTGGACTTACACCTTTGAAATGTTTGTGGTGGCTCTGGCAGATGTGACAGCTTTTGGCGTGTATATGGGCTTCTGGTTCCCTAACGTTGAACGATGGATCTGGATCCTGGCGGTTGTTTTCTTCATCGCTGCCGTGAACCTGCTTTCGGTCAAAGTCTTCGGGGAACTGGAGTTCTGGTTCTCGCTGGTCAAGGTCGTCGCCATCGTTGCAATGATCGCCGGTGGAGTTCTCGTAATCGTCTTCGGTCTGGGAAATCAAAGCGAAGGCGCTGCTGGTCTATCCAATCTCTTCGCTAACGAGGGTTTCATGCCGCACGGCATTTGGGGAGTTCTCGCCTCGCTGACGATCGTCATGTTTGCCTTCGGTGGCACCGAGGTAATCGGCATTACTGCCGGCGAAGCACAAAACCCCCGAAAGGTCATACCGCAGGCGATCAACTCTGTCCCAGTGCGCATCCTATTGTTCTACGTACTGACGCTCGGTGTCATCATGTGCATTCAGCCATGGAACACGATCGATGGCAATGAGAGTCCATTCGTCTCGATCTTCTCCAGCATCGGTTTCTCGTCTGCAGCGAACGTTCTGAATTTCATCGTCATCACAGCGGCACTTTCAGCAATCAACGCGGACATCTTCGGCGCAGGACGCATGATTCACGGCATGGCCAAGCAAGGCCAGGCACCCCAGGTGTTCACGAAGACCACGGCTAACGGTGTCCCATGGGTGACATCTTTATCGATGATCGGTGCGCTGCTTATCGGTGTCGTGCTGAACATATGGTTCGAAGACCAGATCTTCTTCCTGATCGCTGCATTGGCTACGTTCGCGACCGTTGTCGTTTGGTCGATGATCTTGATCTCGCATATCCGGATGAAGCATCGGATAGACAGAGATGCTCTTGAACCATCAGCATTCCCAGTTCCGTTGTGGCCCGTGGGCAGCTACTTGGCGTTGGCCTTCATGATCTTTGTGATCGTCCTTATTGGCATTATTCCGGAAACGCGCAGTGCGCTCATTACTGGTCTAATTTGGGTTGCAATCCTGGGCATCTTCTATCGGCTGTTCGTAAGAGTAAAGGCTAGTCCAGGTGAAACCCAAGCAACGAAGATGGAAGAGACCTCAGCAGCTGAACGGCGATAGCCTCAAAGAATGCTGGGGCCGTGACCTAGGCCTGCTGCAAGGTGACCCGTAATGAGGGCACAAACAGCGCCGTGCACCGGGCAGCTATTGCATAGGCAAGTCATCTAGTTCACCTTTGCCTGCCGTAAGCCTTAGTCTCAGGTAAATACCTGCATACACCGACTCGTGGAGATGACGATGGCAACTACCCACGCTGAATTCCTAGATGCCTTAAGCGCAGCATTACCGGACGGAGCCCTCCAAACATCGCGTGTGGTGCTTCGAGAAAACTCCAGAGACTTCGGGCAATTGTCGGGGAATCCCGTTGAACCGCTAGCCGTGGTTTTCGCCAGTTCCGTAGCGGATGTCCAACATGTTCTACGCTTGGCCACTGAATACAAGGTGCCGGTGATTAGCCGCGGTGCCGGCACTGGTGTTTCCGGGGGCGTTCACGTGCTAGGCGATGCCATCGTGTTGAACCTGAGCAGAATGAATAGAATTCTAGAAATCCGCCCGGAAGATGAAGTCGCTGTTGTTGAACCTGGCGTCATCAATCATGAGCTGAACGAAGCCGTAGCAGAATTCGGTCTCATGTATGCCCCGGATCCTGCGAGCTACAAGATGTCGACGATCGGCGGCAATATCGCTACCAACGCTGGTGGTTTGCGTTGCGCGAAATATGGTGTCACTCGTGAATCTGTCCTCTCACTAGACGTCGTATTGGCTGACGGCCGGCTAATCCGAGTTGGCAAGAATACGTTCAAGGGCGTCGCTGGCTATGATCTCGCTGCCCTATTCACAGGGTCCGAGGGCACATTGGGCGTCGTCGTTCGCGCAGTTGTTCGATTGCGCTATCTTCCAGTGGATGAAAGGGACATAACGCTATTGTTCCCCAGCTTGGAGGAGGCAGTCGAAGGCGTTCAATTGATTGCCAAAGCTAGAATCCAACCTGCCATTCTGGAACTGATCGATCACTCGACGTTGCTCATTCTCGATGAACAGTACTCAACGAATTACGCAGGCCTCGGCGGTGCCATGTTGCTGGCTCGACTAGATGGCTATGGCGCCGAGCGTGAAGAATCTGCTCTCCGTGAAGTCTTCGAAGAACGCAATGCACAGCTAAGCAATTCAGCGGATCCCAGAGCTACGAAGCTGATCGAAATGCGCCGAACCAGCCGCGGTGATACCAAAGATGATGCTTACCGGACTGGCGAAGATGTCGCCATTCCGAAAAGCAGAATGGTTGAATACGTGCACCGCGTTCAACAAGTGGCACGCGAAGAGAACGTCGACATGCGGATGATTTCGCATGTGGGCGATGGCAATCTGCACCCGACATTCTCTGTAGAACCAGAAGACGGTGTGGACCCCTTAGCCAGGCTAGACCGTGCGGTTGAAGCCTCAGTGCGCATTGCTTTGGAACTAGGCGGCACGATTACCGGTGAACACGGTGTCGGATTGATTAAAAAGGATTGGTTGCAATGGGAGCAATCAAGTGAAGTGGTCGAACTCCAACAGCAGATCAAACGTCTTCTGGATCCGTTGAATATCTTGAATCCCGGGAAAGCCATTTAAAGTAAGAACCTACGAGGGGCAGCCAATGAACTGGCGAGGCGAAACGCGCAGGCATGGCGGACTCTGAAAATAGTTCTGCACGGGTGTATAGTGAAAGGGTTGTAACCACGGGATATGGCGCAGCTTGGTAGCGCGCGTCGTTCGGGACGACGAGGTCGCAGGTTCAAATCCTGTTATCCCGACTTGCAGCAAAAGGGGGAACTACGGTTCCCCCTTTTTTTGCGTTAAGCCGCCCCAGCAACACCCGGTAAAACCTAAATAGCCTTCTGGGTTTTAGGGGGCAGTTTGAAGGCTGTCCTGTAGCGAATGGCAGTTCCATAACAAGCGTTCCAGCAAACGAGCTGCAGATCACTCGAGGATATCGCCTCAGGATGTGCGATCTGAGATTTTTTTAGGTATAGTTATATCTCGTGCTAAGGCATTCAATGCGGATCAGCTTTGGCTGCTGAAGCAAACGAATACCAAGTCACATTGGGATATGGTGTAATTGGCAACACAACGGTTTCTGGTTCCGTCATTCTAGGTTCGAGTCCTGGTATCCCAGCGCTTCACCAAAGAAATTTGGTGAGCTGAAGATTTTCTTCAGCATACGGCCCCATCGTATAGCGGCCTAGTACTCTGCCCTCTCACGGCAGCAACACGGGTTCGAATCCCGTTGGGGTCACCAAAGCAAAAAATCGCGGAACTTATGTTCCGCGATTTTTTTATGCGCGGAAACTATGGACGGATTCGAATTCGGCTTTAACTGGAGCTTCCCCAAACTAGGCATCCCTTCGACAAGGCCGGCCTGGTTTGCAGTTCTAATGTGGATGACGGGACACTGGCCGTAGAGCCGTAGAGCCGTAGAGCCGTAGAGCCGTAGAGCCGTAGAGCCGTAGAGCCGTAGAGCCGTAGAGCCGTAGAGCCGTAGAGCCACCACTGCGTTTTAACGATCTCTTCATAGGTCCTACCGAAACCTGTCGTGATCGCCTGAGTCGTTGGCTCAATGGATGTACCAGTGAAATACGGACTGACTCAGATTGCGCGCAACACTGAAACGGCATCGAAGGTAGGCCGGCGCCTTCTTGGGTGTAGAACGACACGGTGTCCGTCTTGCCTCGTTGCGAATCATGAACTCCCGTTTTACGGCCTGCGGGACTAGTCCACTCCAGATCACCTGTGGCTAGGCCAACGGCCACCGTGGCGTCCAAGCGCCGTTCGACGCCTAACTTTTGATGACATTACTTTTGGCTACAAACGAATACAGCCCATCGAATTCTTCTGCATAGCGATTGCAGCTAGGGGATTTACCGTGGCGGCACTTTGGGTGTCTGGTCAAGGTTCTTGGAATCACGGGGTCCTACGTTCATCCCGCATGGACCAGGCCTTCGCAGGCTGCATTGCTGGCATCCGTTTCGATGCTTTGCTTAGCATGGTCTTCGGATCCTGGGCATTGACGATTCTGCCATCCTGGGAATGTTCGCTATTCGTATGGAGATACAGCAGACATCGAGGCGAGGGCCCTTAGATTCTCGAACCAATGCGAAAGACTCTTGGGGCGTGCCAATATGCCGCCGTGGAACATGCCCTCATAGTGTAACGACGATCACTGCAAAAAGCGTCCTATCGATTTGCGGAGCCCTGAGAACCTGTGTATAGTTTTTATCTGTTGCCGGAACGGAAACAACACGGAATCTACCAAATGTTTACCCGGCAGCCAACCACTTTCCACTCAAGGTTTTCCACCGATTTTGATCGGATCAGGAACTCTGGTAAGTTGGAAAAGTTGCTCCGGAGCGAAGCAGTGGCCATCAAGGGTGGCTGGTGTGGTGTCGAGAGTGTTTGTTGTTTGAGAACTCAATAGTGTGCCAAGTTTGTTGATACCGAATATTTTTATTTGGTGAATACATAACATTTGCTTGAGGCATTGCACCCCCGTGCAGTGTTCTTGAGTGTTTTATTATTCGCCAGGACTTCATCGGCTTCGCCCTTATTTTCCAAGGGGTTGCTGGTGGCTTTTTATTTTTTTATGGAGAGTTTGATCCTGGCTCAGGATGAACGCTGGCGGCG
>NZ_SCKZ01000017.1:0-8941 GCF_004100365.1 Glutamicibacter sp. HZAU | reverse complement strand
AAAACCACCCACCCGATTTGCAGGACCCCCAAAACCTGTGTATAGTTTTTCCTTGTCGCCGAGAACAAAACGGAAGAAATAACCGGATGTGAAACGGCGGCAGAACCCCAGAAAATCAAGGTTTTTCCACAGTCTTGTGGACAACAATTGAAAAGAATGGGAACTGAGAATACTGGTTCAAATCACAAACAATGGATTTGACTTCCAGAAATTCACGGTTATAGAATATGAATATAACGCTGGACGAAATTACCGCCTGGAATGGTGGGTAAAGAACCGGTAAGTGTTTGTTGTTTGAGAACTCAATAGTGTGCCAAGTTTGTTGATACCGAATATTTTTATTTGGTGAATACATAACATTTGCTTGAATCATTGCACCCCCGTGTGATGGTTTGAGTGTTTTATTATTCGCCAGGACTTCATCGGCTTCGCCCTTATTTTCCAAGGGGTTGCTGGTGGCTTTTTATTTTTTATGGAGAGTTTGATCCTGGCTCAGGATGAACGCTGGCGGCGTGCTTAACACATGCAAGTCGAACGATGAAGCCCAGCTTGCTGGGTGGATTAGTGGCGAACGGGTGAGTAACACGTGAGTAACCTGCCCCCGACTCTGGGATAAGCCCGGGAAACTGGGTCTAATACCGGATATGACCATGGAACGCATGTTTTGTGGTGGAAAGATTTATCGGTGGGGGATGGACTCGCGGCCTATCAGCTTGTTGGTGAGGTAATGGCTCACCAAGGCGACGACGGGTAGCCGGCCTGAGAGGGTGACCGGCCACACTGGGACTGAGACACGGCCCAGACTCCTACGGGAGGCAGCAGTGGGGAATATTGCACAATGGGCGCAAGCCTGATGCAGCGACGCCGCGTGAGGGATGACGGCCTTCGGGTTGTAAACCTCTTTCAGTAGGGAAGAAGCGAAAGTGACGGTACCTGCAGAAGAAGCGCCGGCTAACTACGTGCCAGCAGCCGCGGTAATACGTAGGGCGCAAGCGTTATCCGGATTTATTGGGCGTAAAGAGCTCGTAGGCGGTTTGTCGCGTCTGCCGTGAAAGTCCGAGGCTCAACCTCGGATCTGCGGTGGGTACGGGCAGACTAGAGTGATGTAGGGGAGACTGGAATTCCTGGTGTAGCGGTGAAATGCGCAGATATCAGGAGGAACACCGATGGCGAAGGCAGGTCTCTGGGCATTTACTGACGCTGAGGAGCGAAAGCATGGGGAGCGAACAGGATTAGATACCCTGGTAGTCCATGCCGTAAACGTTGGGCACTAGGTGTGGGGGACATTCCACGTTTTCCGCGCCGTAGCTAACGCATTAAGTGCCCCGCCTGGGGAGTACGGCCGCAAGGCTAAAACTCAAAGGAATTGACGGGGGCCCGCACAAGCGGCGGAGCATGCGGATTAATTCGATGCAACGCGAAGAACCTTACCAAGGCTTGACATGTGCCAGACCGCCTCAGAGATGGGGTTTCCCTTCGGGGCTGGTTCACAGGTGGTGCATGGTTGTCGTCAGCTCGTGTCGTGAGATGTTGGGTTAAGTCCCGCAACGAGCGCAACCCTCGTTCCATGTTGCCAGCACGTAGTGGTGGGGACTCATGGGAGACTGCCGGGGTCAACTCGGAGGAAGGTGGGGATGACGTCAAATCATCATGCCCCTTATGTCTTGGGCTTCACGCATGCTACAATGGCCGGTACAATGGGTTGCGATACTGTGAGGTGGAGCTAATCCCTAAAAGCCGGTCTCAGTTCGGATTGGGGTCTGCAACTCGACCCCATGAAGTCGGAGTCGCTAGTAATCGCAGATCAGCAACGCTGCGGTGAATACGTTCCCGGGCCTTGTACACACCGCCCGTCAAGTCACGAAAGTTGGTAACACCCGAAGCCGATGGCCTAACCACCTTGTGTGGGGGGAGTCGTCGAAGGTGGGACTGGCGATTGGGACTAAGTCGTAACAAGGTAGCCGTACCGGAAGGTGCGGCTGGATCACCTCCTTTCTAAGGAGCTAACCATTATTGGTTGCCCATGCTGGACACGAGTGTTGTCCGGGTGGGTTGCTCATGGGTGGAATATCAATGGACTCAATACCGGAAAACGTGCTGGCTGATGCTGGTGCGGGGTATTGGCTGTGGCCGCGTGGTGCTTGGGCATCTGCTAGTACGCATTGCAGGGGGTTTTCTTCTTGCGGTGCTGGAATGCGGTGTGTGGGTGTTGTGTGGTTTGTATGGTTTGGCATGCTGTTGGGTTTTGAGGCAACAAGCCTCCTTTCCTGGTGAATGGTTGCCGGGGTTCTTCCTGTGGGGAGGGTCCTGGTGGTGTTCGCTTGGGTGAGGGGTTCTTGGTGTTTCGGTGTTTGTCCTGTGTTTGCTGCAAGGATGTCCTGTTGGATTGATGCTGGCCTTTGGTTGGTGTTGGTTTTGGGGTGTTGTTGCGGGGGTGCGGGGTTGTTGTTTGGGAACTGTATAGTGAACGCGAGCATCTTGCAGATGAGATGAGCTTGGGGGTCCTTTTCCTTGGATCCTTGGGTGTTTGAGTCTTGTCTGCGTGATTTTGTTAGATTGTTTTATTGCTCAATTCTGAGACTTTGATTTGTGTTGAAGTTTTTAAGGGCGCACGGTGGATGCCTTGGCATCAAGAGCCGATGAAGGACGTGGGAATCTGCGATAAGCCTGGTGGAGTCGATAACCGGACGTTGAGGCCAGGATTTCCGAATGGGGGAACCCCGCACCATGTTATGTGGTGTGACCTGCAGCTGAATGTATAGGCTGTGTGGAGGGAACGCGGGGAAGTGAAACATCTCAGTACCCGCAGGAAGAGAAAACAATAGTGATTCCGTTAGTAGTGGCGAGCGAACGCGGATGGGGCTAAACCGGTTGGTGTGTGATAGCGGATAGGCGTTGCATCATCGGGGTTGTGGGGTTGACATGTACCAGTGCTATCTTGCTGGTGGGATGAGGTGCAGGCGTATAGGTGAATCGGTTGGAATGCCGGACCATAGAGGGTGATAGTCCCGTAGGTGTAATGCGTGTCTGCCGTTCTAGTGTTGATGCCCGAGTAGCACGGGGCCCGTGAAACCTTGTGTGAATCTGCCAGGACCACCTGGTAAGCCTGAATACTACTTGATGACCGATAGTGAATCAGTACCGTGAGGGAATGGTGAAAAGTACCCCGGGAGGGGAGTGAAATAGTACCTGAAACCGTGCGCTTACAATCCGTTAGAGCTGGGGACTTGTTCCCTGGTGATGGCGTGCCTTTTGAAGAATGAGCCTGCGAGTTAGTGTTACGTCGCGAGGTTAACCCGTGTGGGGAAGCCGTAGCGAAAGCGAGTCTGAATAGGGCGTTTGAGTGGCGTGATCTAGACCCGAAGCGAAGTGATCTACCCATGGCCAGGTTGAAGCGCGTGTAAGAGCGTGTGGAGGACCGAACCCACTTCAGTTGAAAATGGAGGGGATGAGCTGTGGGTAGGGGTGAAAGGCCAATCAAACTTCGTGATAGCTGGTTCTCCCCGAAATGCATTTAGGTGCAGCGTTGCGTGTTTCTTGCTGGAGGTAGAGCTACTGGATAGGCGATGGGCCCTACAAGGTTACTGACCTTAGCCAAACTCCGAATGCCGGCAAGTGAGAGCGCAGCAGTGAGACTGTGGGGGATAAGCTTCATAGTCGAGAGGGAAACAGCCCAGAACGCCAACTAAGGCCCCTAAGCGTGTGCTAAGTGGAAAAGGATGTGGAGTTGCTGTGACAACCAGGAGGTTGGCTTAGAAGCAGCCACCCTTGAAAGAGTGCGTAATAGCTCACTGGTCAAGTGATTCCGCGCCGATAATGTAGCGGGGCTCAAGCACACCGCCGAAGTTGCGTCATTCAAATATTAACCTGGTTTCGATTGGGTGTTTGGATGGGTAGGGGAGCGTCGTGTGGACGGTGAAGTCGCGGTGTAAACCAGCGGTGGAGGCCACACGAGTGAGAATGCAGGCATGAGTAGCGAATGACGGGTGAGAAACCCGTCCGCCGAATGATCAAGGGTTCCAGGGTTAAGCTAATCTGCCCTGGGTTAGTCGGGACCTAAGGCGAGGCCGACAGGCGTAGTCGATGGACAACGGGTTGATATTCCCGTACCGGCGAAGGACCGCCCATACTGAGCTGTGGATGCTAACCATGACGGATCCGGTGATTTGTTCCTTCGGGAATGGTTGCTGGTGGTGTGGTGGGAACCGATGCAGTGAGGTCAGCGTATTAACAGGTGTGACGCAGGAAGGTAGCCGAGCCAGGCAATGGAATTGACCTGGTCCAAGGGTGTAGGAAGAGCGGTTGGCAAATCCGCCGCTCATGTTTCTGAGACCTGATAGGCGCCCCGTTTATGGGGTGATTCGGTGATCCTATGCTGCCTAGAAAAGCATCGGCGCGAGGTCCCAGTCCGCCCGTACCCCAAACCGACACAGGTGATCAGGTAGAGAATACTAAGGCGATCGAGAGAATCATGGTTAAGGAACTCGGCAAAATGCCCCCGTAACTTCGGAAGAAGGGGGGCCTGCCCCGTGATGAGAACTTGCTTCTCTGATGCGGGTGTGGGCCGCAGAGACCAGGGGGAAGCGACTGTTTACTAAAAACACAGGTCCGTGCGAAGTCGCAAGACGATGTATACGGACTGACTCCTGCCCGGTGCTGGAAGGTTAAGAGGACTGGTTAGTCACTTTTGTGGCGAAGCTGAGAATTTAAGCCCCAGTAAACGGCGGTGGTAACTATAACCATCCTAAGGTAGCGAAATTCCTTGTCGGGTAAGTTCCGACCTGCACGAATGGAGTAACGACTTCCCCGCTGTCTCAACCATGAACTCGGCGAAATTGCAGTACGAGTAAAGATGCTCGTTACGCGCAGCAGGACGGAAAGACCCCGAGACCTTTACTATAGTTTGGTATTGGTGTTCGGTGCAGCTTGTGTAGGATAGGTGGGAGACTGTGAAGCTTGGACGCTAGTTCAGGTGGAGTCATCGTTGAAATACCACTCTGGCTGTACCGGTCACCTAACTTCGGACCATGATCTGGTTCAGGGACAGTGCCTGATGGGTAGTTTAACTGGGGCGGTTGCCTCCTAAAATGTAACGGAGGCGCCCAAAGGTTCCCTCAGCCTGGTTGGCAATCAGGTGTCGAGTGTAAGTGCACAAGGGAGCTTGACTGTGAGAGTGACAGCTCGAGCAGGGACGAAAGTCGGGACTAGTGATCCGGCGGCACCTCGTGGAAGGGCCGTCGCTCAACGGATAAAAGGTACCTCGGGGATAACAGGCTGATCTTGCCCAAGAGTCCATATCGACGGCATGGTTTGGCACCTCGATGTCGGCTCGTCGCATCCTGGGGCTGGAGTAGGTCCCAAGGGTTGGGCTGTTCGCCCATTAAAGCGGTACGCGAGCTGGGTTTAGAACGTCGTGAGACAGTTCGGTCCCTATCCGCTGCGCGCGTTGGAAATTTGAGAAGGGCTGTCCTTAGTACGAGAGGACCGGGACGGACGAACCTCTGGTGTGTCAGTTGTACTGCCAAGTGCATCGCTGATTAGCTACGTTTGGAAGGGATAACCGCTGAAAGCATCTAAGCGGGAAGCCTGCTTCGAGATGAGATTTCCATGCACCTTTGTGTGTGAGAGGCCCCCAGCTAGACCACTGGGTTGATAGGCAGGATGTGGAAGCAAGGACTGAAGACTTGTGTAGCTGACCTGTACTAATAGGCCGATGGCTTACAACACACAATAAAACAATGATTGAACTGATATTTTTCAATGCTGTTCGCGTTCACTATGCGGTTACGAGACAACAACCTCAAACCGAGAATACTTGGCTTTGTGCGTGCTTTGCTGCATGCCACCGAAGGCAACACCAAACCGTAGGGTTTGTGTGCTTCGTGATTGTTACGGCGGTCATAGCGTGGGGGAAACGCCCGGTCCCATACCGAACCCGGAAGCTAAGGCCCATTGCGCCGATGGTACTGCACTCGTGAGGGTGTGGGAGAGTAGGTCACCGCCGGACTTAACTTGAGTAGATGGTTTGAGGCCCTGGTACCGTTCGGTGCCGGGGCCTCACCTGTTTAACGGAAAGGGGAGGGGGAATTGGGCAGCTGGTACTGCTTGGTTCCTCCTCCCCTTCTGCTTTAACGAGCTTGAGTGCTGGCCGCTAGCGCAGACCGCTGAAGGAACGACCAGGCAGGCATGGGGTTGTGAATGCAGCCATGGCTAAGCTGTGTCCCGATGTCGGACGCGCTTGAAGCGACTAAGCAGACGGCGTGCCCCTGGACCTCCGCGGCTCACTACGGGAGAGAACGCCCGCTCCGTTGCAGGTGCTTTATCCGATGGGGTCTGGTCCGCCAATCGGCAAGATCCTGCCTTTTGATGCCTCTGACAATCGATTGCTTGCACCTGGCTATCATTTCGGTAACTTGTTGCCGATTCTTGCTCCATGCTGAATGATAGTGAGCAGAATGTCGCCAATCGGCGCAATGCTGCCGGAAGAGGATCCTTCATGAATTCAGTGACTGAGCTAGGGGCCGAATTGCAGCGCGTTAGAAAACAGAATGGCCTGACGCAGGAACAGCTGGCTGAATTAGCTGGCATCTCCGAACGTACGCTGCGCTCCATAGAACGAGGGGCGGGAAACCCCTCCATTGAAGCGGTGCTCTCCGTCGCGGATGTACTCGGCCTTCGAATTCGCGTGGCCAAATGAAGCCGCAACTCCAAGAGCTCAAGCTTGTTACCAAGGCTGACGTCTACTGCAACGAAAACCTCGTCGGCACTCTAGCCAGACAGTCCGACGGAAGCGTGGCCTTCAGCTATAACAAGGACTACCTTGCACATGGTGACGCGGGCATTGCGACATCTTTGCCAGCTTCCCCGGAGGCATACGTTGGGCCTGGGGGCGCGTTGCCATCGTTCTTCTCGGGACTATTGCCCGAAGGCCATCGCCTGACCGTTCTCAAGGACGCAACTAAGACCAGCATCTCTGACGAGTTGACTCTGCTGATGGCAGTGGGCGCCGATACTCCAGGCAATGTACGCGTTGTTCCGGAAGGATCAGCACTGGAGCAAACCCCCGTGGTTGCTGAATTCAGCAGCACGGCCGAACTCGACTTCTCGGTCCTCGCGCGCACCTTGGACCGCCACTCGATCCCCGGCGTGCAAGACAAGATCAGCGCAACCATGCTGACAACATCAGTGGAGTTCAAGAACAGCGCCTATCTGCTCAAGCTTGATCCCCGGGATCATCCGCATTTGGTCGTTAATGAGGCGTAGCACCTGAAAGCAGCGCGATTGCTCAAACTTCCGGTCGCAAACAATCGGCTAGTACTGGATTCCACTGGGAGTCCGGGGCTGCTGGTCGAGAGGTTCGATCGCGAGGGTGTCGAGGGGGCGGATAGTCCCACGCGTTTGGCGTTGGAAGATGCCATGCAGGTATTGAACCTTCCGCCGGCAAGCAAGTATGCAGTGAGCACGGAACAAGCTATTGAGGCCTTAGCGCTGCAGTGCCAGGCTCCGGTGCTCGCCAGGCGGAATCTATACATGCAGTTCGTCTTTGCGTGGCTAACTGGCAACGGCGACTTGCATGGAAAGAACGTCTCGATTCTGGCGGACTTGCATGGACGGTTTCATGTAGCGCCCATCTATGACATCCCATGCACCCTGGTCTACGGCGATGACACCATGGCTTTGACTGTTGCCGGCAAGGCTAAGAATCTGAAGAAGAAGCACTGGACGGAGCTTGCAAGGGTGCTCGGCTTGGCTGACCGGGCCACGCAGTCAGCGAACCAGTTGGCATTGAAAGCCGCATTGACTGTGGATCTCAGCGAGGTGCCTTTTGAAGGTTCACCTTTGCGGGGTGCGCAACGAGAACTCAGGTTCCGGCGCATGGAGCTGCAGTAGGAGTCTGAGCGGGACAAGTTAGTCTGCGAGCAACGTGAACGCAGGCAGCTGACTGTTCTGGCTTTTCTTCGCTTGCCCCTTAAGGCCAGCCGTCCATGATGGATAGACGCGGAAACCGCGCTTGCCTGGAGCCGATGCTGAGGCGAAGACGCCCAGCTCCTCGAGGTGCTGTTGAGTAAAGCGGAAGACGCCGAAACAGCCGGCTTCCTCGATAAAGACCATAACTCCGCGCAGTCCCTCTTCGGATTCGTAGGGGGCAGTAGTCCCAGTTTCGTCCCGATGCCATATGGCTACGAACCCACCTGGCTTTGTTGGCGTGATCCTTGCGGTCCTGATTCGCCACCGCTGTCCGTCAAGCTCAGTTACCCCGGCTTGATAATCGCTCTGCTGTTCTTCGGGAGTCACCTCGCCATACGATTGCCCAGTGAGGTGGCAATAGCGTTCCAACGCCGTGAACTTCATAGGCTTCATCCTGTATTCGGTAGATCATCAAGTGGAGTGGCAGCGATCGAAATATCGCTGCTATTCACCGTAGCCGAGGGTGGTGCTTACGTAGCACTGCGAGACCTGTATTGGGCCGGCATCAATGCCGACTGCTCTAGGTAGTCATTGCGCTGATGCCGCCTTGGCCGTCACGCGCATGGAACCTCCAGATGCATCGTTTCGCCATGTGTGTTCTCTTCTTGTGCCTTGCTCAGACTCACGCATGCGCCCGCATCGTCTAATCGGCTGATGTGGGCACAATTCATGGGTTCGCGTATATGCGTACGCTTCTCAAGGGTTCAATAAACTCGCTAGGTACAGGCGCTGATGCTCTGTGCAGCTGCGAAATAATGTTTACACGCTCAGCCCTAGCTCGGTAATAATTGCCAGCGATTGGGCACATGGAAAGAGCCGAATCAGCAGTTCAGGAATTAAGTGTGCACGGTCACCCGCCAAAACCACCCACCCGATTTGCAGGACCCCCAAAACCTGTGTATAGTTTTTCCTTGTCGCCGAGAACAAAACGGAAGAAATAACCGGATGTGAAACGGCGGCAGAACCCCAGAAA
>NZ_SCKZ01000016.1:0-19890 GCF_004100365.1 Glutamicibacter sp. HZAU | reverse complement strand
AGACTTGTGCAGCTGACCTGTACTAATAGGCCGATGGCTTACAACACACAATAAAACAATGATTGAACTGATGATTTCAATGCTGTTCGCGTTCACTATGCGGTTACGAGACAATAACCTCAAACCGAGAATACTTGGCTTTGCGCGTGCTTTGCTGCATGCCACCGAAGGCAACACCAAACCGTAGGGTTTGTGTGCTTCGTGATTGTTACGGCGGTCATAGCGTGGGGGAAACGCCCGGTCCCATACCGAACCCGGAAGCTAAGGCCCATTGCGCCGATGGTACTGCACTCGTGAGGGTGTGGGAGAGTAGGTCACCGCCGGACTTAACCTAGATAATGGGTTTGAGGCTCTAACCAGTGATGGTTGGAGCCTCACCTGTTTAACCCGCAGGAGTGCGGCCAGGTGCTATTGCCTGGCCTGTTCGTGTTTAAAGGGGGTTTGGCCGCTGGCCGCTGCCGTGTCGACCTGCGACCACAAATGCTTGACTTAGGCATCGTAGTTCAAGAGGACACCGAAAATAGGTCTAGTGTGGGATATGAGCGAGGCCGCGACTGACTCATCGATGGTCTCTCGACTCATCTTCCAATTGCGAAAGAGGGGAACCGAACGTGAGAACTTATGTCGTTACTGGCGCTGCTTCCGGCATTGGTGCAGCCACAACTGAATTGATTCGCGAACGTGGGCACAAGGTCATCGGCGTTGATCTACGCGATACTGACGTCGCGGCTGACCTGTCGACTCAGGAAGGCCGGCAAAGTGCCATCAAGCAGACTCTAGAGCTTTCCGAAGGCAAGATTGACGCTGTCATCGCTGCCGCGGGAATTTCGGCTCCTAAGGCAATTACGGTGTCGGTAAATTACTTCGGTGTTACCGAGTATCTGGAAGGCCTCCTGCCAGCTCTGGGGCAATCGGAGGCACCGCGTGTGGCCGTCGTGTCCTCGATGGCTTCGATCCAGCAGAATTCCGCTGAACTGGTTGAAGCATTGCTTACGGGCGACGAAGAGGCATCCCTGGCCATTGGCGCAGAGCTGGAAGCCGCTGGCCCTGGAGCCGGCTACTTGAACTACCCGTCCTCCAAGCGCGCGCTGAGCCGCTGGGTACGTCGTGAATGCATCACGGAGAAGTGGGCCGGCGCAGGAATCCCACTGAATGCTGTGGCTCCTGGTACCGTGATCACCAACATGACTCGCGAACTGCTGGCCACCGACGAAGGCAAGGCAATGGTCGACAAGAATGTGCCGATGCCGCTGAACTACCACTCTGAGGCTGTGGTGATCGCCAGGCTGCTGCTGTGGCTGACGAGTGAAGAAAACACCCACGTCACCGGCCAAACCATCTACTGCGATGGCGGTGCTGAGGCGACGTTGCGCGGGGATAACATCTGGAGCTAGATCTGGCAGCCGAGTATGGCGAAGGACACTGCTGCTAATCGGTTCTGAAGTGGCGCAACCCCTCCGTGCTTGATATAGTTATGGAGTTGTCGCAATCGCGAATGACACCGTAGTTTTCCCATGGCTAGCCATGAGGTATAGAGTTACGGCGATCATAGCGTGGGGGAAACGCCCAGCTCCATACCGAACCTGGAAGCTAAGACCCACAGCGCCGATGGTACTGCACTCGGGAGGGTGTGGGAGAGTAGGTCATCGCCGGGCATAATTTGCCGAAGGCCCCGAACGAGAGTTCGGGGCCTTCGAGGTTTAACCGAGAAGGTGCGCCACCGTTTAAATTCATCGGCGGCTCGGAAATTCATTTCCGAGCCGCCGATGTTGCAGGTACTAGGCGTTGTCCAAACGCAGACCGCTTTCAGTATCAAACAGGTGCACGTGCTGCATATTTGGTGCAATGTTGATGCGCGCTCCACGTGCAGGAGGCGTACGGCCATCAACACGAACAACTACCATCTGGGTTTCGCCGCCCAGCTCCGCTGAGCCGTAGATGTAAGCATCTGCGCCGAGCTCTTCAACCACGTCTACGACAATCTCGATGCCTTCGCCGGCACCGACAATCTCGACGTCCTCTGGACGGAAGCCCAAAGTGGTTCCGCCCTGGGCTCCCGGTGCGTCGATAGCGGTTGAGCCGAAAGCGACCTGTCCATTGGACGACTGCAGCTGGACCAAGTTCATGGCGGGGGAACCGATGAAGCCTGCGACGAACACATTGCGTGGGCGATCGTAGAGCTCGCGTGGGGTGCCTACCTGCTGCAATTCGCCGTCCTTGAGCACCGCAACGCGGTCGCCCATGGTCAGCGCTTCCACCTGGTCGTGGGTCACATATACGGTCGTGACTCCCAGACGTCGTGTCAGAGAAGCGATCTGGGTACGGGTCTGCACACGCAGCTTTGCATCGAGGTTGGACAGCGGTTCGTCCATCAAGAACACCTGGGGCGAACGGACAATGGCGCGGCCCATGGCTACACGCTGGCGCTGGCCGCCCGAGAGGGCCTTGGGCTTGCGGTCCAAGTACTTCTCCAAGTCGAGAAGCTTGGCGGCCTCCAACACGCGCTGCTTGCGTTCTTCCTTGTCCACGCCGGCGATCTTCAAGGCAAAGCCCATATTCTCGGCAACGGTCATGTGGGGGTACAGCGCGTAGTTCTGGAAGACCATGGCGATGTCACGGTCCTTTGGCGGAACGTTGGTCACGTCCTTGTCGCCAATGAGAATGCGGCCGGAATTTACTTCTTCCAAGCCTGCAAGCATGCGCAGAGTGGTGGACTTGCCGCAACCCGAGGGGCCAACCAGAACAAGGAATTCTCCATCCTGGATTTCCAAGTCGATAGCGTCGACGGAGGGCACTAGTGCGCCCGGATAAATGCGGGTGGCCTTTTCAAAGGTCACAGTTGCCATGATGACAATCCTTTCACGGGCAGGTACGTGCCCGACGATCCGTAGTGAAAGTGAATTGGGACACTTCAGTTTCGCATGGAAATCAGACTTTTCAAAAGATCTGGCAATTCAGCAGGCGAAGAGATAGAATACGCTGCCGCTGTTGGCCCGGAACCCACCTTGATGCCCACATCTTCCGCGCCGAGGACCCTGAATCCGTTCTCGTCGGTGACGTCATCGCCAGCAAAAAGGACCGCCTGCACGTCGAGGGTCTCACGCAGCCACTGCAGGCTTTGGCCTTTGTCGCCGTGATGCACGCTGGCTTCCAAGACCGCCTTGCCATCGAGCAGTTTGACACCGTCCAAATCAGCTAGGGCTTGCCGCGCCTGTGCCAAGGCCTTGGCAGCCGCATCCGGCAGTGCCTGGCGGACATGCAGGACCGTGGCCGACGGCTTGTACTCCAAGCTGGCGTTCTCATGCAGCTGTGCGACATGCTCCAAGCGCTGGGTCACTGTCCCAAGCAGTGCGGTTTGCTCGGCGGTCAGCGGCTCATCCTGCCAGTTTGCGCCCAGCCGTGACGGAACCACACGTTCGGCGCCGTGCGAGCCAATGCAAATCCCGGGACGCGGCTGCGGGTAGACCTCGCGCAAGGACTGCAGGTTACGGCCCGACACTACAGCGGTGTATACGCCAGGGCTGGCCGCCAGCTGCTCGAAGGCGGCAGCGGTCTGAGGCAGCGGCCGGGCATCTTGCGGCCGGTCGACCAGCGGGGACATCGTTCCATCAAAGTCCAAAGCCACGAGCACCCGCTCGTGCCCGGCAAACTCAGCCAGCGCGGCATGCAGGGAAGGATCTAGTTCTGGCAATGCGTTCCTCATCAAGGATCACGATTCCCGCGGGAATCTGCTTAGCGAACGATTTCGTGCACGGAGGTGGCCGCATTGATCTCGGCCAGTTCAGCCAGGAAATCATCGGACCATTTGGAAACATCATTGAGCGCCAAATGGCGGTTCATGCGCTTCATCCGGCGTTCCTGCTCCGTCTCGTTCATCTGGACCGCTTCCACGATCTTGGCCTTCATCCCGTCGATGTCGTGGGGATTGACCAGTACGGCCTGGGTCAGCTGATCGGCAGCACCGGTGTACTCCGAGAGCACCAGCACGCCGCGGCCGTCCTGGTGAGCGGCGACGTACTCCTTGGCCACCAGGTTCATGCCATCGCGCAGGGCCGTGACCAGCAGGACGTCGGCGGCCAGGTACATGGCGATCATTTCGCGCAGCGGATAGGACTGGTGCAGGTAGCGCAGGGTAGTGTGGCTCAGGGTGTCATGCTGGCCGGTGATCTGGCCGACCATCAGTTCCACCTGGTCGCGCAACTCGATGTAGCTGTCCACGTTTTCGCGGCTGGGGCTGGCAACCTGGATCAGGCAGACGTCGCCGGCGCGCAGCGTCTGGTCGGACAGCAGCTCGCCGTAGGCCTTGAGGCGGTGGCGGATGCCCTTGGTGTAGTCCAAGCGGTCCACGCCGAGCATGATGGTTTTCGGGTTGCCCAGCTCATGGCGGATCTGCGCCGCGCGGGCGATGATTTGCGGATCGCGCGATAGCTTGGCGATGTGCTCCGTATCGATGGAGATCGGATGGGCCTTGGCACGGCAGAGATTCTGCATTTCGTTGCCGGCTGGCGGCGACGCCACATCGCCCTTGGTCGAGTAGCCGGTGAACCGGCGCAGGCAGCGCAGGAAATTGCTGGCATCGGTTTCACGCTGGAATCCGACCAGATCAGCCCCGGCCAGCCCCTCCAGAATCTGCGTGCGCCACGGCAGCTGCGAGAACAGGCTGGCTGCCGGAAACGGTATGTGCAGGAAGAAGCCTATCTTCAGGTCAGGGCGTGCCAGCCGCAGCATCTGCGGAACCAGCTGCAGCTGGTAGTCGTGGACCCAAACGGTCGCGTCCGGAGCGGCAATACCCAGTACTGCATCGGCGAATCGCCGGTTGATTCTCTTGTACCGGTCCCACCAGGTGCGATGGTATTCCGGTGGCACGATCACGTCGTGGTAGAGCGGCCACAGCGTCGAGTTGGAGAAGCCCTCGTAGTACTGGGTCAAGTCATCTTCATCCAGGGGGACCGGAACCAGATGGATGTCATCCTTGTCGAAGCTCTCCAGCTCCTCGCCAATACCGCCATGCCAGCCCACCCAAGCGCCTTCGGAGGCGGCCATAACAGGTTCCAGGGCCGTCACCAAGCCACCGGGCGAACGCTGGAATCCTTGCGACCCGTCAGGATTGGTGATGCGGTCCACCGGAAGGCGGTTGGCCACAACCACGAAATCGTAGGAATTCTCGGTCTTTGTACTCGGCGCTGGGTTACCCACTGCAAACCTCCTGGTTTATTCAATCTGATTCACCGGCGTGGTGCAGATTCGTCGGTTCTGAGTGAATGACTTCTCGTCTAATTTCCTCGCTCTTGCTATTTAGCCTAATGAAAACTGGCTGGTAAGGGAACGATAGGGCGGATTGCACCGTCATACGCGTCACTTTTGCGCAGATGCCGTGTACTCAGGATGGGAATGGCAGTAGACAAACCATTTCCGCTGGTCACTTGGTTTAACGCTCAAGTTAAGCCGTGAAGGGCACTCTGGGGGCTGTATGCGGAAGATATGTGAGTCCTGTGAAGGTGGATCAATCTTGAGTTTTCACGGATACGGACCCCGGGAATTGGCTAAGCTTGACTCCAGATGATACTTGTCCGCTGACCAAGGAAACGCCAAATACATGTCTACGAATAACCCGCGCCCATCGAAGGCGGAGCGCACCGCGAGTGCCCGTGAGAAGGCGGCGCAGATGCGTGCCGCGCAAGAAGCCGCCCAGAAGCGCAAGTCGCTTTTCGTGAAGCTGGGTGTCTTGGCTGCAGTCATTGTGGTCATCGCACTGGTAGTTACTTTGATCGTGCAGAACAACAACGCCAAGATTGCCGACTCCGGCGCCGTGCCGCAGGGCGGTACCGCGGCCGGCGGCATCATGGTCACCTCTCCAGACACCGTTGCACAGAAGACCATCGAGAAGGTGGACATTAAGACCCTTGAAGCGCCTGCCGAAGCGCCGAATCCTGCCACCCCGCGCGACCTGACGGTGGCTGACAAGGGCGAGCCGATCAATATCACCATGTACGTCGATGCCAACTGCGTCCACTGCGCAGACTTCGAGGCCACCTACGGAGACCAGATCGAAGAATGGCTGGCCAATGGCGATGTCACAGTTGAATACCGCAACGTCGGCTACCTGGACCGTGGTTCGCCAACCAACTTCTCCTCGCGCGGCGCGAACGCACTGGCTTGCGTTGCCGACGAGAGCCCAGCTGCCTACATGAGCTTCGTCAAGGCGCTGTGGGGCCACTACCCAGAGGGCGAGATGAAGAACGCAGAGCTGGCGGACCTGGCCATCCAGAACGGTGCAGCGGAATCTGTGACCAAGTGCATCGAGGATGACAAGTTCCGTCCATTCGTCCAGTACGCCACGACCGCTGGCCAGTACGACGGCGTAGCCGGCACCCCTTCGATCTTCATCCAGGGCAAGGAGTTCGCACTGGGAACCCAGGACTTCCCGACCGAGGTCGAGAAAGCCATCGCTGCCAACAAGTAAGCCCATCCAGCCACCGCTGGACAATTGTCCGGGATCCGGTAGTATCCTTAGTGATCTCGCACCCGGTCAATGGGAAGGAAGCCAATGCTGGCTTCCTTCCCTTTGGCATTTAATCAGGCATGCGCTGCGCGGCTGCACCAATTCGCAGTGCCGAGGGGTTTTCCGATATTCTTATCCGGTACGCCCCCTTAGCTCAGCTGGCCAGAGCGTCTGTCTTGTAAACTGAAGGTCACCGGTTCGAATCCGGTAGGGGGCTCTGATCTGGTCTTGGACCAGCAGCTGGAACCGTGCCGATGAGTTTTCATGGCACGGTTTTCGTTTTCACCCCGGATTGTGCCCGATGCAACCTCGCGCCTGTGGCAGGCTCTAGGATCCCGCCGGTAGAATTCTGCGCAGAACCTAGATTTGAGGAGCCGACCATGGCCGGAGGCCTTGTAGCACTATTGGACGACGTGGCCGCCCTGGTGAAAGTCACCGCGGCATCGCTGGACGATATCGCGCTGGGTGCTGGCAAGGCCAGCACCAAATCCCTGGGCGTCGTAATCGACGATGCGGCAGTCACCCCGCAATACGTGGCAGGGCTCTCGCCGAAGCGCGAGCTTCCAATCATCTGGAAGATCGCCGTTGGCTCCATCCGGAACAAGATGCTGATCATCCTTCCGGTGGCTCTGATCCTTTCGCAGTTCGCCCCCTGGGCGCTGACCCCGATCCTGATGATCGGCGGCGCCTATCTGGTTTTCGAAGGCGCCGAGAAGCTGCTCGAAGCGATGGGCGCGATCAAGCACCACACTCCGGGCGGCAAGGAGGGCGTGCGCGACGAGAAGGCGATCATCGGCTCGGCCGTGCGCACCGACCTCGTGCTTTCCGCGGAGATCATGGTCATCTCGCTGAATGAGGTGGCGCACGAATCCTTCCTGAACCGGGCGCTGATCCTGGTCGTGATCGCGATCCTGATGACCGTCGTGGTCTATGGCGCCGTGGGGCTGATCGTGAAAATGGACGACATCGGCCTGCACATGGCCGCCAAGCCGCGCCAGCTTTCGCAGAAGATCGGCCGGGGCCTGGTCAAGGCGATGCCCATCGTGATGTCGATCCTGAGCAAGGTCGGCGTGATCGCGATGCTCTGGGTCGGCGGGCACCTGCTGCTGATCGGCATGGACGAGCTCGGCTGGCATGCGCCGTACGGTTTCGTCCACCATGTGGAGCTGCTGGTCCACGACGCAACCGGCCAGGCCGGCGCCGTGCTCGGCTGGCTGGTGAATACAGCCTTCTCCTGCCTGGCCGGTTTCATCATCGGCTCGGTGATTACCGCCATCGTCCTGGGTATCCAGAAACTGCGCCGCAAGGGCGAAGCCGAAGCCGCCCACTAGTAACGGAAATCAGCGGGCGTCCCGCGCACGTAGAATAGAGAAGTTGCAGCCCGGACCCGGTCTTCTGGGCCAGCCAAACTGTCTGGCCTGCGTGGAAAGATCGATGAGTGTTGAGTAGAGAATTGACTGATCCGGCCACCGCCCGCCATGCGCGTGGCGCCTACTTCACCCCGGAACCCGTGGCCAGCTTCATGGCGCAGTGGGCGCTGGGGCAGCACGGCAGCAGGGTTCTGGAACCCTCCTGCGGCGACGCGCAATTCCTGGCCGCCGCGAACGCGGTGCTGGAAGACGGCAGGGGCCCGGTGGAATTGGTGGGCCTGGAGCTGCACGAGCCGTCGGTGCAGGCGGCCCGTGCGCGGATGCAGGCCGCCGGGATCGACGCGCAGATCGAGCAGGCCAACTTCTTCGAGGTTCCCGGGCACGCAGACTTCGATGCGGTCATCGGCAACCCGCCCTATGTGCGCTACCAGCTGCACCGTGGTGCCGACCGGCAACTCTCGCGCGCCGCGGCCAAGGCCTCGGGCGTGGAGCTGAACGAGCTGGCCAGCATCTGGGCGGCCTTCGTCGTGCACTCCACCAGCTTCCTGGCCGACGGCGGGCGCCTGGCGCTGGTGCTTCCGGCAGAGCTGATGTTCGTGAACTACGCAGGGCCGGTGCGCCAGATGCTACTCGAGCGCTTCGCCAGCGTGCACCTGGCAGTCTTCGAGGAACGCCTGTTTGCCGACGCGCAGGAAGAAGTGGTGCTGCTGCTGGCCGAGGGGTACCGCCAGGGCTCCAGCGATTCCTTCAGCCTGCACCAATTCCGCAATGCCCATGACCTGCACACCCTGGGCGAGGGCACCCGGCACACCCCGGCACGCGGCAACGACCGCTGGACAGGATCGCTGGTGGGCCTCGAAGCGCAGGGGATCCTGTCCGCGGCTCTGGCCGCCGGGCGGATGGCTCCGCTGCAGTCCTGGGGCGAAACCTCGCTGGGAGCTGTCACCGGCAACAACAAGTGGTTCACGCTTTCCGCCGCGCAGGTCCAGGAGCTGGGATTGGCCGAAGAGGACCTGATCCGCATCTCGCCGCCAGGCTCGCGCCACCTGCGCGGGCTGGAGCTGAGCGAGGAGGGCTGGGAAAAGCTGGCAGCGCACGGGGCGGCGGCCTGGATGTTCCGTCCCGCCGCGGAACCCAGCGGCGCCGGCGCGCGCTTCGTGGCCAGCGGCGAACTGCAGAACGTGGACGCGGCCTACAAGTGCCGGGTGCGCTCGCCGTGGTGGCGGGTGCCGGTGCTGTCGGTGCCGGATTTGTTCATGACCTACATGAACGCCGATACCCCGCGGCTGACCGCCAACGAGGCCGGGGTGCACCATATCAACTCGATCCACGGGGTGTACCTGGGTGCCGATGCCCGCGAGCTGGGCCGCGAGCTGCTGCCGGTGGCATCGCTGAACACGCTGACCATGCTCGGCGCCGAAATGGTGGGACGTTCCTACGGCGGCGGCATCCTGAAGCTGGAGCCGCGCGAAGCCGACCAGCTGCCGGTCCCGGCCATCGGCATGGTGCAGCGCCATGCCCCGCAATTGCGCGCCATCAAGCCCGAGGTGCGCGAGCTGCTGGCCCATGGGCGCAAGCAGGAAGCCACAAGCCTTGTGGATTCCGTGGTGCTCAAGGAGCTGCTCGGCCTGGAGCCGGAAGCGATCGATGCGGTGCGCGCGGCGCGGATGAACATGCTCGAACGCCGCAAGGCCAGAAGCAAAGCAGTGAAGGGATAAGCGTGGCCAATCCTGCGATCGAGAAGACCCTGGCCTTCGCCGAATTCGACACCACCTTGATGTCAGCGCCGAAGGATTCGCCCTGGCTGGATAATGGCGCGGTCACCGGGGAATTCAACCCGTCCTACGCGGTGCTCGAGCGGCTGCTGAGCATCCCGGTGCGTTCCAAGGCCGTCACCCGTTCGGGCCGCTTCGCCCAGGGCGTGGATGCCTGGCTGGCGCACGAGCTGCGGCGTGCCGGATTCGATGCGGACCTGGTCTGGCCGCGCCCCGAAGCGCCGCGGGTGCTGTCCAGCGACATCCTCCAGCTGCTGCGCAAGCTGCCCGAGCGGCTGGCCGACGAGGTGCACGAGTCCATCATGGCCGGCAAGGCGGGCAGCACCGACGCGCGCATCCTGGGCCGCGCCTACATGAAGCAGACCGACGTGGTGATGACCCACTGGTCCACCGGCCCCGAACTGCTGCTGAGCACCAAGGCGATGACCTCGTCCTTCGGCAAGAACCTGGCCAACCGCTATGAAGAGGCCTACGGCGACGCGGCGAACCTGCGCGCCCGCTACCCGCTGGCCGCCGTCGGGTTCTTCTTCGTGCAGCGCGCCACGATCCTGGAATCCGAGCCGGCCGCCTTCCGCCGCACCGTGGACATGATCCGCAAGCTGCGCGACTTCGGCGACGGCTTCGGCTACACCGCAACCGGTCTGCTGCTGGTGGACTGGGATGATGCGGCCGAGCAGCCGGAGGTCAAGTGCGTCCATGCCCCGGTGCCTGCCGACATTGCCGCCCCGCAGTTCCTCAACGCCATGGTCGATGCGGTCCTGAAGGTCACCCCGATCGACTTGCACGAGGCAGCTCGCGCTCGCCGGGCCGGCGAAGTCGCCCCGCTGCCGGGCCACGCCATGGTGGACGAGCAGCAGGACGCCCTGTTCTAGCCTGATCCAGAAAGCCGTCCCAGGCCGTCACATCACCGGCACGGCGGAGGCCGGATCCTCGGAGCCGAACTGCGCGGCGAAGCGGTGCATCGGGCTGGCGGGCAGAGCCAGGCTCGGGACCGGCTGCGCGGCGCCGGGCAGCTGGATGGCTACCTGGTCGGCGGAAGCCTGCGGCAGGTCCGCGGCCCACTGCCAGGCGGCTTCGGTGGCCCGGTAGATGAACTTGAGCCGGCCCTCGTGCTCGAAGCTGCGCTCGCGCTGCCACAGCTCGGAGCGCTCGTAGAAGGCCCAGGAGGCGGGGTTCTGCGAATCGATGACGCTGATCGGGGTCTTGCCCGAACGCAGGGCGTGGGCCAGGCGCAACGAGGTCACATGCTGGCGGATGCCCAGGCGGCGGTAGTCGGCGCGCACGGCCATGCAGCCCAGTTCCACCGCATTCATCGATGACGTCGGGGCAACGATGGAGTCGTGCACCAGGCCGGCGGCAACCAGGGTGCCCTGGTCGCGCACGGTCACCAGGAGGCTGAGGCGATCGAACTTCTGGTGCCAGCGCTGGTCGACCACGGTGTAGAGGGTCGCCAATTCGTCGCGCTGGGCTGGCTGAACGCATAGGGATGACAAGGAAAAGTTCAGGTTTTCAAACACTGGGGTACGGTCCTAAAAGCTAAGAACGAACGAAAGATGAGGCTTTGCGCGGTGGATCAAAATCCACTGCGCGGTTTCGTTGGCCTTGAGGGGACCGATGCCGGCGGCTTCCGGCAACTTCCTTGTAGGGTCCAGTTTGAGCTCGATGAGCTAGAAAAATTATGGAGCCTGAAGTCCCTTTTTGACAAGTAGAAAAGGGTACTTTCAGGTGAATCCCAAATAAACCATTCGGCATTGTTTTTCTGCTCTAATCACTGGCCAAGCCGCTGGGATTCAACGCGGCGTTCGATGCGGCGCATCGGCGTGTTCGGGGCAGGGATCCGGCGGCTTGAGCCGGGGCCGATTTGGAGCGGGGCTCGTTTCCCCGGTAGGATTGCTTATGCACTTGGCTAGCAAGTCAGGGCGCAGATGGATCTTTAGCTCAGTTGGTTAGAGCGTTCGCCTCACACGCGAAAGGTCGCTGGTTCGAGTCCAGTAAGATCCACCAAGAACGAAAGCCACCGCATTGCGGTGGCTTTCGCCGTCTCCGGCGCAGTCCGGAAGCTAGGCTCCGAGCAGCTGGTGCACCCGTGGCTTGACCTCTTCGCCAAGCAGCTTGATGCTCTCCAGCATCGCCTCGTGCGGCAATGATCCCGCAGAGTACTTAATGTCGACGCGGGACAGGCCCAGCTGCTGGGCCACCTTGGCCATCTTTTGCGCCACGGTGTCCGGGCTGCCGGCCATCATGGCTCCCTCCGGTCCCATGGAGGCCTGCAAGCGCATTTTGCTGGCAGGCGGCCAGCCCCGTTCGGCCCCCAGCCGGTTCATGGTGCGCTGGTAATGGGGCCAGAGCGTTTCCAGGGCTTCCTCGTCGCTGGAAGCCACCAGGCCATGGAAGTGGGCCGAGACCGGCAGCTGCTCCTGGCCGAATTCCTCCAGCGCGCGGCGGTAGAGGGTGGCCAGGCCTTCGAACGCCGAAGGCTGGCCGCCGATGATGGCCAGGCACAGCGGCAGGCCGTGCCGGGCCGCGCGGATCACCGACTGCGGGCTGCCGCCAACCCCCACCCACGTGGTCAGCGGCTTGCCTTCCAGCAGCGGGTAGATCTGCTGGTTGCGCAAAGCGGAGCGGTGCTTGCCCTGCCATGACACCGGTGCGCCGTGGCGCAGCTTGGCCAGCAGATGCAGCTTCTCCTCGAACAGGTCCTCGTAGTCCTCGAGGTCCAGGCCGAACAGCGGGAAGGATTCGATGAAGGAGCCGCGGCCGGCGATGATCTCGGTCCGCCCGTTGGAAATGGCGTCCAAGGTCGCGAAGCGTTCGTAGACGCGCACCGGGTCATCGCTGGAGAGCACGGTCACCGCGGTGCCCAGCTTGATGCGCTGCGTGGTGCTGGCCAGTGCGGCCAGCACGATTTCGGGGGAGGAGATGGCGTAGTCGTCGCGGTGGTGCTCGCCCACGCCGAAGAAATCAAGATTCGAGGCTTCGGCCTGCTGCCCTTCGGCGATGACATTGCGGATCACCTGGGCATGGCTCAGCGGGTTGCCGTCGGCGTCCTCGGTGATGTCGCCGAAGGTCTCGGCGCCGATCTCGGGCAAGGGGAACTGCGTAGTCACTGCAACCTCCGAATATATGCAAAAACATCTAACTTCCGCTTGGTGCAACCAACTGCGGACCGGCAGTATTCCAGTGGCCGAAAATACCCCTGAATGTGTCCGGGGATACCTCGCGAATTCACCACGTTCCGGCCAACTTCCCATGCACGGGTTGTATGGTGAATCCCATGGGAAAAACTTTGGTTGAGGGGGAGTGATTCGTGGCGCATCGATCTAGCGAGGAGCAGTCCGCCGAGTCGACTGCCGCAGGCGAGGATCCGGCTCCTGCCGCTGGCGCCTTGCCCCGCATTGCCACTAGTGAGATCAATATGGGTTTCCATCCGGCGGAACCGGCCGAAGAGCCTGCCATGGCCTCGGAACTGCCGCTCAACACCGCGGTCAGCGCCAATGTGGCGGCTGCCGATGCCTCCGATATCGAGTGGCGCACCGGCCAGGTCCACACCACCGATGAGGGCATCACCCTCATGCCTACCCGCGCCAACCCGGTGGCCCGCCGCCTGCTGGCGAAAATGTGGATCTCGGACACCCCTCCCACCCAGGCGCTGAACATCGTTGAGCGCCTCCAAGGCACGCCCTATGCCAACCCCAAGATCAATGTGGACCAGGACGCATCCAACCGGCGCACCATGGAATTCGCGCTGGACTTGGGCGAGACCCTGATCCGCTACGGCGCAGGCGCCCTGGAAGTGGAAACCAGCATCATCGCGGTGACCGCGGCGCTGGGCCTGAGCCACTTGGACGTGGACATCACCAACCAGTCCCTGCATTTGAACTACAGCCCGCCGGATGCCGAAAGCTATTCGGTGCTGCGCGTGGTCCGCTCCTACACCGCGAACTACGCCGGCATGGTGCTGGTGCACGAGCTCGTCTCGGACATCATTGCCGGCGGCGTATCGCGCACCGCCTCGGCCAAGCGGCTGAAGGAGATCACCCGGCAGCCCAAGCCGTTCCCGCGTTGGATCGTCGCCTGCGGCCGGGCAGTGTTCGCCGCCGCGTTCGTGCTGTTCATCGGCGGTTCCTGGGCCGGCGCGCTGGTGGCGATGCTCTCCTCGAGCCTCGTGACGCAGATCGGCCGGTACGGTTCGCGCTGGCGGGTGCCCGAGTTCTTCACCATTGCCGCCTCGACCTTGGCGGTCACCGGCATCGCCTTGCTGGGGCACCAATTCCATGCACCGCTGGATCCGGCGCTGGTGGTTTCCGGCGGCATCCTGCTGCTGCTCCCGTCGGGCAGGTTCGTCTCGGCATTGCAAGATGCCATCAACGGGTTCCCGGTGACCGCGGTAGGCCGCCTGTTCTCTGCCAGCCTGATCTACGGGGCGATCCTCTGCGGCATTGCCACCGCGTTGGTGATCTCGGATCTGCTCGGCGGGGAAAAGGTCGATGTCCACCAGATCGCGACAACAGAGTATCCGGCTTGGCTGCTGGTGATCCTGGTGGGCGTGGCCATCGTTGCCGGTGCGGTCACCGAGCAAAGCGCGCTGCGCCTGCTGCTGCCTACCGCCGGGATTGCTGTTGGCGGCTATCTGGTGCAGCTGCTGGCCGTCAGCATTGGACTCGGTGACCGGGCCACCCCGGCGCTGGTAGCCACGGTGATCGGCTTCGCCGCCCGGCTGGCGGCAGACAAGCTCCGGTCCCCGCAGCTGGTGCTGGCGGCCCCCGCGGTCATGTTCCTGCTTCCCGGCTTGATGATCTTCCGCGCAATGTACGGAATCGTCATCAACGTGGAAGACATGGCCACCGGCCTGGTGGAGATGTTCAACGCGATGGCGATCATGCTTTCCATCGCTGGCGGGGTCGTCTTCGGCGATACGCTGTGCCGTCCGCTGACCTCTACCGCCCGGCGTGAGCGCCGGCGCATCCGCCGACGCTAGGTTCTCGGCAATGACCAGTCGATCGGCTCCTGCCCGCTATCGGACAGGAGCCGATTGATATTCGAGAAGGGCTTGGAACCGAAGAAGCCGCGCGAGGCGGACAGCGGCGAGGGGTGGGCGCTTTGCAGCTGCACGGCGTTGGGCAGCAACCCGGAAAGCTTCTGCGCATGATTGCCCCACAGCAGCGCCACCAAAGGCAGCGGCCGCTCATTCAGCGCCTGGAGGATCGCCTGCAGGATTGGCGCCCACCCCAGCTTCTGGTGCGAGCCGGCATTGCCCGCGGTCACCGAGAGCACCTGGTTCAGCAGCAAGACTCCCTGGGACAGCCAGGGACCCAGATCCGGATGCGGGACCGGATCCAGACCGAGATCGGCCTGCAGCTCCTTGTAGATATTGGCCAGGGAACGCGGCAGCGGGCGGACCTGCTTATTCGCCGCGAAGGCCAAGCCGTTGGGGTGGCCGGGCGTCGGATAGGGGTCCTGGCCAATAATTAGGACCTTGACCTCGGATAATGGCAAGCTCAGTGCGCGGAACATCACCTCCGGCGCTGGAAGGATCTGTTCGCCGGCGGCCGTGCGGGCCGCCAAATCGCTGGCCAAGCGACGCAGCAGCGCGTCCTGGCGGCTGAGCGCCGGAACCCAGTCTTCGGCAATAAACCCGTGGTCGGCCATGGATTTTGCGCCGTGGTAGAACGGGAAATCCACCGCTTCATATACGGGCGCCGCGGCTGGCTCGGGAGCGTCGAAAAGTGCTGGCTGCATATCGTCCATAGAGGCAATTGTGCCGTTTTTCTGGCGTGCCTGTGCTCGGCCACACGGTGTTAGGCAAGCAGATTGGTTAGAATATCGGTGGTATATCTACCGGTGGTGGATTGCATGCATAGCCGAAACCCGAGAAAACCGATCCAAGAACCGAGGTGAGAACGTATGGCTGAGAATGGATTGCTGGGGGATTTCGTGATGAACCCGGATTCGGAATTGGACGAGCGTTCGCAACAGATCCTCAACCTGGAAAAGTTGTGGTGGAAGTATGCCGGGGCCAAGGAACAAGCCATTACCAAGCAGTTTTCGATGTCGCCGACGAATTACTACCAGCTGCTGAACCAGCTGATTGAAACCGACGCGGCACTGGCCTACGACCCGATGTTGGTCAAGCGCCTGCGCAGAGCACGTTCTACAAAACGTCGCGTGGGCGGTAAGGTCGGCACGGGACGATAACCCTGCCTGCCGTGACCAATCAGACCTCGAGCAAGGACGAGAATGACCAACTACCCGCGTGACGAATTTGATCGCGTTCCGGAATTCAGCACCCGTGTGGGTTCGCACCACGCCCACGGATGGGCGCAGTCCGCCGCGTCAAAGTCAACCGGTGGGAAATTGCGCTGGGTAGTGCTGACCGCAGTGCTCGTGCTGGTGATCGGTGCCTTGTCCTTCATCTTCGGTCCGCAGCTCAAGGAGACCCTTGCGACTTCGGCTGAAAGCGAAACCTCGCAAGCCCAGGAAGAGACGGCCGAGTCCTCCGAGGAAGCAACACCGAGCGAATCCGAATCGCCATCAAGCACCATCGATGACGAAGACGTCCTCTATGGCCAGCTGATTGGCGTCTACAACGCGGCAAGCGTCGCCGGCCTGGCCAACGCTGGCGAGGAAGCCATGACCGAAGCCGGGTTCACCAGCGTCGTCGCCGACAACTGGACCAAGCCGGCCGAAGTGTCCGCGGTCTACTACATGTCCGAGGCCTACCGGACCACCGCTGAAAAAGCCGCAGAAGTCCTGAATATCGACGAAGTCCTGCAGACCAGCAACATTCCGAACCGGGTCACCGTCGTTTTGGGATCCGACGACACCCTGGGGCTCAACGAATAATTCGTTCATAATTCCATACGCTCAGAGCCGATCGGCTTGCACTCGCCATGCGAGAGTGCCAATATTTGTATTAGCACTCATGCGTTGCGACTGCTAACGCCGGTCGGCTTTTGCGTTCACCAGGAACGTCCGAAGCGCCGGTTGGCGGATGCGGCGCCTGAAGCGTGGAAAATACCTCAGATAGCGAGAGCTGAAACGGTTGCTGGCCCGATGCCGCACCGGTCCACTCGTCCGTCGCGGGCGCTGTCTGTCGGTTGCATTTTCGCAAAATCGTCCCGAAAGGACCGTACGCCACAATGGCTAAGATGATTGCATTTGACGAGGAAGCACGCCGCGGACTAGAGCGCGGCCTGAACACCCTTGCTGACGCCGTGAAGGTCACCCTGGGCCCACGCGGCCGCAACGTTGTTCTGGAGAAGAAGTGGGGCGCTCCTACTATCACCAACGACGGCGTGTCCATCGCTAAGGAAATCGACCTCGAAGAGCCTTACGAGAAGATCGGCGCAGAGCTGGTCAAGGAAGTTGCCAAGAAGACTGACGACGTCGCCGGCGACGGTACCACCACCGCAACCGTGCTCGCACAGGCACTGGTCAAGGAAGGCCTGCGCAACGTTGCCGCAGGTGCCGACCCAATCGCGCTGCGCCGCGGCATCGACAAGGCTGTAGAAGCCGTCACCGCCGAGCTGTTCGCCGCTGCGAAGAAGATCGAGTCCAAGGAGCAGATCGCTGCTACCGCTTCGATCTCCGCAGGCGACACCGAGATCGGCGGCCTGATCGCCGAGGCCCTGGACAAGGTTGGCGAGCAGGGTGTCATCACCGTCGAGGAGTCCAACACCTTCGGCCTGGAGCTGGAGCTGGCAGAGGGCATGCGCTTCGACAAGGGCTACATCTCCGCTTACTTCGTCACCGACGCAGAGCGCCAGGAAACCGTTCTCGAGGACCCATACATCCTCATCGTGAACTCGAAGATCTCCTCGGTCAAGGACATGGTGACCCTGCTGGAGAAGGTCATGCAGTCGAACAAGTCGCTGCTGATCATCGCCGAAGACGTCGAGGGCGAAGCCCTGGCCACCCTGATCCTGAACAAGATCCGCGGCCTGTTCAAGTCCGTTGCCGTCAAGGCTCCGGGCTTCGGCGATCGCCGCAAGGCCATGCTGACCGACATCGCCATCCTCACCGGCGGCCAGGTCGTCTCCGAGGAAATCGGCCTGTCGCTGGACAACGTCGGCCTGGAGGTCCTGGGTACCGCCCGCAAGGTCGTCATCACCAAGGACGAGACCACCATCGTTGAAGGCGGCGGCGAAGCCGACGCCATCGAAGGCCGCAAGGCGCAGATCGCTGCCGAGATCAAGAACACCGACTCGGACTACGACCGCGAGAAGCTGCAGGAGCGCCACGCAAAGCTCTCCGGCGGTGTCGCTGTGCTGAAGGCCGGCGCTGCTACCGAGGTTGAGCTCAAGGAGCGCAAGCACCGCATCGAAGATGCCGTGCGCAACGCCAAGGCTGCTGTTGAAGAAGGCATCGTCGCCGGTGGCGGCGTTGCGCTGATCCAGGCTGGCGCCGCTGCTTTCGAGAAGCTGGCTCTGGAAGGCGACGAGGCAACCGGTGCGAACATCGTTCGCGTTGGCATCGAAGCCCCGCTGAAGCAGATCGCACTGAACGCCGGCCTGGAGCCAGGCGTTGTCGCTGACAAGGTCAAGGGCCTGGCTGCTGGCCACGGGCTGAACGCCGCAACCGGCGAGTACGTGAACCTGCTCGAAGCAGGCGTCAACGACCCAGTGAAGGTGACCCGTTCGGCACTGCAGAACGCCGCATCGATCGCTGGCCTGTTCCTGACCACCGAAGCTGTTGTCGCAGATAAGCCAGCTCCTGCTGGCGCTGCTCCAGCCGGTGGCGATGACATGGGCGGCATGGGCGGAATGGGCGGCTTCTAAGCTTCCCGCATGCACTAAGCACGCAGTCAACGCGCCGATGGCCCGGATCCCTTCTTGGAAGGATCCGGGCCATCGGCCGTTGTGCGTGCAACGCTCACCGGGCTAAAGCCAGCTGTGCAGCAGCTCCAGTTCGGTCTGCAGATTATGCCGTGCGCCCTGCTCCCAGCGCTGGTATCCGGCGGGGGTGCCGTAGATCAGTTCCTTCTCCAGCAAGCCGGCCAGGATCTTGCTGCGCCCGGCGGCAAGCACATGGCGCGGAAGATGCTCGTACTCCTTGTAGACCGCCTCGGCGTAGCGCTGGTAGGCCGCGGCGGGACGGGCCAGGACTTCCAGATCGGCATCGCAGAGGATATGTCCCAGCCGGTCGGTTTCTGCCGGAGCATGCGTTGCGGTGAGCATGACCAGGTCGCTGACCTTCGACACGGCACCGGGGGAGAGCACTCCCCACAGCCACTCGCGGGCCATGATTGCCGATTTGAATTCGTCTTCACTGGTTCCCTCGTAGACGGCATCGTGGAACCAGGCGGCGAGCTGGAGCAGCATGAGCTCTTCATGATCGGTCTGGTCCTTGGCCAGCCAGTCGATGGCTTCCAGCACGGAGAGCAGATGCACCCGGTCATGGTAGTGCCGGTGGCTCTGGGACCAGCAGCCGAGCAGCTCGGATCCGAGCTGGGGTTCGGTAGGCAGGGTGCGCGACCAACGGCGGGCAAGCACCGCCCCTAATTTCTCCGGACGGTATTTGGCCGGGACCCGGATCCCGGATTCGACCAGTGCCCTTACCAGTTCGCTGCCGGAGACCTCGAGAGCGCCAGCGGCAACGAGCTGGTCGTAGCGTTCCCGCGGCACATCGTAGTGGTCCCGGTCGAAGGCCCGGCGCGAGATGTCCTGCTGCTCGGCGAACTGATGCAGTTCAGCCAATGACGTATCCGACACCAGATGGGCGAAGAGCGTGCCGTGGGCAGGCCAGCGCGGCGGGTCAATCAGAATGCTCATAAGGCTAAGCCTACTGATCAACCTGCCGCGGCGCCTGTGCTGGTCAGTATCGGAACAGCGAGGTATTGACCTGCTCGACCTCTTCGTACTGCATGGAGGCGTGGTTCAGCGCGGTGGCAATGCTGCTCAGCGCCTCCTCGATCTGGACATGCGTTGAGCGCCATTCGGCCACGATCGACTGGAAGGAAGCCGCGGCGGAGCCCTGCCACGTGCTTTGCAACTGGTCCAGGTTCATCTGCATGGTCGAGACTTCATTGCGCAGCCGGTCGATGGTATTCATGACGGCCTGGGATTTCACCTGCATCTCACCGGTGTTGGTGGAGAACGTGCTCACTGAAATCACCCTTTCTAAAATACGTGATGTGATGTCTCAAGACACCGGTGACACTTCTGTCTCAGGACATCGGTAACACTCGGTGTCTCAGGACATCGGTAACAGATCAGACCGGGTCAGGCATGTTTTGGAACTTCGC
>NZ_SCKZ01000015.1:0-23067 GCF_004100365.1 Glutamicibacter sp. HZAU | reverse complement strand
CAGCGCTGGTGGTTCAGGCGCTCTTGGTCGTGCGCGCAACCGGAAACGGCCACCGGGAATCACTCGGTAATGGATTTCGGTGGCCGTGTAAGGCGTGATGAAACATCTGGGTTAGCATGATCGATCTCCGAGACGTGCAGAAGCAAGTAATTGAGCCTAATGGCGCGAGCAGAACACTGTTCCGCTCCGTGGATTTCAGTCTTGGCCATCATGAGAAGTCAGTATCCCTTGCAGGACGTAGTGGCTCGGGAAAAAGTAGCTTGCTGCGGATCCTCGCCGGACTAGATACGCAATACTCTGGTGAGTACTACTTCGACGGCCAAAAAGTAGAGCGCAGCATTTCTGTGATGGCTAAATTAAGGCGGAAGCATATCGGGTATGTGACCCAACATTATGACTTGCTTCGGGACAGGAATGTGCTGGCGAACGTGATCTTTGCTCAGCCGAAGCATCCGAATCTGGTAGCGGAAGCCTCGAAATGTTTAGAGATGGTGGGACTTAGCGGTTTTGAGCGCAAGAAGTCTTCGCGGTTGTCCGGAGGTGAAGCTCAGCGCGTAGCAATAGCGCGAGCAATCGTCAAGAGACCTGATGTTATTCTTGCGGACGAGCCGACAGGTGCCCTCGATGAAGCCACCGAGGATTCGATTCTCGAGTTGTTCGGTCATTTGCAGGATCAAGGAACTAAATTCATCATTGCGACTCATTCGAAGAAGGTCATGAGCTCGTGTGACCGGGCATTGGAACTGGTCGACCAATGTCTGGAACCCGTCGATGCGACGGTCTTCTGAATTCTATATAAATCGCGCTGGGGAACCCTTCATCGGTCAGCAACCATAATCCATGGGGAACGTGAATTATCTACAGTGTTTGTTTTCGTGGGGATATCGAGCCGGACCAATTTATTGGTGGCTGTACCTTGAGCTTGTGGGAAGCACGATTCCGTGATTATGCAGATCTGTAGCCTGCTTGCGGTGGCGTAGTTCCCATTGCCGCTGACGACTTGGAAAGCATTCTCGGGTGGCGTGGATAATTGAACTGATTCGTTCATCGCTTACTGCGTCTCGACATGGGCTATCGGCGCATGAAGTTAGGGAGCAAGCGGATTTACTATATACATGGGTGAGCCCGCCACGGCAGCGGCAAAACAAAAGCAGGGAACGACGAAATTTCGTCGTTCCCTGCTGAAGTTGAAGAACTTTACTTGGTTCCGCCAGCGGTAACCGGTGGCAAGTCGGACCATGGGAAGGTAATCCACTTGTCGGTGCGGCGCCATTCATAGTCCGGGACCATGATGGTGCGTGGCTTGGTGTACAGGCAAACGGTCTTCACATCTGCGCCCCAGGCGGACACCAGATCGACAACCTTTTCAAGGGTCCGGCCGGAGTCGGAGACGTCGTCAACGATCAGGATCTTCTTGTCGCGCAGGTGGCCGTCATCAAGCATTGGGGGAAGAACCACTGGTTCAGGCAGGACGGTGCCGATGCCGGTGTAGAACTCCACGTTCAGCGCACCGCAAGCCTTGACACCCAGGGCGTAGGAAATGGATCCGGCGAGCAGCAGGCCGCCTCGGGCAACTGCCAGGACGATGTCTGGCTCGAAGCCATCGTCGACAATGGTCTGTGCCAGCTCGCGGGAAGCCGCACCGAAGGTGTCCCAGGTGAGGATTTCGCGCTCTGGTTCTGAAAGGACGGATGCCCCTGAATCGTCAATGCTAGTCATTCTGCAATTTTATCCCCGAATTCGTGGCAGCGATGCACAGTTGAAACCGACCGTTCACTTTTTCCTGCTGAGCCCGGAGGATTCCCATCCGCTGATTAGGCAAGAATAGGCATGCAATGGGCCAGCTTGAGGAATCCATCACTTTTGGCGAAACCAAGCCTGGCGCCAGCGCATGGCAGGCTTGATGCGCTAAAAGCCGTCTTAATGATGACCCGTGCCGCATCCAAGATCGCTAGGATGGGGGAAAGGCCATCAGCCGGAGATAATCCGGAATCCCCATGAAGGAGACGCAACTTGAGCCCACGAACCTGGAACATCCGGATAGCCGGTGCCGCAGCCATGCTCTCTTTGGGACTGGCAGGGGCGTTGCCTGCGGCGCATGCTGCCACCGGAGTACAGGTCGCTGCGGGGCAGAACCTGGAATCTATCACCATCGATGACTCCACGGGCAAGCTCAATGAGCAGAGGCTGCGTGATGCATTGGAAGAACTCGATTTCAATGAGCCGACCGATGTGGCGATCTACGCGCGTAACGGGGAATACTCCGACGACATCAATACCGAAACTCTCGACTACGCCAAGTCGACGCATCCCGAATGGATTTCCGGCAAGCCCGAAGACTACGGCGACTACTGGGCCGATGGCCTGTTCATCATCACCTTGTCCATCGAAGGAGAGGGAGACGGACAGATCGGCACGTACTTCGGTGAAGACCGCAAAGTTTCCGAGAGCTCCATGGAGAGCATCCATGAAGCCGGCTACGACGATTTCAACCTGTCCCGCTGGACGGATGGCGTCATCGCCGTAGCCGACAAGGCATCCGTGATCATGAATCGTCCCTGGTACCAGCACCCTGCCTTGTGGATTACCACCGGCATCGGTGGACTCGTTGCCGCCACCGTCGGCGGAGCCGTGCTGCATACCCGGTCGACACGGCGGAAAACTTTCGCCGAAGAACTGCATCAGGGAACCGTTCACCTGACCAACGTCACGATGGATCTGGAAGAGACCGAATTGGCGGCTCGTACCCTGCCGTCCGCTTCAGGTCATGCCGCCGAGCTGGAACAACGCTTCAGCAAGTTCATGGCCAAATACCGTGATTGCTTCGAAGCGCAGCAGTCGCTGGAGCAACAGAGCAAGAAAGAGCGTTCGGGCACCAACGGCGTGCGCCAGGCCAAGGAATTCCGAGAGTCAACCCAGTCCTTGGACCTGACGGATGACGCCATCATTGCCGCGGCCGCGCTCTATACTCGTTCGGCCTCATGGCAAGATGCCTGGCATGCGCAGACCAAGCCGCTGGAAGAAGACCTGGACGATATCCGTGAATTGCTCAATGACGTCGAACCGGAGCTGAAGGGCAGCGCTGCCGCCTTGGCTTCCTACCGGGAAACTGCAACCACCGAGCTCAACGAGCTGACGGCGCAGCTGACGGAAGAATCGATCACCGTGGACCAGGCACTTGATGGATTATCCGCATTGCGTGCCGAGCTGACCGAAAAGCTGGACATCTTCGCCCAAGCGCAAATCGAGGTGTACGCGGAGAATGCGGAAGAGAAGGCCGATATGCAGTCGGAGCTCAAGAAATCCCGGTACGAAACCCGTGCCTATGACGGCCGTTCCGGCACCATCCTGGATGTCCTGAATCCCGCATCGATGTATTGGCGGGTGAGCGGCTACCACCACGGATATTCTTCAGGCGTCAGCGCAGTAACTGCCTCGCGTGAAGCGGCGAGCTCCTCCGGCGGAGTATCCAGCGGCTACTCCGGTGGCGGAAGCTTCTCGGGCGCTGGCGGATCCTCCCGCTTCTGATGAAATCCAGCAAGATCTTCGCGGACCTGTTTCCGCCGTCGGTGCGGGTCGTTGAGACCCGCATCGAGCTGGAGGAAGGCACGTACTATTCCGAAGAAGAACGGTACATCGCCGATGCGGTGCCCGAAAGGCAGCGTGAATTCCGCACCGTCCGGGTGTGCGCTCGCCGAGCCTTTCGAGAACTGGGCCATGAAGGTGCTGCCCTGGTCCCGGTTGAGAAGCGGGCACCAATCTGGCCAGCTGGCGTTGCCGGGAGCATGACCCACTGCGCGGGCTTCCGGGCAGCCGCGGTAGCTTCCACGAATGATATACGTGGCGTGGGCATCGACGCCGAGCTGCACGTCCCGTTGCCAGAAGAAATCCTCGACATCATCTCGCTTCCCGAAGAGCGGCCGATGGTCGAAGACCTATCGGCACGCTATCCGGATATCTTCTGGGAGCGGCTGATCTTCAGCGCCAAGGAAAGCGTCTTCAAGGCCTGGTTTCCGCTGACCAGGCAGTGGCTGGATTTCCTGGAATGCCGAATTCTCATCGATGCGCCAGCACGCCGATTCCAAGACCGCGCCCAGGCCCTGCTCGTGCAGCCGCCGGGCCTTGTCCTTGACCTCGTCCAGCAGTTCCGCGTAGCTTTCCACGCGCTGCCCGTCGTCGCTGGCCGGAGCGCCGGGGTGGGCCTTTGCAGTGGCCTGCAGGATGTCCATGAGGGTGCGCGCAGGCGGCGCCAGGGCTCCGGAGGGGAACTGGGGTGGGTGGATTGGTGCATCCGGCGCTGGAGTTTGTCCGTTGTCCATGCTGACCGGATCTGTCCCTTCACCAAAGAGCGTGTCGGTCCGCTGGGGGGAGAGCGGTCCGGAAGCGAAGCGGATCCTGGAGGGGCGGAACGCGGGGTTCCATCAACCATTAAAGCGTGCCGCGGGCGGACCGCCGCAAGAATATGGTTGAACTGTCATGCATCTCTCAACTGTTGCGCACCGCCTGCAGCAGCCTGCGCGGGGTATCGTGCAGCACGTCGCGCATCCATCCCGCGCCCAGCGACCAGGATTCCAGCGCCTGGATCTGGTGGCTGTAGGAATAGGGGATATTCGGGAAGTCGGAGCCGAACACGATCTTGTGCGAGAGCCCGGCCACGAGCCGCGGATATTCCGCCGGCAGCGGGGCGATGCGGTTCATGAACCCGGTGCCCACCATGGTGGTATCCAGGTAGACGTTGGGATTCTCTGCGGCCAGCTGGGCGAACTGCACGTAGTCGGGCAAGCCGGCATGGGCGATGACCAGCACCAGCTGCGGATGCCGTGCCACCAGTTCGCGGATCGGCTCGATCCCGGTGAACCGGCCGGCATGCGGCCCATGCCCGCAATGGATCACCACCGGCGTCCGCGCCTCGGCGACCAGCTCCCAGGCGCCGTCGAGCAGCGGATCGAGCGGGGTGAAGCCGCCCACCTGCACGTGCACCTTGAACAGCTGCACCCCGTCGTCCAGCGCGGCGCGCACCAGTTCGGCGGCCTCTGGCTCCGGGTAGAAGGTGCCCGAACGGATCGCCTCGGGATGGTGGTCCGCGAACTGCCGCGAGTACTCGTTGAGCCAGGCGGCCATGTCCGGGCGGTGGGCATAATTCAAGGTGCCGTAGGCGATCACGCCCAGGTCCTCCAGCGCCGCGACGCGCTGCGCCTCGGGCAGCCGGTAGCTGATCGGCCACGGGTGGCCGGTGCGCTGCGCTTCGCCGTCGAAGTAGGACCAGACCTTGGCCAGCACGTTATCCGGCATGAAGTGCACGTGCAGGTCGATCACCCCCGGGATGCCCAGGGCCTGCAGGTACGCCGGCACCTCCTCGTCGGTGGCGGGGCAGATGCCGGCGTGCCCGCCGGGTCGCTGCTCGTTCATGGCTGGGGATCCTGCGCTAGGGAACCAGGATGATCTTGCCGGTGGTGGCCCGCGATTCCAGCGCGGCGTGGGCCTCGGCGGCCTTGGCCAGCGGGTACTCGGCGCCGATGCGCACATCAATCTGGCCGGCGGCGACCCAGCCGAAGATGTCGCCGAAGCGCCAGTGCAGCTCCTGCTCGGTGGCCAGGAAGTCGTCGAGCTTCGGCCGGGTCACGCTCAGCGAGCCGCCGGCGTTCAGCCGCTGCAGGTTGAAGTCGGGCACCTGGCCGGAGGCGCCGCCGAAGAGCACCAGCGTGCCGCGCCGGCGCAGCGCTGCCAGCGAGGTCTCGAAGGTGTCCTTGCCGATGCCGTCGTAGACCGCATGCACTCCCGCCCCGCCGGTGACCTGCTCGACGGTGGCCGCCACCTGGTCGTAGTCCACCACGTAGTCGGCACCGGCGGCCCGGGCCAGGTCCTTCTTCTCCTGGGTGGAGGCGGTGGTGATCACCGTCGCCCCCTTGAGCTTGAGCAGCTGAGTGAGGATCAGGCCCACGCCGCCGGCGCCGGCATAGGTCAGCACCACTTCGCCGGAGCGCACCATGTAGCTCGAATGCACCAGGTAGTGCGCCGTCATGCCCTGCAGCGGCAGCGCGGCGGCGATATTCAGGTTCACCGCGTCGGGCACCTTGCCTGCCCGCTTGGCGTCCACCAGCGCGTACTGGGCGTAGCCCCGGGAGCCGGAGGCGGTGGCCACCCGGTCGCCGATCTTGTAGTTCTGCACGCCGTCGCCGATCTGCTCCACCACGCCGGAGAACTCGGTGCCCGGGGTGAAGGGGTAGTCCACCGCGTACACGCCGCTGCGCTGGTAGGTTTCGATGAAGTTCACCCCGGTGGCGGCGATCTTCACCAGCAGCTGGCCCGGGCCCGGGGCAGGGACCGGGATTTCTGCCGGCACCAGTCCGCTGGCGTCGGATGGTTCGTTGACCACGATGGCTTGCTGCTGCATGGAATGGCGCTCCTTGGCTCTGCAGATCTCGAAACTCTGCGTATTTGGATCCCGGCGCTCGATGCGCTCGATGCCGGGCGGTCTCTACGGCCAGTGTAGGACTTCGGGCGGCCGTGCGGGCGCCGCGCGGGTGGATGTCGGGTTACGTGACGAAGAATTTTATGAATATTTATTAGCGTGCGTGAATATTTCGCGGTAGAATCTGGTCATGACGATTTCAGTAGCTGTTTCCGGCGCCAGCGGATACGCCGGCGGCGAGGTTCTGCGCATCCTCGCGGCGCACCCAGAGGTAGAGATCGGCGCGATCACCGCGCATTCGCAGGCCGGGCAGCGCCTCGGCTCGATCGCCCCGCACTTGCATGCGCTCGCCGACCGGGTCCTGGTGGACACCACCGTGGAAAACCTTGCGGGGCACGACGTGGTGTTCCTGGCCCTGCCGCATGGCGCCTCGGCCGCCGTGGCCGCCGCCCTGCCCGAGAACACCCTGGTCATCGACGCCGGCGCCGACCACCGGCTGGAATCGGCCGCCGCCTGGGAGAAGTTCTACGGCTCCGAGCACGCAGGCTTCTGGCCCTATGGGCTGCCCGAGCTTCCCGGGCAGCGGCAGAAGCTCGCCGGCACCAAGCGCGTCGCGGTTCCCGGCTGCTACCCGACCGGCGCGCAGCTGGCCCTGGCCCCGGGCTTTGCCGCCGGGCTGCTGGAAGCCGACGACGTGGTCATCATCTCCGCCTCGGGCACCTCGGGCGCCGGCAAGTCGCTCAAGCCCCACCTGCTGGGCAGCGAGGCGATGGGCTCGATGAGCACCTACGGGGTGGGCGGATCGCACCGCCACATCCCGGAAATGGAGCAGGGCTTCTCCAAGCTGGCCGGCGAAGATGTCACCGTCTCCTTCACCCCGACCCTGGCCCCGATGCCGCGCGGCATCCTGACCACCGCCACCGCCAAGGTCAAGCCGGGCGTCACCGCAGCGCAGCTGCGCGAGGCCTGGTCCGCCGCCTACGCCGGCGAGCTGTTCGTGCACCTGCTGCCCGAGGGCCAGTGGCCGACCACCGGTGCGGTGCTCGGATCCAACCACGTCCAGCTGCAGCTGGCCTTCGATACGCACGCGAACCGCGTGATCGCCACCGCAGCGCTGGATAACCTGACCAAGGGCACCGCAGGTGCCGCCGTCCAGTCGATGAACATCGCGCTGGGACTGGAAGAAAACACCGGACTGCTCATGCAAGGAGTCGCACCGTGAGCCTCGCCTACACCCCCACCCGCCCCTCGGCATCCGGCACCGGCGTCACCGCCCCGGCAGGCTTCGCGGCCGCCGGCGTGCCGGCAGGGCTGAAGTCCACCGGCAAGAACGACGTGGTCGTGGTGCAAAACCTCGGACCGCAGTTCACCGCCGCCGGCGTATTCACCTCCAACCGCGTGGCCGCCGCCCCGGTGCACTGGTCCAAGCAGGTGCTGGCCGATGGCCGCATCGACGCGGTGGTGCTCAACTCCGGCGGAGCGAACGCCTGCACCGGCGCCGAAGGCTTCGCCAACACCCATAAGACCGCCGAATACGCCGCGCAGCTGCTCTCGGTTTCCGCCGGCGATGTTGCGGTGGCCTCCACCGGGCTGATCGGCGTGCAGCTGCCGATGGACAAGCTGCTGCCCGGCGTGCAAGCAGCCGCCAGCGCCTTGGCCAGTGACCAGGACGCCGCCGATCAGGCGGCCGCGGGCATCATGACCACCGACACCGTGCCGAAGCTGGTCTCCCGCATCGTCGGGGCCCCGGGCTCCGGCCAGGTGGTCATCGGCGGCATGGCCAAGGGCGCGGGCATGCTCGCCCCGGCGCTGGCCACCATGCTCGTGGTGCTCACCACCGACGCGCAGCTGACCGCCGAGCAGGCCGATGCGGCCCTGCGCGCCGCCACCGCGATGAGCTTCGACCGCGCGGATTCCGATGGCTGCATGTCCACCAACGACACCGTGCTGCTGCTGGCCTCCGGCGCTTCGGGCACCACCCCGGACCTGGCCGACTTCACCGCCGCGCTGACCGACGCCTGCTGCGAGCTGGCGGCGAAGCTGATCGAGGATGCCGAAGGGGCCGATCACACCATCGCGATCCGCACCTTCAACGCCGCCACCGAGGCCGACGCGCTGGAAGTCTCCAAGGCCGTCTCGCGCTCCAACCTGGTCAAGACCGCCGTCTTCGGCAAGGACCCGAATTGGGGCCGCGTGCTCTCCGAGGTCGGCACCACCAAGGCGGCCTTCGAACCCGACGAGCTGAACGTCTCGATTAACGGCGTGATGGTCTGCAAGAACGGCGGCGTCGGCGAAGACCGCAACCTGGTCAGCCTCGAGGAGCGCAATGTGCGCATCGAGATCGACCTGAACGCCGGCACCGAGGAAGCGACCGTGCTGACCAACGACCTGACCCACGACTACGTCCACGAGAACTCCGCCTACTCCAGCTAGGCAGAAGCAAGGGAATTCAGCTATGGCCCACACCGCCCGCACCAACCTGGATACCGCCCAGTCCAAGGCCGAAGCGCTAATCGAGGCGCTGCCCTGGATCCAGCGCTTCGCCGGGACCACCATGGTCATCAAATACGGCGGCAACGCGATGGTCAACGACGAGCTGCGCCGCGCCTTCGCCGAGGACATCGTGTTCCTGCGCCACGCCGGGATCAACCCGGTCGTCGTGCACGGCGGCGGCCCGCAGATCAACAAGATGCTCGACACCCTCGGCATCGAATCCGAGTTCCGCGGCGGGCTGCGGGTGACCACCCCCGAAGCCATGGACGTGGTGCGCATGGTGCTCACCGGCCAGGTGCAGCGCGACCTGGTCGGCCTGATCAACTCGCACGGGCCCTACTCGGTGGGCATGTCCGGCGAGGACGGCGCCACCTTGCAGGCGGTGCGCACCGGCACCATCGTCGACGGTCTGCCGGTGGATCTGGGGCTGGTCGGCGAGGTCACCCGCGTGCGCACCGACCAGGTCGACTCGCTGGTGGACGCCGGGATGATCCCGGTGATCTCCACCGTCGCCCCGGAGTTCGACGCCGACGGCGAACCCACCGGCGCGGTGCTGAATGTCAACGCGGATACCGCCGCGGCGGCGCTGGCCACCGCGCTGGGCGCTGCCAAGCTGGTGATCCTCACCGACGTGGAGGGGCTGTACGCGGCCTGGCCGGACAAGTCCTCGCTGATCAGCTCGATCACCAACGACGAGCTGCGCGCCATGCTGCCCACCCTGGAATCGGGCATGATCCCGAAAATGGGCGCCTGCCTCAAGGCCGTCGACGAGGGCGTGGGGCAGGCCCACATCGTCGATGGCCGCCAGCCGCACTCGATGCTGCTGGAAATCTTCACCACCGCCGGCGTGGGCACCCAGGTGCTCCCCGCCGCCAACACACCAAGCAACACCGCTACGAACACCGCACAGAAGGACGCCAAGTGAGCGAGCACGCTGACCCCACCACCGATTCCGCGCTGGCCGGCAGCGCAGCCGCCGAGGTAGCCGGGCTGAGCCAGCTCTCTTCGGCCGCCCTGGCCGACCGCTACTCCAACTCCCTGCTGGGCGTCTTCGGCACCCCGCAGCGGGTGCTGGTGCGCGGATCAGGCTGCCACGTCTGGGATGCCGATGGCAACCAGTACCTGGATCTGCTCGGCGGCATCGCGGTGAACACCCTGGGCCACGGGCACCCGCTGCTCGCCTCGGTGATCTCCTCCCAGCTGGCCACCCTGGGCCATGTCTCGAACTTCTTCACCAGCCCCAGCCAGATCGCGCTGGCCGAGAAACTGCTGGAGATCTCCGCCGCCCCGGCCGGCTCCAAGGTGTTCTTCGCCAACTCCGGCACCGAAGCCAATGAGGCGGCGCTGAAGCTGACCCGGCGCAATGCCGGCACCGCCGACGCACCGCGCACCAAGGTGATCGCCCTGGAACACGCCTTCCACGGCCGCACCCTCGGCGCGCTGTCGCTGACCTACAAGGAGAAGTACCGCGCCCCCTTCGCCCCGCTGCCGGACAACGTGCAGTGGATCGAGGCCGGGAACATCGAGGCGCTGCGCGCCGCGGTGGACGAGACCGTCGCCGCGGTGTTCATCGAGCCGATCCAGGGCGAGGCCGGGGTGCGGCTGCTTTCTGCCGAGTACCTGGCCGCCGCCCGGCAGATCACCCGCGAGGCCGGCGCGCTGCTGGTCTTCGACGAGGTGCAGACCGGCATGGGCCGCACCGGCTCGTTCTTCGCCTCCGCACCGGTGATCCCGGATGTGATGACGCTGGCCAAGGGCCTGGGCGGCGGCTTCCCGATCGGCGCGATGATCGTCTTCGGCGAGGAGAACACCAAGTGGCTGTCCCCGGGCGACCACGGCACCACCTTTGGCGGCAACCCGGTGGCCTGCGCCGCGGGCCTGGCGGTCATCCACACCATCGAAGCGCAGAACCTGCTGGCCCATGTGCGCGCCACCGGCCACTGGCTGCGCGAGCAGCTGGCCGGCATCGAGGGCATCTGTGCGGTGCGCGGCGCCGGGCTGCTCACCGCCTTCGAACTTCAATCCGCGAACGCGCCGAAGCTGGTGGCCGCGGCGCTGGATGCCGGCTTCATCGTGAACGCCACCGACGAGCAGACCATCCGCCTGGCCCCGCCGCTGGTGATCACCACCGAGCAGCTGGGCACCCTGATTGCCGCCCTGCCGCAGCTGATCAGCGCGGCCAGCTAGCCGCCGGCATGAACCTCGCCACCACCCCTGAGACGAGCAAAGGAATCACCCCATGAGCGCAACCCGCCACTTCTTGACCGACCTGGACTTCACCCCCGACGAGCAGTCCAAGGTGCTGGATCTGGCCGCGGCGATGAAAGCCGACAAGTACGGCTACACCCCGTACGCCGGCCCGCAGACCGTCGCGGTCTTCTTCGACAAGACCTCCACCCGCACCCGGGTCTCCTTCCACGCCGGCATCGCCGAACTGGGCGGCTCCCCGCTGATCATTAATTCCGCCGATTCGCAGCTGGGCCACAAGGAGTCCATCGCCGACTCCGCCAAGGTGCTTGAGCGCATGGTTTCCACCATCGTGTGGCGCACCTTCGCCCAGTCGGGCCTGGAGGAAATGGCCGCGAATTCCTCGGTGCCGGTGATCAACGCGCTGTCCGACGACTACCACCCCTGCCAGCTGATCGCCGACCTGCTCACCGTGCGCGAGCACAAGGGCAAGACCACGGGGCTGACCATGAGCTACCTGGGCGATGCGGCGAACAACATGGCCAACTCCTACCTGCTGGCCGGGGTGACCGCCGGCATGCACGTGCGCATCGCCGGGCCCGAGGGGTACCTGCCCGAGGCGCGCATCGTGGAGGCAGCGCAGCAGCGCGCCGCGGAAACCGGGGGATCGGTCACGATCACCACCGATGCCGCCGCCGCGCTCGCCGACGCCGACGTGGTCGTCACCGACACCTGGGTCTCCATGGGCCAGGAGGACGAGAAGGAAGCGCGGCTGAAGCTGTTCACCGGCTACTCGGTGACCGCGCAGGCGATGAAGCTGGCCAAGGACGACGCGATCGTGCTGCACTGCCTGCCGGCCTACCGCGGCTACGAGATCGACGCGGAGGTGATCGACGGCCCGCAGTCGGTGGTGTTCGACGAGGCCGAGAACCGCGTGCACGCGCAGAAGGCGGTCATGACCTGGCTGATGGTCGCTTCCGGCCTGGCCGAAGACGACCGGGTGGAGCTCTAGGATGTCCGCCCAGCCCAGCACCAAGACCGCCCGCCAGGCCCGCATCCGCGCCTTCTTGGGAAACAACTCCGTCAAGTCCCAGGCCGAGCTACTGGGCCTGCTCAAGGAGGACGGACTCGAAGTCACCCAGGCCACGCTCTCGCGCGACCTGGTGGAAATCGGCGCGGTGCGCATCCGCGACAACTCCGGCCAGCTGATCTACGCGGTGCGCCAGGAAGGCGGGGACCGTTCCCCGCAGACCGCGATCACCCAGGAAGTGCTCGACGCGCGCCTGGCGAAGATCTGCGCCGAGCAGCTGGTCACCGCCGAAGCCAGCGGCAACATCGTGGTCCTGCGCACCCCGCCAGGCGCCGCGAACCTGCTGGCCCTGGCCATCGACCACTCGCAGATGCCCTCGATCCTGGGCTGCATCGCGGGGGATGACACCATCATGCTCACCACCCGCGCGGTCGACGGCGGCGCCGAAGTCGCCGCCCGCTTCCTGCAGCTGGCCGAGCCCCGCTAGGCACCAGCGCCCAAGCCGCCGCGAACTTGTCCACAGTTCGCGGCGGCTTTGCCATGCCCGCCCCGGCGGCGTTCGATGATCGACGCATGGAACCACACGAACACGCCGGCACCCAGGGCCCCGCACAGCCTGCCCAGGCCGCTTCGCTGGCTGCCAGCTTGGCCACCACAGCAGAGCAGCTGGCCAGCGGAACCCCGCTGGATGCGGCCAGCCTGCTGCGTGCCGAAGTCGCGTGCCTGCACCTGTTCCAGCACCTTTGCGCCCAGGCCTCGCGCAGCGCCGATCCGCGCCTTGCCCTGGCCCACGCCCACTTCGCCGAAGCCTTCGGCCATCATGCCACCCGCGCCCTCATCATCGCCGCAAGCCTGGTGGAAACCACCGCCGCCCACGCCCTGGACCTCGATGAATTCGATCACCTGCGCGCGGGCACCACCGACTTCAGCGCCCCGCCCCGATTCGCGCCCGGCCGCACCGTCTACTTGGATGCCGCCACCGTGCTTTCGCAGCTGCTGGACCTGAACTATTTCGAGGCCGACCGCCGCGTCAAGGACGCCCACCTGGTCCACGCCCGCAAGGACATCTCCGGCGCCGCCTGCGCCCCGCGCTTCACCCTGCTCGCCGAGCACTTCGCAGCCCCCGCCCCCGGCCTGCTGGATGCCGCCTCGGCCACCGCCGGCACGAGCACCGCGGCATCGTCCGCGCCCGCCGGCTGGGCCCTGCCGGAGCTGCACAACGCCCCTGACCCGCGCGAAGTGCTGAAAACCGCCCGCGCGCTGGACAAGTTCGAACCCGAAGACACCACCTTCGACGGCCTGCCCACCACGGCTACCGCCAAGGCCGCCGACGACATCTTGCTGGAGGAGCACGCTGCCGCGCACCTGAAGGAAGACCGGATCCGCATCCGCCAAAAGCGCATCAACGGCTTGATCAAGGACTACAAGGACGCGCACGCCCAGGGCAAGACCCCGAAACTGGGCATTTTCCGCGGCAAGGTGGTCAACGGCGTGCATGAATTCATCGTGCGCGTGCGGGCGATCGACGCGGAGCTCTGGGAATCGCTGATCACGCAGGCCGACAACAAGCGCACCAAGGCCGGGGCCGCCGCCCGCCAAGCAGCAGACGCAGCAGATGCCGCCGGCGATGACCCGGCAGACTGCCAACCCTCCGGCAATAGCAGCTCAAATCAGCAACCCGGAGATCCCGGCGATCCAGCGGCCCCCGGGCAGCCCACCGCCCGCAACGGCACAGAAGCCCCCGACGCGCCCGAACCCGGCGACCAGCCAACGCAGAATGGCGCGACCGGCCAAGACCCCGCGGGTGACGGGCTCTGGCACAGCGGCCAGCCGGCCCCGGACTGGGCGGGAGTTGGGCTCGACGATCCACACGATGGAACCCCGCCCGATGGAACCCCGCCCGATGGAACCCCGCCCGATGGAACCCCGCCCGATGGAACTCCGCCAGATGATGCCCATCCGGATCCGGACCCGCCGGATAGGCCGAACCCGCAGGACCCGCTACCGGGCCTGCCGGACACCTGCTCGGTGCCCGAACGCCGGCTCAACGCGCTGAACGCAATCCTGCGCAATACCGGCAGGGAAAGCAACGGCCAACGCATCATCCCTGAAATCGTGGTGCACGCGCACCTCGAAGATCTCCAGGATCTCGCATCGCTCACCGGCATCAGCGCCCACGGTGTGAAAATCCCAGCGACGCAGCTGCGCACCATGCTGTGCGAAGCGAAAGTGCTCAGCCCGATCTACGACGCTGACGGGATGGTCATGGACATCGGCCGCGACGCCAGGTACTTCCCGCGCTGGATGAAGCTTGCCGCCCGCGACCGGGACGGCGGCTGCCTGGTCCCAGGTTGCACGCAGGACCCGGCCCTGCTCGAATTCCACCACTTCAAGCCATGGGCCAAAGGAGGCCGTACCCGGCTCCAGGACTGCTGCCCGCTGTGCACAACGCACCACACCATGGTCCACAGCGGCTACCTGAAAGTGGTCAAGGTCAGGGGACTGCCCCACATCATCCTGCCCAAGCACCTCGATCCTCTGCAACAGCCGCAACGCAACGCCTATTTCGCCCGGACCTAGCTGCCGGGGATCGCAAAACTGCCGCGCACTCGGTACCAAGTGCGCGGCAGTTTTCGTGCGTTGATGCCGATCGGGCCGGATCAGGCGGCAAGTTCCTCCACGGCGTCCAGCGAGAATGCGCGCTCGAAAGCTGCCTGGACCTCGTCGGTATGGGCCACCAGAATGATCTTGTGGATCGGCGAAATGTGCTTGTTGGTCTCGACCCACCGGCTGATGGCTGCATGGGCGATGTCGGCAACCTGTTCGGGATCCCATCCGAAGGCTCCTGCGCCAATTGCCGGGAACGCGATCGAATGGGCCTCATGGCGGGCCGCGACGTAGAGGGAGTTCACGAAGCAGTCATCGAGGATCTTCGGGTTCGGCTTAATCAGTGCCAGATTCGGAGCCGCGGTGTGCACGACCCACTTGGCCTGAAGATTTCCGGCCTTGGTGATGACGGCAATACCCGAGGGGATCCCGTCGGGGTAGCGGTTGGCGCGAATCTCCCGGCAGGCGGCCAGCAGGCTGGGGCCGGCAGCTGCATGGATGGCGCCGTCGACGCCGCCTCCACCGAGTAGCGAAGGATTAGCCGCATTGACGATGGCATCAACTTTCAGGGTGGTGATATCGCCCCGGTACAGCTGGATTTCCATTTGGTACCTCCGAAGAACGTTCCGTATCGGCTCTATGCTCACACCATACGCCCGGGCGCTGAGGACTGGAAGAGGCAAAACTTAAGGTTTCCTGCGTGTTCCAGAGCTCCATCGATCCTCGCCACGCAGGCGGCGAAAATCATGTGATGCATGAATTGGCACAACGTTGCATAAATATAAGTTATATTGCATAAAGCTTTGCTAGAGTAGGGTGCAGTGCAATTTTTACCGGCAGAAAGGAACGGGCCATGGCCTCGTCAACAAATGAAGGATCGCTCTGGGGCGGTCGCTTCTCCGGCGGCCCAGCGGATGCAATGGCAGCGTTGAGCAAGTCCACCCACTTCGACTGGCGCCTGGCCAGCTACGACATTGCCGGATCCCGTGCCCATGCCAAGGTGCTCAATCGCGCTGGCCTGCTCACCGATGCCGAGCTGGCAGACATGATCACCGCGCTGGACCAGCTGGAAGCAGACGTGCTCTCCGAGGCCTATGTTGCCGCGCCCACCGACGAGGACGTCCACGGCTCGCTGGAACGCGGCCTGCTGGAGCGCGCAGGAACCACCCTGGGCGGCAAGCTGCGCGCCGGCCGTTCGCGCAATGACCAGATCGCCACCCTGGGCCGCATGTTCCTGCGCGACCACGCGCGGATCATCGCCCGCGGCGTGATCGACACCCTCGACGCCATGGTCCAGCAGGCCAAAGCGCACCCGTATGCGCCGATGCCCGGCCGCACCCACCTGCAGCATGCCCAGCCGATCCTGCTCTCGCACCTGCTGCTGGCCTACTCCTGGCCGCTGCTGCGCGACGTGCAGCGCCTGATCGACTGGGACAAGCGCGCCGCCGTTTCGCCCTATGGTTCCGGTGCGCTGGCCGGCCAGACCCTGGGCCTGGATCCGAACTTCGTCGCCGCCGAGCTGGGCTTCGACTCCGCTGTGCACAACTCGATCGACGGCACCGCCGCCCGCGACGTGTTCGCCGAATTCTCCTGGATCGCGGCCATGATCGGCGTGGACCTGTCCCGCGTGAGCGAAGAAGTCATCCTCTGGGCCACCAAGGAATTCAGCTTCGTGAAGCTGCATGACTCCTTCTCCACTGGCTCCTCGATCATGCCGCAGAAGAAGAACCCGGACATTGCCGAGCTGGCCCGCGGCAAGGCAGGTCGACTGATCGGCGACCTGACCGGCCTGCTGGCCACGCTCAAGGCGCTGCCGCTGGCCTACAACCGCGACCTGCAGGAAGACAAGGAGCCGGTGTTCGACGCCGCGGATACCCTGGAAATCCTGCTGCCTGCGGTCGCCGGTATGATGGGCACGCTGACTTTCAATACCGAGCGCATGGCCGAGCTGGCCCCGCAGGGCTTCGCGCTGGCCACCGACATCGCCGAATGGCTGGTCCGCCAGGGCGTGCCGTTCCGCGACGCCCACGAGCTCTCCGGCGCGGCCGTGCAGCTGGCCGAATCGCGCGGCGTGGAACTGTGGGACCTGACCGACGAGGACTACGCCGGCATCTCCGAGCATCTGACCCCTGCGGTGCGCGAGGTGCTCTCCACCGAGGGCTCGCTGAACGCCCGCAACGGCCAGGGCGGCACCGCCCCGAGCGCCGTCGCGGCGCAGCTGGCCGAGTTCGAACGCCAGCTGGCCGAGATCAAGGCCTGGGCCAAGTAGCACTGGGCACGTGGCAGGCGGCCGCCGCGCGGGAAGCATCCCGCCCGGCGGCCGCTGCCGTTTCAACCACAGCCTCCTGCCCTTGCGCATTTGTCCCAGGTTCGCGCTAGAGTGTGCTTCATGACACAACTCCTGGCCCCGGCCGAACTGATCGCACAGGTCACCACAGCATTGGATGAGCTGACCGTGCAGCTGCGCGAGGTTCCGGCCACGCAGTACACCAAGCCGAGCTCGCTGCCGGGGTGGAGCACCGCCCAGCTGATCGCGCACCTGGCCTCCTTCGCGAAGGCCGCCGTGCGCCAATTCGAGCACGCCGGAGCGGACCAGCTGCCCTCGATGTACGACGGCGGCGCCGAGGGCCGGATCGAGGCGATCAACATGACCGCGCTGATGCGCCCCGAATCCCTGCGCGCCCTGGCCGCCGACGGGTTGGCCCAGTTGCGCGCCGTCCTGCCCGGCGTCGAAGACCTCTGGGAGCAGCCGGTGGGGTACCGCCCGGGCGCGACGGCCGCGGACCTGATGTACGCGACCTGGCGCGAGATGCTGATCCACGCCACCGACCTGGACGAATTCGTCCGCCCGGCCGCCAGCTGGCCGCCGGCCTTCAGCGCGCACCTGTTCCGTGCGCTCGAAGCCCGCGTTCCGGAAGGAACCCGCCTGGTGCTGCAGCCGCATGGGAAGACCCCGATCGTGCTCGGGAACGGCTCGAAATCCTGGGTGCTTTCGGGCACGGATTTCGATCTGGCCGCCTGGATGGCTGGACGCCCGGCAGCCGGGCCGGTGCAGGTCACCGCGGCCGCCGATTCGGCCGCCGACCCGCAGCTGCTGCCCTGGCCCAGCGATCGGCTGATGGCCCGCTAGAACCGGGCGCACCGCGCCGGGGCCACCCGGAATGTGCTCATGATTATGCACGGTCGTGGGAAAAGCAGCGCGCAAAGGGACTAAAATTGGCAGACGTGACTACTTCTGAGAGCATTAGCGACCTGCTGGACCGACTGTGCGAGATCGTGCCCGACTACCCGCAGCTGGGGATCTCCTTCAAGGACCTCACCCCGGTCTTCGCCGACCCGGTCGGCCTGCGCCGCATGGTCGACGAACTGATCGCACCCTTCGAAGGGCAGTTCGACATCGTCGCGGGCCTCGAAGCGCGCGGTTTCGTGCTGGCCGCGGCGGCCGCCTACGCCTCGGGCAAGGGCATGCTGACCATCCGCAAGGCAGGCAAGCTGCCGCGCGAGGTCTACCGCGACGAGTACACCTTGGAGTACGGCACCAGCTGCCTGGAGGTGCACAAGGACGAGATCGCCCCGGGCACCCGCGTGCTGATCCTCGATGACGTGCTCGCCACCGGGGGCACCGTCGGGTCGGCGGTCCGCCTGCTCCAGCAGACCGGCGCGCAGATCGCCGGCGTCGGCGTCGTGCTGGAACTCGATGGCCTGGATGGCCGCGCCAAGCTGGAGGGGCAGCAGGTGGTGTCCTTGCAGGTCGTGCATTCCTGAACCTGTGTGGTCGGGTAACAATCCGCCACGGTTCCACGCCGCTGGCGAACAACCCTTCGGCGGGCCCGGGCAGCGCACGGGCAGCGGTGCGCGGGATTACCTGCGCCGGCCAAAAGGCGCGTATCATTATCTGTCCTGCGTTTTTACGCGGGAACCGTTGCACGCGGGGCCCTGCGCCCTGCACACGGGCACATCTTGAGCGCGAGGGGAAACTGGGTTGACCGACACCATCGAGGCCGATCTGCTAGCTGAATCCGAGTATGTGGGCCGCCTGTATGCGCGGCTGGACGAGTTGCGCGCCGAAAAGCTGGAGCAGCTGGAGCGCACCCGGGCCCAGGGGGCCGTGGGCACCTTCCAGAACATGTCCGAACGCGACTCCTTCGCCACCCTCTACGAGGACCGGATCGCCCAGCTCGACGCCGTCGAGGACCGCCTGGTCTTCGGCCGCCTGGACATGGCTGCCAACGGCCGGCAACAGCAGCCCGGCGACGCCGATTCCGCGGCCGCGCCGCGCTACATCGGCCGCATCGGCCTGTCCGACGAGGACCTGAACCGGCTGATGATCGACTGGCGGGCCAGCGAAGCCGCCCCGTTCTACCAGGCCACCGCGCTGAATCCGCGCGGGGTGCGCCGCCGCCGCCACCTGATGCTCAAGGGCCGGTCCGTGGCCGGCATCGAGGACGACGTGCTCGACGAGACCTGGCTGGACGAGGGCCACACGCACCACGGCGAAGGCGCGCTGATGGCCGCCCTGCGCGAGAAGCGCACCGGCCGCATGGGCGATATCGTCGGCACCATCCAGGCTGAGCAGGACGCGATCATCCGCGCCGAGCTGCCCGGGGCGGTCGTCGTCCAGGGCGGCCCGGGCACCGGCAAGACCGCCGTCGCCCTGCACCGCGCCGCCTTCCTGCTCTACGAATACCGCGAACGGCTGAAGAACGCCGGCGTGCTGATCGTCGGCCCGTCCAACTCCTTCATGCGCTACATCGAGCGCGTGCTGCCCTCGCTGGGCGAGACCGGCGTGGTCATGTCCTCGGTGAGCGATCTCTACCACGGCATCCACGCCGTGCCGGAAGCCAACCGCACCGTCGCCCGGCTCAAGGGCCAGCTGTCCATGGCCAAGGTGATCGCCAACGCGGTGCGCAACCGCCAGCGGCTGATCCCGGAAAACCGGACCCTGGTGGTGGAGGGCACGCGCCTGACGCTGACCCCGAAGATGGTCAAGAACGCGCGCGAACGCGCCCGCCACACCCGCAAGCCGTACAACGAGGCGCGCGAGACCTTCGTCAAGGTGCTGGTCGGCGAGCTGGCCGAGCAGCTGCGCCGCAAGCTGGAGGAATCTGCCGGGCAGTCCTCGACCACCGACCGTTCCTACCTGCCGCAGGAGGTGCGCGAATCGCACGATGTGCGCGTGGCGCTGAACCTGTGCTGGATGCCGATGACCCCGCAGCAGCTGGTGGCCGAGCTGTTCGCCAACCCGCACCTTTTGGCCGCCGCGGCCCCGCACCTGGCGGAGCACGAACGCGACTCCCTGTACCGCCGGGCCGGCTCGCCGTTCACCGAGGCCGATGTGCCGCTGCTGGACGAGGCCGCCGGGTTGCTCGGCGACTTCGCCGATCCGCTGGAAGGCGCCCGCACCGCCCAGTACGAGGCCGACGTGGAGAACGCCAAGGCCGCCCTGCGCAATATGCACACGATGCTTCAAAACGCCGGCATCGACGGCGTGGTCACCGCGGAGCAGGTGGCCGGGGTGAACCAGGAAACCGCCGTGCGGCTCACCGCCGCCGAACGCGCGGTGGCCGACCGCACCTGGGCCTACGGGCATATCGTCGTCGACGAAGCGCAGGAGCTCTCGCCGATGCAGTGGCGCCTGCTGATCCGCCGCTGCCCGATGAAGTCCTTCACCATCGTCGGCGATATCGCGCAGACCTCGGCCGCCTCGGGTGCCAGCAGCTGGTCGCAGGCCCTGGAGCCGTTCTTCGGCGACCGCTTCGAACTCGAAGAGCTGACCGTGAACTACCGCACCCCGGCGCAGATCGCCGACGCGGCGGTGCGCGTTGCCCAGGCCGCCGGCCTGCGCATCACCACCCCGCAGGCGGTCCGCGAAGGCGACTGGCCGCCGGTGCTGACCCGCACCACCGCCGACAGGGTGCAGGACGCGGTGCTGGCCGCGCTGCGCGAAGAACTGGAGTATTCGGCCGGGGGACTGCAGGCGATCATCGTGCCGCAGCAGGACCTGGCCCGCATCCGCGCGGCGGTCGAGCAGGTCTACGGCGACCGCGTCGGCAGCGGCTCGGGCGGGTTGAGCCAGGACATCGTGGTGATCACCGCGCGCGAGTCCAAGGGCCTGGAATTCGACGGCGTGCTGATCCTTGAACCTGCCGAGCTGGTGGACGAGGTCGACGGCGGCGTCGGCGATTTGTACGTGGCGATGACCCGTACCACCCAGCGGCTGCACGTGGTCCACGCCCGCGAGCTGCCCGAAGGCATGGAAGCCTAGCGGCCCGCGCGGTTGCGGATGTGACCAAGGGGCGGGCCGGGCAAGTGGCACGAGCCCGCCGGCAGGCGATAACCTTGAACCTGTGTGCCGGGAACGCAACCCCAACTCCCGGCGCGATCACAGGTGCACGCAGGCAAATGCGTGCACTCGGGGCAGAACGAAGACAGAAAATGGTCACAGTGAGCATGTCTGATACGAAGCAGAATCCCGTGATTGCGGGACAGAGCAACGACGCATCTTTCGAGAACGTCTGGCAGGAATTGAAGTGGCGCGGCCTGGTGCACGTGTCCACCGATGAAGCCGAGCTGGAACGAGCCCTCTCCGAAGAATCTGTGACCTACTATTGCGGGTTCGATCCCACCGCGCCGTCCCTGCACCTGGGCAACCTGGTGCAGCTGCTGAACATGCGCCGCCTGCAGCTGGCCGGCCACAAGCCGCTGGCACTGGTGGGCGGTTCCACCGGCCTGATCGGCGACCCGCGGCAGACCGCCGAGCGCACCTTGAACACCAAGGAAACCGTGACCGAATGGGTCGCCAAGCTCCAGGCCCAGGTCTCCCGCTTCCTCTCCGCCGAGGGCGAGAACGCGGTGCGCCTGGTCAACAACCTGGACTGGACGCAGCAGCTCTCGGCCCTGGACTTCCTGCGCGATGTGGGCAAGTACTTCCGCGTGGGCACCATGGTCAAGAAGGAAATCGTGGCCGCGCGCCTGAACTCCGACGAGGGCATCAGCTACACCGAATTCTCCTACCAGGTGCTGCAGGGCTACGACTTCCTGGAGCTGAACCGCCAGTACGGCTGCACCCTGCAGACCGGCGGTTCGGACCAGTGGGGCAACCTGACCAGCGGCACCGACCTGATCCGCAAGGTCCAGGGCAACTCGGTGCACGCCTACGGCACCCCGCTGATCACCAACTCCGACGGCACCAAGTTCGGCAAGTCCGAGGGCAACGCCATCTGGCTGGATGCCGATATGTGCAGCCCGTACACCTTCTACCAGTTCTGGCTGAACACCGCCGACGCCGACGTGATCGACCGCCTGAAGGTCTTCACCTTCCTGACCCGCGAGCAGATCGCGGAACTGGAAACCGAGGTTGCCGAGCGCCCGTTCAAGCGCGTCGCCCAGCGCACCTTGGCTTGGGAAGTCACTTCCCTGGTCCACGGAGTGCAAGCCACCGAACAGGTGATCGCCGCTTCGGCTGCGGTCTTCGGCAATGGCGATCTTGGCGCAATCGATCTTCCTACCCTGGAATCGGTCATCGCCGAGCTGCCTTCGGCAAAGGTCGCCGCGGACGATCTGGGCATCCTGAATGTCCTGGTGGCATCGGGCCTGAGCAAGTCATTGTCCGAAGCACGCCGCACGGTAGCCGAAGGTGGCGCCTACGTGAACAATGCCAAGGTCGACGGCATCGAAACCGAACTGGCCGAGTCGGACTTCCTGCATGGCCGCTACGCGATCGTGCGCCGCGGCAAGAAGAACATGGCAGTGGCTGAACTGGTCAAGTAAGGCCCGCGAACAGCTGCACTACACGAAACCGCCAGAAAAACTTGTGAACCAAGACACTTTTCTGGCGGTTTTGTTGTGCCGAATTAAGGAAATTCCAAGTCAGGCCGGCAATGAGAACAAAAAATAAGTCCGCTGACTGATTTTGCTTCGTGGTGGGATGCGTGTAAAGTTTTATCTCGCGCCGCTGATCCGGACGGCCTGAAAAGGCGAGTCGGAAACAGCGGGGTGAACCAGCGTGAAACGCCGAGTTGACAATGATCAACGCGGTGGTAAGCTGGAAAAGTTGCTCCGGAGCGAAGCAGTGGCCATCAAAGGGTGGCTGGTGTGGTGTCGAGAGTGTTTGTTGTTTGAGAACTCAATAGTGTGCCAAGTTTGTTGATACCGAATATTTTTATTTGGTGAATACATAACATTTGCTTGAGGCATTGCACCCCCGTGCAGTGTCCTTGAGTGCTTTATTATTCGCCAGGACTTCATCGGCTTCGCCCTTATTTTCCAAGGGGTTGCTGGTGGCTTTTTATTTTTTTATGGAGAGTTTGATCCTGGCTCAGGATGAACGCTGGCGGCG
>NZ_SCKZ01000014.1:0-26087 GCF_004100365.1 Glutamicibacter sp. HZAU | reverse complement strand
AGCGCTGGTGGTTCAGGCGCTCTTGGTCGTGCGCGCAACCGGAAACGGCCACCGGGAATCACTCGGTAATGGATTTCGGTGGCCGTGTAAGGCGTGATGAAACATCTGGGTTAAGCAGGCAACCCGCCAGTTTTGGGGGAGACTGACGGGCTTCACCATTTCGAGGTCGCGTTTGGGGGCTGCGAACTCGATGCCTGACTGGTGATTCTTTGATTGGCATAAGCCAATGGCAACTGTAATACCAGAAGAGCAAAATTAGAAGTGGAACGAAGAAATTAAATACTTTTCCCAGTTTGAAAAATTGCTAGGCGTTAAAGGTTTAATGACGTATTCTAGGCTTAGGTTTCACGCTGGGCAATCGTTTTTGGGGAATCGAAAGTTCTTGAAGAAACAGAATGGGGATTCTGTTTCTTGGCGCAAAACTCGCACCCGGCCCCTGCTGATGCATCATCAGCGGGGGCTGGACTAATTTAAACAGCAAATCTTGTGGCCAATATAGGCTTCCGTGTGGCATTTAGTTGATGTCGAATGACGGTGAATTGAACTGCGCCGGTTGTTCTTCATCTGGCACTGCATTGGGTGTGGCCAAGCGGTGTTGAGTATTTCTCGAGGTTCGCTACGAAAACAGCATGGAGAAGTATTCCGACTGTTTGGCCCACGGGACTTATTCTTGACCTGGAAACGAAAAAACCCCTAGTTGACTAGGGGTTTTTTGGCGGACACGGGGGGATTTGAACCCCCGGTCGAGTTTTAGCCCGACCCTTCATTAGCAGTGAAGTCCATTCGGCCGCTCTGGCACGTGTCCATCCGCTGTTTCCAGCAGAATCTAGCCTACCTGAAGATGGGTGCGTGTTCCAAAACGAGAGAGCTAACGCACCTGTCGCCACAGGAATTCGTAGCTGGTCGCCAGCATTTTCGCGGTGGACTCGTTGTCCGTTGAGCCGGCATGGCCGCCGTCCTGCGGCTCGTGGTACCTGACGTTGCCAATGCCCAGATCCATCATCTTCGCTGCCATGATGCGTGCCTGCGATGGACCTACACGGTCATCGGACGTCGTGGTCCAAATCAATGAGGCCGGATAGTCATCGACTCGATGAGGCTGATCGGTGAGCCGATGGACGGGGGAGAAGGTCCGCAGGAAGTCCCAGTCCCCGGGAACCTCCGGATCGCCATACTCGGCAATCCAGGAGTGGCCGGCCGCCAACTGGGTATAGCGCTGCATGTCCAAAAGCGGAACGCCGCAGGAGATTGCGCCGAACAAGTGCGGGTAGCCGGCGATCATATTGCCCATGAGCAATCCGCCGTTGGATCGGCCTGTGGCAGCCAAATGCGCTCGGGAGGTTACTCCGCGGGCCACAAGGTCTTGGGCGATGGCGGCGAAATCCTCATAGGCGCGATGGCGCTTTTCACGAAGCGCCGCACGATGCCAAGCTGGGCCGTACTCGCCACCACCACGGATGTTCGTCATGACGTATACCGGCTTGCGGCCGTCATCGGTGCGGCGCGATAGCCACCCGGTGCCCATCGCCGGTGCGTAGCCGGGCGTCATGCTGTGCTGGAAACCGCCGTAGCCATCCATCAGTACCGGGTTCTTCCCGTCGTGCACCAGATCAGCTGCCGCGACCTGGAAATAGGGAACCCTGGTTCCGTCCGCGGATGACGCGAAGTGCTGGGTGACTTCAAAACCTTCGGCATCGAAACGATCCGGTGATTTCTTCACAACTTCTGCCTGGGCGCCGACAGTGCCGCGCAACAGGGTCGTCGGGGTGATGAAGCCGGTGATGGTCATCCAATAGTCATCGCCGTGCGCCGGATCTTCATCGTCAACAGCTCCCGCCGAGACGCTGAGCATTGGATCCTCCAACGGCATGTTGGACTGGCTGAACTGGTCTGCCAGATCGATGATGCGCACCTGCGAAGCCACGTCGTGCAAGACGGTGAGCAACAGGTAATTGGCGGTGAAGCTCAGCGATTCCAGAGCCGTGTGCGCATCCGGGGTGAATAGGACCTTCTCGATGCTGCCGGACTCAAGGAATGCGTCCAACCGGGCGATGGCCAATGAACCGGCAGCGATCTGCTGGCCTTGGTGTTCCCATGGGGTTTGCGGGGCAAAAAGGACCCACTGCCGGTGGAGGCTCACCTGCACATCGGTCGGTACATCGATCCGATGGTGTTCCCCATCGATGAAGACCCCGGCAGTGGAATTGTAGAAGTCGATGGCGTCGGTGGTGACGATTCGTTCGAATCCGGGAGTCGAGTCGTAGTAGCCGAATGCTGCGACATGTTCCTTGTCGACTTCGAAGAGAATTGGGGCTTCTTCAATCTCCATGCCGCGGCTGAGCCGCCGCAAGGTGTTCGCGTAGGTCGAACGGGTGGTGTATTGCTCGCTGCTTGCGGAACCGACCAGCAAGGTATCGCGGTTAATCCACGAGGCCTGGGTCTTCGCAACAGGAAGGTCGAATCCGTCGGGAACAAAGCTCTTGGACGTCAGATCGAATTCGCGAATGCGTACTTGGTCGCCGCCATCAGGGCTCAAGCGAAGCAGCGCACGCTCATACGCATCACCGGAGGCGGGCCGCAGCAGTGCTGAACCAGCGAAATGCCATTCGTGGCCCTCTTGCCGCGCATGCAGGTCAAGATCCAGCAGGACTTCCCACTGCGGGTTGTCGCTGAGGTAGGAATCCCAGGTGGTGCGGCGCCACAGCCCAAGGCGATGGGCTGAATCGCGCCAGAAGTTGTAGTAGTGCTCGCCTCGCTTGGTCACCATCGGAATGCGGTCCTGGGCATCGAGAACCGACTTGATGCGCTGCACATTTGCGTGGAACGTGTCGTCGTAGAGTTCGGACTCGGTGCGCTGGGTCTGGTTCCGCACCCATTCGAGTGCCGTTTCGTCGTGGATCCCTTCAAGCCAGGAATATGGATCGGTGCTTGCAACCTCAGAAACATGCTCAGTCATGGCCATAGTCTATGCGTCTGGCCCATGACGTGGTCCAAAGGTAATAACCTAGAGAAGTGAACAGCGAGAAAGCAGCACCAAAGAACGAGTTCAGCCTGGTCCTGGTTGGGGCAGGCCCGCGCGGCACCAGCGTGGTTGAACGACTCGCCAATTTGGCGTTGAACCTCCCGGAACAAGGCACCGTCCTGAAAGTGACGGTCTTCGATCCGTTCCCTCCGGGTTCGGGCCACGTGTGGAGCCCTAAGCAGTCCCAGAATTTCCTGATGAACACCCCGTCGTCATTTCCGACGGTTGCCCCCGAACGTGAAGGCGATGAACCGGGGCTGAGCTTTCGCCAGTTCGTGGAGCTTCGCGGCGACGGACGAAAACTCACCGACGAGCACGCTAAGCTGATCGAGCGGATTGAACCCGGCACCTATCCCTCACGCGCAATCTACGGCGAGTATCTCGAGCATGTCTATGACCGCAGCGCCTCCATTCTCGCCGCCCACGAGAATTTCAGCATCCAGCATGTTGCCGCAGAAGTGATCGCTGTCCGCCCCGTAGGCAACGCCTACCAGGTCGATTTCAGCAGTGCCCTGGACAGTGCTGAAACCCGTCAGCTCGACGCCGACGCTGTGGTGCTGGCCCTGGGCCACCAGCCGGCTGAGCTGAACCCGTGGCAGAAGCAGCTCGAAGAAGCAGCAGCGCAGGCAGGGACGACCTACATGCCGCCGAACGTCCCTGCAGACCTCGACTATTCCCGCTTCAAGGAAGGCCAGCCGGCATTGATCCGCGGGTTGGGGTTGAATTTCTTCGACGGCATGGCCGAGCTGACAGCGGGCCGTGGCGGAATCTTCCGCGAGTCCAGCACCGAGCCGGGGCACCGCCTTGAATACATTGCCTCAGGTCGGGAGCCGGCACTGATCGTGGCTTCGCGGCGAGGAACCCCGTACTGGGGCAAACCAGTGGTGGACCAGTTCATTCCAGATGAAATCGAGCTTCGCTACTTCGACGCGCCGGAATTGATTGGACGCCTCGCTGAAGCCCGGGCGAGCAATCCTGCCGCGTCCTTGGTGTTCTCACGCCATATTTGGCCACAACTGCATCGCGACATCCTTTTCGCCTACTACAGCAGCTGTGCCCGCGTGCATGGCGCCCCTGATGGCTTTGGCGAGCGCGAGTTCGTTGAGCGGCTCGAAGCGATTCTATCTGCCGAGCATCATGAAGGAAGCCAGGTGTGGCTTGGCGAACTGCGCAAATTCATCGAGCAGTTCCCGCAGCTGCAGTGGCTCGACGTTCCAAAGCTGGCCAAGCCATTCGAGGAAGTCGGGTTCAGCTCCGATGAGCAGTACCAGCAGAGCGTACGCGACTACCTCGTCGACAATGCCCGGCACAGCACCGGCGGACTTGACGATCCGTTGTCCTGCGCGATCATGACGATGAATGCCGGGCGCATGCTGATCAAGGAATTGATCGCTTCGGGCGTGATCGACGAGCAGTCGCGCATCGAGGAAATCCAGGCGCACTTCGAGCCATTGGTCGAAGGGTTGTCATCCGGTCCACCGCTGGAACGCATTGAGCAGCTGCTGGCGCTGTCGCGTGCGGGAATCGTCACCTTCGTCGGCCCGGATCCGGAGTTCGGCTTCGATGAGGTGTCGGAGCGGTTCACGGCGTCCTCGCCGTGGGTCGACGCTGAAGTGCATACTGCGAGAACCATGTGCGAGGCGATGATGCCGAGCAACCGCGTCTTGCAGAATAGCTCGCCGCTGATCAAGCAGCTGCTGGGTGATCATGTGGCGCGCGTGCACAGGTGGAAGAACGCGGAAGGCGAAAGCCTGCCCGGATCAGGTTTCGACGTGGTCGGCGAGCCATACCGTCTGGTCAACAGCGAAGGGCTGGCGCACCGTGGGCTGTTTGTGCTGGGATTGCAATTGTCATCTGCGCAGTGGGGGACGGCAATTGCCGCCCAAGCTGGAGACCTGCGCAGGCCTGCGGCCCGGACCTTGCACGACGCGGCCAACGTGGTGAATGAAGTGGCGCGTCTTGCGGGGCTGAGCGGCAACGGAAAGTTGAGCGCAGAACAGGATTAAGCAGTTTGGCGGGCTGATCCGAAGATCAGCCCGCCAAACCGTAGAACGCGGATGGTATGGGATTTGAACCCATGAGACGGGGTTGCCGCCTACTGGTTTTCAAGACCAGCTCCTTCGGCCGCTCGGACAACCATCCAACCCGAAAAAGTATACGGCATGAACCCCGCTCGAAAGGAATTGAAGGCCATGAACGACGTTATGAACGCCTATATCTACAACGGTGCCGGTGGGCCAGAAGTCCTCGAGCTGGTGCAACGGCCAATTCCGGTCGCTGCGGCGGGAGAAGTGCTGGTCAAAGTCGAGGCGTTCGGCCTGAACCGCGCGGATGTGCAGCAGCGCAAGGGCGTGTATCCGCCACCTCCCGGGGCCAGCGACATCCCTGGGCTGGAAGTGGCCGGCACCATCGCGGATGTTGGCGAAGGCGTCAGCGGATGGAAACCGGGAACGCGTGTTGCAGCCCTGCTCGCTGGCGGCGGGTATGCGCAGTACGTCAATGTTCCGGCCGAGCTGCTCATCGAAATCCCCGGGACGGTCTCGACCATCGACGCCGCCGGGTTGCCGGAAGTCGCTGCCACCGTGGTTTCCAACCTCTTCATCGAAGGCGGACTGGGCCAGGGGCAGACGCTATTGATCCATGGCGGTGCCGGCGGCATCGGTTCCATGGCCATACAGCTCGCGAAGGCCGCCGGGGCCCGCGTCATCGTCACCGCTTCGTCGGCAGAAAAATTGGACTACTGCCGTGCGCTCGGCGCCGATGAAGGGATCAACTACCGCGAAGAGGATTTTTCTGCCCGCATCAAGGAATTGACCGATGGCAGCGGCGTTGACCTGATCCTGGATGTTGTCGGTGCCAAGTATCTGGGGGAGAACGTCAAGGCGCTCGCCGTCGGCGGGCGCATGGTAGTCATCGGTTTGCTAGGCGGTGCCAAGGCGGAACTGAATTTGGGCCTGCTGATGAACAAGCGGGCGCGGATCATCGGCACGACTTTGCGTTCCCGCCCGCTGGGCGAAAAGGCGGAAATCGTTCGCCAGACCACCACCAAGGTGTTGCCGCTGCTGGAACAGGGAAAACTGGCCCTGAACGTCACCAAGACGATGGACTTCGCGGAGCTGGCCGCCGCCCATGAATACTTTGATTCTGGCGAACACACCGGGAAAGTTGTCATAAAGGTTTAATGCAACGGGCGAACCGGTTGTAAGGTGACTGCGTAGTCATTAAGTACGTGACTTGTTTAATAACCACTGGTCACTCACATCACTTGCACCGTTTCTAGGAGGTTGCTCAAATTGAGTACCCAAAATACCTTGCCACCAGCGGGTGTCGATCCTGAGGTTGCCGAACGCGAAGAAAAGCGCTGGACTCCGGCCAAGATCGGCATCTGGGTTGCCATTGCACTGGTCGGCGGCATCGCATGGTCGATCCTCGCCTTCTCGCGCGGGGAAACCATCAATGCCATCTGGTTCGTGTTTGCCGCTGTCGCGACCTACCTGATCGCCTACCGCTTCTATTCGAAGTTCATCGAGCGCAAGATCGCCAAGCCGGATGATTTCCGCGCTACCCCGGCAGAATCGGTCAATAACGGCCGCGACTTCGTACCCACCGACCGCCGGGTCCTCTTCGGCCACCACTTCGCGGCCATCGCCGGCGCCGGTCCGCTGGTTGGCCCGATCCTCGCAGCCCAGATGGGCTACCTGCCCGGAACCATCTGGATCATCGTGGGCGTGGTGCTGGCCGGTGCGGTCCAAGACTACCTGGTCATGTTCTTCTCCATGCGCCGCGGTGGACGCTCGCTGGGCCAGATGGCTCGCGAGGAACTGGGCTTGATCGGCGGCACCGCCGCTTTGATCGCCACCCTGACCATCATGATCATCATTACCGCCATCTTGGCGCTGGTGGTCGTCAATGCGCTGGGCGAGTCCGCTTGGGGCGTCTACTCGGTGGGCCTGACTATTCCCATCGCCTTGTTCATGGGCATCTACCTGCGGTTCATCCGCCCGGGCAAGGTCCTGGAAATCTCCGTCATCGGCTTCGTGCTGCTGATGTTCGCGATCATCTCCGGCCGCTGGATTGCCGAATCCGCGTGGGGTGCCGAGTTCTTCCACCTCGAGCGCACCACCATCGCCTGGGCGATCATCATCTACGGCATCATCGCCGCGGTGCTTCCGGTCTGGCTGCTGCTCGCTCCGCGCGACTACCTGTCGACCTTCATGAAGATCGGCGTCATCGCCCTGCTGGCCGTGGCGATCATCGTCGTTCGCCCGGAAATCGATGTTCCTGCCTTCTCCGAGTTCGCCGGACGGGCTGATGGCCCGGTCGTTGCCGGGCATATCTTCCCGTTCTTGTTCGTGACCATCGCCTGCGGCGCGCTCTCCGGCTTCCACGCGCTGATCTCCTCGGGCACCACCCCGAAGCTGGTCGAGAAGGAAAAGCAGACCCGTTTCCTGGGCTACGGCGGCATGCTGATGGAATCCATGGTGGCCATCATGGCGCTGGTTGCAGCGATCTCCATCGACCGCGGCATCTACTTCGCGATGAACTCCTCGGCTGCAGCCACCGGCGGCACGGTTGAAACCGCCGCGGTATTCGTGAACTCGCTGGGATTGGCCGGCGTCAGCCTGGATCCGAACCAGCTGACCGAACTGGCTAATAACGTCGGCGAGAACTCGGTGGTCTCGCGTACCGGTGGCGCGCCGACCCTGGCTGTGGGCATTGCGCACATCATGCACCAGTGGTTCGGCGGCACCGCGATGATGGGCTTCTGGTACCACTTCGCGATCATGTTCGAAGCGCTGTTCATCCTGACCGCGGTTGACGCCGGTACCCGTGTTGCACGCTTCATGTTGCAGGACACCATCGGCAACTTCATCCCGAAGTTCAAGGACACCTCGTGGCGTCCGGGCGTGTGGCTGTGCACGTTGATCATGGTCGCCGGCTGGGGCTACATCCTGATCCTCGGCGTAACCGATCCGCTGGGCGGCATCAACACCTTCTTCCCGCTGTTCGGCATCGCCAACCAGCTGCTGGCAGCGATCGCGCTCGCAGTGGTGATGACCATCATCGCCAAGCAGAACAACTTCAAGTACCTGTGGGTTGTCGCCCTGCCGCTGGCCTTCACCGTGGTGATCACCTTCGTGGCCAGCTGGCAGAAGATCTTCTCCACAGACACCAAGGTCGGCTACTTCGCGAACCACAACGCCTACAAGGAAGCATTGGCCAATGGCGAGACTTCCCTCGGCTCGGCGGGCAGCGTGGAAGCAATGGAGGCAGTGGTGCGCAACACCGGTGTCCAGGGCTGGCTGTCCGTGGTTTTCCTGCTGCTGACCGCAATCGTGCTGGTATCGGCTGTCGTCGCAACCATCAAGGCCAAGCACAACGGCGGCGGCACCAGCACCGAGGGTCCGGCCGTGCCATCGAAGATGTACGCACCTGCCGGCTTGATCTCGTCGCCTGCTGAAAAGGAGCTTGAAAAGGCCTGGAAGCAGGTCCCTGCCGAAGCCCAAGTCCAGCGCGGCGGCCACTAGCCATGGCGACGCTTTTGGAACGCCTGGGGCAAGCCAAGAAGTTTGTCGACGGAGTGCTCGGTGCCGACAAGTACCAGCACTATCTGGAACACCACGAACGCAATCATCCCGGCACCAAGCCGATGACCGAGCGTGAGTTCTGGAAGGACTACACCGACTGGCAGGAAAAGAACCCCGAGGGACGTTGCTGCTGAACCCGACTGGAACCGGCCGTGGGGGCCATCCGCGACAGCGGATGGGACTTGCGGCCGGTTTCGTTTTATGTCGACTGCGTTGCCGGGAACACTGCGGTGATCCCGGTAGGCTAGAACCAGTAATCCATCGGAAACCACCGGCAGAGAAGTGTAATGGCGTTCTTTTCACGACTGCGCGCTGAGCGTGCTGCTACTCGCGAACTTGGCGAGGGCGTCTGGCGTCGCGCACATGACCGTTTCCAGCGGTCATTGGACCGGGTCTTCCAGGTGGTTGAAGGCATCACCGATGACCAGGTGTACAACCAGCTGGTCAAGGAAGCCAACGAGACGGCAGTGCTGCTGCCGACCGTGCGCCAGCTATGCTGCGCGGCGCAGCGGATTACCCCGAGCAACGACGACACGATCCCGCAGCTGACCTCGGCGGTGCACCGTTCGCTGACCAAGGCGGCCAACGATTTGGCGACGACCGCACAGGTGATCGCGATGATGCGGATGCAGGCGGAAGCCGGCCAGCCGATCGACATCGAGGCGGTGCGCCATCGGGCCAAGCTGGTGGAAGAAGACGTCAGCCGGGCCGCGCAAATGCTCGCTTCCAGCGAATAATTGGGCTTTCCCGATCGCTGGCGTGGTTTTCCGCCGTGCAGGACGCATGGGTGAACTAAATTGGTTGCATGACCCAAACAATTCCTGAACTTAAGTTCCTTGACGGAAACACCATCGACCAGCTTGGCTACGGCGTCTGGAAGGTCGCCGACGCCGACGCGGAAGTGGTCGTTGGCAAGGCAATCGACGCTGGCTACCGCCACATCGACACCGCGCGCATCTACGGAAACGAAGCTGGAGTCGGCCGTGCAGTTGCCGCCAGCAGCGTGCCGCGCGAAGAACTGTTCATCACCACCAAGGTCTGGAACTCGGACCAGGGTTATGAGAAGACCATGGCCGCAGCGGATGCTTCGCTTCAGCGCCTTGGCGTGGAGTACGTCGATCTGTACCTGATCCACTGGCTGCAGCCGAAGCGCGGCACCTACGTGGACACCTGGAAGGCGCTGATCCAGTTGCAGAAGGACGGCAAGGCCAAGTCCATTGGCGTTTGCAACTTCACCAAGGAAGCACTTGAAGAGCTCTACACCGAAACCGGAGTCCGCCCGGTCATCAACCAGGTTGAAACCCACCCGTACTTCCCCCAGACCGAGCTGCGCGCCTACGAAGCCGAGCACGGCATCCTGCATGAGTCGTGGTCTCCGCTGGGCCATGGCGGTGAACTGCTGAGCGACCCAGTGCTGGCGGACATCGCCAAGAAGCATGGCGCATCGGCGGCGCAGGTAGTCATCGCCTGGCATCTGGCCGTAGGCAATGTGGTCATCCCGAAGTCGACCACCGAATCGCGCATCGTCGAGAACTTCGAATCATTGAATGTGAAGCTGGACGAAGAAGATCTGGCAGCCATCGCTACCCTGGATCGCGGCGCGGAAGGCCGCATCTCGGCTGACCCGGCTACCGCCGACTTCGAGTAGAACACCGACCCCGACAACGGGCCCTTGGTTTCATCTGGAACCGGGGCCTGTTCGCATATCCCAAGTTGCCGTTGGGGCATATATGGGATTTGCATGAAGTCAGTGGGGTGCAAAGACTGGGCCCAGTTGAAAAGATCTGCTGAAGATAGCGAAAACCCCGGAATCACGAGTTGCTCGCGATTCCGGGGTTTTCTTCACATGGAGCCCCCTGCCGGATTTGAACCGGCGACCTGCTCTTTACGAGGGAGCTGCTCTACCCCTGAGCTAAGGAGGCCTGTGCCTGCAAACAAGCACCACGTCACTTTATCCGAGGAATTGTCTGAACGTCAAAACGGCGATGACATCATCAGGCCCAATCAGCAGCGGGTGCCGGCTTCGGGGACTTTGCCTGCGATCAGGTACTCATCTACCGCCTTGGTAATGCACTCGTTGGAACGCCCATAGGCGGTGTGGCCATGGCCTTCATAGGTCAGCAGGGTGGCGTTGTCCAGCTGCTTGGCAAGGGCCTCGGACCACTTATAGGGGGTGGCTGGATCACCGACGGTGCCAATGACGAGGATCTCATTCGAGCCTTCCGCGTCGAGCACCTCCGGCTTGCCAGTGGATTCGAAGTCCAGGGCCTCGCAGGCGATGCCGCTGTAGGCCAGATACTTGCCCAAGGTCGGGGCCGCACGCATCAGCTCGGTCGCTTCGGCCTGCATGGCTTCTTGGCTGCTGTCCGTTGGACGATCCAGGCAATCAATGGCTACGTAGGCGTCGCTCGAATTCGATGCATAGGTGCCGTCGCTCTGGCGGTCTGCCGAGAGATCCGCCAGGCTGAGGATGATGTCTGCATTCCCGTCGTTGACCGCGGCGTTCATGGCGTCGGTCAAATAGGACCAGCTGGCATCATCGTAGAGCGGCAAAATGAAGCCGTTGACGAAATCGATGATCGGAACGACGCGCCCATCGCTGGCGGTCATCGGCTCGTTCTCCACCTGTGCAAAGAACTGCTGCAGCTGCACCTTGGCCTCTTCAACGGTTCCGGTGAACGGGCAATTGCCGCTTTCAAGGCAGCTGGCGAGCCAAGCGTCGATTTCCTTCTCGAACCCCACAGCCTGGGCCAAGGTCACTTCGGCAGCTGGCAACGAAGGGTCCATGGCTCCATCCAGCACGAAACGCCCCACATTCTGCGGGAACAGATCAGCATAGGTGGTGCCTAGGAATGTTCCGTAGGAGACACCGAGGTAGTCCAGCTGCGCATCACCGAGCACAGCACGGATCACGTCCATGTCCCTGGCTGCCGATTCGGTATCGACATGATCCAGCAGCTCGCCGGTATTGGACGCGCAGTCAGCCGCGTAGTCCTCGGCGCTCTCGATGATCTCGTGCTGGTCCTCGGGAACCCACGCCCGCAGGTTTTCCTGGCGCCCCTTATCGGTTTCGGCAGCGCTTTGGCACGTGATCGGGGAGCTTTCGCCCACCCCTCGCGGGTCGAAGCCGATGACGTTGTAGGCCCGCTGCAGGTCATTGCTGAACATGCTCGGCACGGTGGAGGACACCATGTCCAGTCCAGATCCGCCGGGGCCACCGGGGTTGACCAGGATATTGCGCGTCGCCCCGTCCACGGCGCGGCGGTTCAGGGCCAGCTCGATGCTCTCCCCTTCGGGATTGTCGTAATCCATCGGAACCTGGATGGTGGCGCATTCGATGACGCTGCCGCACTTTTCCCAGTCGAGTCTTTGGGTATAGAAGGATTCCAATCCTTCAGGCGCACTGGTGTTCGGCGCGGGCTTCGGGGCATTCGATGCGCTGGATGGCGAATCCGCTGTGGGGGAAGAGCAGCCTGCCAGGCCCAAAGCCATGGCAGTCCCTACTGCGGCCAAGCGCTTCATCGGTGAGCGTGCAGGCACTGTTCGTGTCTCCTTGGGATGGGTTAGCGGCGTCCGGGCTGTGGCAGCAGACGGGTCATGAGCGCTTCCAGCGCCATGAGCTGGTTGACGTTGGCGGCCAGGCGGCCACGGGTTTCATTGATGGCATCAAGCTGGGCCAAGGACTTCTCGCTGGACTGTTCCGCAGCGAACCGCTCCAGCTTCTCGCGCAGGTGCTCATTGATCAGCTCGCTACCGGTTTTCAGCTGGATGCTCAAGACATCCCGGAAGAACGTGGTCAGATCCGTCAGCGTCCGGTCCAGGGCATCGAAGGCAGCACGCCGGGCAAATCGCTTGGCATCATCCTCCAGCGCCTTGAACTGCCCGCGCAATCCAGGCGGGATGGTCTCTTCCGGGCCCAAGCCGTTGGCATGGCGCAGCTGGGCAATCTTGTTCTGCAGGTCGGTGCCGGTGATGTTTTCGGCACGCTCGCTGGCCAGCTTGGAGATTTCTGCGGCCGCCGCCATCGCCTGCGGCAAGGTCGTGGTGCGCAGCGGCAGCGTAACGACTTTCTCGCGCTGGATGCGTGCCTGCTCGTCACGGGCCAGCAAGCGGGCCACGCCAATATGGGACTGCGAAACCCGGGCGGCGAACAGCGCCTGTTCCGGTTCCAGCCCATCGCGGCGCACCAGCAGATCTGCAACGTCCTGGGTGGAAGGCACGGAGAGGTTTACCGCGCGGCAACGCGACCGGATGGTCACCAGCACATCGGCAGGGGACGGGGCACTGAGGATCCAGATCATCTTGGCAGGAGGCTCTTCGATGGCCTTGAGCAGCACGTTGGTGCTGCGCTCGGACATGCGGTCTGCATCTTCGATGATGATGATGCGCCAGCGGCCGGTGCCAGCGCTTTCCTGCGCACGGGTAATCAGGTGGCGGACATCGGCGATCTGGTACTCGAACTTGTCGGTGGAAACGAAGGACACATCAGGGTGCTCCGAATTCATCACCATTTTGCAATTGGAGCACTCGCCGCAGCCGGCCGGAGTCTGGGTGCACTGCAATGCCGCCGCGAAAGCGCGTGCCGCGGTGGTGCGGCCAGAACCCGGCGGACCGGTTACCAGCCAGGCATGGGTGGGGTTGCCGCGATCAACCTCGGCGGTCAACGTGTCAATGACGCGTTCCTGCCCGGCGAGGTCCGCGAAGACCGGCCGGGTCACAGCAGGCCTGCCAGATGCTGCACAACCGACTGGTGCAGCTGCTCCACGCTGGCGGTGGCGTCGAGGACCAGGTAGCGCTGCGGATCACGGGAGGCCAAATCGAGGAAGGCATGGCGGATGCGTTCATGGAAATCATCCGGCTCGGATTCCAGGCGATCAGACTGCTCCACCCCGCCGCTGGCCGCAATGCGCCGGGCCCGTCCCTGCTCGGCGGAGATGTCGAGAATGATGGTGGCATCCGGCTTCAACCCGCCGGTTGCGAAGTCGTTGATCGATGCGACGGCATCGAATCCCAGCGCACGGCCCATGCCCTGGTAGGCCAGCGAGGAATCGACGAACCGGTCGCAGATGATGTGGGTTCCGGCCTCCAGCGCGGGGGAGATGACCTGCTGGACATGGGCGGCACGCGCAGCCGAGTAGATCAGCGCCTCGGTACGCGCATCGATGTCGCCGTGGCCGTGGTCAAGCACCAGGGAACGCAGCTCTTCGCTGATCTGGGTTCCACCTGGTTCGCGGGTCGTGGTGACCTTGGCTCCACGGGATTCCAGCCACTGCTTGGCCAGCGCGACCTGCGTGGACTTGCCGGCGCCGTCGCCGCCTTCGAAAACGATGAACAAGCCACGGGTCGGGGAACTCGATTCTCTACTCACCCCACTAGCCTATCCAAGGACTTTTAAAGATGCGTGCTGCGACGGCTGGTTGGGCATTGGAAATGCGCCAAGTGTGGTGGATCAGTCACATGAAATGTAGTGAAATCCACCGGCCGGCGGTGCCGGAACAAGCGTAGAGTTTTTTCCATGAACCCCCGCACCGCAGAACAAGGCTCCAACCCGGCCTGGGACCCGAAGACATTGCTCGTTGCCGGTGGGCGTCCGGCTCATGGCTACGACGTTCCAGTCAACCACCCGGTCACCTTCACCTCCACATACCATTCCAAGGGGCAGGCGGCGCCCGGCGAACGCGTCTATGCGCGGTTCTCTAACCCCACCTGGGATCCCTTCGAGGAAATGCTTGGCCAGCTCGAAGCGGCAACCCTGCCGGCCCTGGTCTTCTCCTCCGGCATGGCGGCTATTGCCGCGGCATTGAGCCTCGTTCCAGAGGCCGGCGTGCTGGTAATGCCGAAGCATTCCTATAACGGTTCGCTGGCGCTGAGCGCGGAACTGCAAGAAGCTGGCCGGCTGAGCATCCGCCCGGTGGACATCGCCAACACCGGCGAAGTGCTTGCCGCGTTGGATGGGGCTGACGCGCTCTGGGTGGAATCGCCGACCAACCCGATGCTGGAAGTTGCAGACCTGCCGGCCCTGCTGGCTGCCGCGAAGACGCAGAATGTGCTGAGCATCGTGGATAACACTTTTGCCACCCCGCTGCTGCAGCAGCCGCTGGTCCACGGCGCCGACCTTGTCGTGCACTCGGTGACCAAGTACCTCTCGGGCCACTCGGATGTGATCATGGGCGCGCTGGTCACCAGCGACGAGCAGCTCCACAGCCGCCTGCACGGATACCGGACCTTGCATGGCGCGATCGCCGGGCCGATGGATACCTTCCTCGCCCTGCGCGGGGTGCGCACCATGGCAGTGCGCCTTGAGCGCTCGCAGTCCAACAGCCAGCTGCTGGCCGAACGCCTTGCCGCCCACCCCAAGGTGCAGGCAGTACGCTACCCGGGACTGCCTGATGACCCGGGCCACGCCCGTGCCGCAGAACTCATGGGCGGGTTCGGCTCGGTGATCGCCTTCGAAGCGGGCAGCTCTGCCGAAGAAGCCGACCGGGTGCTGGATGCCTTCAAGCTCATCACCGGCGCCACCTCGCTGGGAGGTGTGGAGTCTCTGGCCGAGCGGCGGGCGCGCCACGCTTCCGAACCGGCCAGCGTCCCTGCCAGCCTGATCCGCCTGTCGGTAGGCATCGAAGAAGCCGAAGACCTCTGGGCAGATCTGAAGCAGGCCCTGGACCGGCTCTGATGCCGCAGGAGCCGATGTCCGCGCGTGGCACACCACCCATCAAATGCGTCGCAAAGGTAGAGTGAAAGCATGAACATGATGCACTTGGCCCGACTGATCGAGTACTACATGATGATCGCCCTGAGCGTTGTCATCGTGGCGCTCGCCGTCTGGGCGCTGGTTGATTGCCTGCGCCATGGCGCGGATCGCTTCGCCCAGGAAGGCAAGCGCACCAAGGGCTTCTGGCTCGGCCTGACCGTTGCCAGCACGGCTGTGGCCCTGCTTGGCATGCTCAGCCAGGGCGGAATCGGCTTCCTGCAGCTGATCGGCGCCTGCATCGCCTGCGTGTACCTGGCGGACGTCAAGCCTGCCGTGAGCGGCAAGGGCGGCGGCTGGTACAACTACTAGGCGGCGCCAAAGCACCCAAGTTTTCACGAAGACCTGCACCCGCTTGATGGCGGAGCGCAGGTCTTCGCACTTTAACCGCGGGCCTTAACTTTCGCGCGAATGGGCTTGCGCATTGGTTAGGATAGATTCCATGAGCCATACTTTGATTTTGCTTCGCCACGGACAGAGCGAATGGAACGAAAAGAACCTGTTCACCGGTTGGTACGACGTCTCGCTGACCGAGAAGGGCCGTGCTGAAGCAGCCCGCGGCGGCCAGCTGCTGGCCGAAGCAGGCTACAAGCCGGAGGTGCTGCACACCTCGCTGCTGACCCGCGCGATTGTCACCGCGAACCTGGCTCTGGAATCCGCCGGTCGCTCCTGGATCCCGGTGAACCGCGACTGGCGCCTGAACGAACGCCACTACGGTGCGCTGCAGGGCAAGGACAAGGCACAGACCTTGGCCGAGTTCGGCGAAGAGCAGTTCATGGAATGGCGCCGCAGCTACGATACTCCGCCACCAGCACTCGACGATTCCTCGGAATTCAGCCAGATCAATGACGAGCGCTACGCGGAACTGGGCGACTCCGCCCCACGCACCGAGTGCCTCAAGGACGTGCTGGAGCGCATGCTTCCGTACTGGGAGAACAACATCAAGGCCGACCTGTCGGCAGGCAAGACCGTCATGGTCACTGCCCACGGCAACTCCCTGCGTGCGCTGGTCAAGCATCTGGATGGCATCAGCGATGAAGACATTGCCGGCCTGAACATCCCGACCGGCATCCCGCTGGTCTATGAACTGGATGACAACTTCCAGCCAATCACCAAGGGTGGAACCTACCTGGATCCAGAGGCCGCGGCCGACGCCATCAAGGCCGTCGCCAACCAAGGTCGCAAGTAGGACACGCTTTTCGGCGGCTTCGCGATCACCGGCCCAAGGCCGGTCATCGCGAAGCCGCCGTCTGCTTATTAACGCCGGGACAATGCCAGGCATCCGGCTGTGAGCGAAACAACTGCGCACGATTGTATTTTTGGCATTAGTATGCTGTAATCTCCTATTTCGAATAGGCTCAATGGCTCACGTTAGGAATGCAATTCGTGGCAACTGATTACGATGAAGTCCGCCCAGACGTTGCTGAGGCACGCAAGGCTTCTCTGGATGCGGTGAAGTCCGCTAACGCACCGGATGCCAAGTCGGTGGTGCGCGAGCTCGACGAGGCCGATCACACCGATGGCATGGATCTGCCAGGCGCGGATCTCTCCAACGAGGAATTGACCGTTACGGTCATTCCGCAGAAAGACGACGAGTTCATTTGCGGCTCGTGCTTCTTGATTCGCCACCGTTCGCAGCTGGTGCGCGAAGAAGGCAACGTAGGCTTCTGCGTCGAGTGCGAAGGCTAGAAACCCGCTAGACGCTGGCGCCATTCGTGCGCCGAAAACCGGCAGAGGGCAGCCCACCGAGCGGTGGGCCGCCCTCTACCCATTTAACGAGCTGGAATCCTTGGCAGGGCCAGCATCCTCATCGGGGCCCAACTAGGACGCACAGCGTGCTCTCCGAAGCGCCCAGCCGGATGCCCCGGTCTGCGTTCAAAGAAAATTGAAGAACAAAAATGGCGCCTGCCATCCGGTGGTACCGGATGGCAGGCGCCATGGCTATGGAATCGCGCCGATGCTCCGAGAAGCTAGATTTCGGTTGGATCCCATTCGCCGGTCACCAGGTAGGTGACCTTGCGGGCCACGGACACGCCGTGATCGCCGAAGCGCTCGAGGTAGCGGCTGGTCAGCGACACATCCACGGTGGTTGGAGCGTTGGCGTCCCAGTCCTCGGCAGCGACCTGGGTGAAGACGCTGGAGTGCAAACGATCCAGTTCGTGGTTCAGTTCGATGATTTCGGTGGCGATCTTCAAATCGCGGGTGTCCAGCAGGCGCGCGACGGCCTTGGCGATGTCGATATCGATCTTTGCCATCTGGGCAAAGGTGTCGGAAATCTTGGCCGGGATCGCCGGGTTGGGGAAACGCAGACGAGTCAGCTGCGCCAGATGGCGGGCCAAATCGCCCATGCGCTCCAGCGAAGCGCTCATGCGCAGCGAACCGACAATCATGCGCAGGTCGCTGGCTACCGGCCCCTGCAGGGCCAAGGTGTCTATGGCCCGTTCGTCGAGCTGGTTCTGCAGGAAGTCGATCTTCGCGTCAGCCGCAATGACTTCCTGTGCCAGATCGACGTCCACGTTGGCTAGCGATTCCCAAGCGCGGTCCATTGCGGTTGCTACCTGGTTGGCCATCTCAATGAGTTCTTCGCCAATTTGCTGCAGGTCTGCCTGAAATACCTTACGCACAGCAGTTCCTTTCGAGTGTTCGGTATCCATGCCGGATGGTGGACTGCCGTGGCAGCCACCCGCCACGAGACAGTTTTGTGGCATGGTGGAGGGTCTTACTCCAGCTTGTCAGCGGGTGATTAACGAATATGCCACGAAAAGTGAACGTTTGGTGAACAGCGCGCCGAAATCGACTAAAACACGTCATTTAGGGCTGGAGCCGCCTACAGGTGAAGCTAGTCTAAAGATGTGAACGAAGTGATCTCGACTCTTATAGCTGGCGTCCTCGGCCTGGCTCTGGGGATCGTTGGCGTCATCGCCTTCCGGCTCTCCCAAGCCCGCTCTTCGAAGCTGCCGCAAGTCGACGAGCCAGTGCTCCCCGAGGGGGCGGCCGCCGTCCTGTCGGTTATCGGGCGAGCCTTCGTGATCCTCGATGACGTTGACGGAGTGGTCCGGGCCAACCCTGCCTCCTATGCCTACGGACTGGTGCGCGGGCACACGCTGGTCCACAACGAGCTGCTCTCGCTGGTGCGCCAGGTGCGCGCCGATGGCGTGATCGCCGAAAGCCAGTACGAGCTGCAGCGCTCCACGCTTGGCGCCGGGCAGCTGATTGTCCACGTGCGCGTCGCTCCGCTGGGAGACGAATACATCCTCCTGCTCGCCGACGACCGCACCGAAATCACCCGAACCGAAGCGATGCGCAACGATTTCGTGGCCAACGTTTCCCACGAGCTGAAGACCCCGGTCGGCGCCATCGGCCTGCTGGCCGAAGCCATCACCGAAGCCGCCGACGACCCGAAGGCGGTACGCCGCTTCTCCACCCGGATGGACAAGGAATCGAGGCGCCTGGCGGCCCTGGTGCAGGACATCATCGAACTCTCCCGGCTGCAGGCATCCGATGCGATCGTGCAGGGCCAGGAAGTGAATATCGACAGCGTCGTGGCAGAAGCCGTGGACCGCAGCCACCTGATTGCCGAGGAAAAGGGCATCACCATTACTGTGGGCGGCCATCTCGAAGAGCCGATCCTGGGCGACGCGGACCTGCTGATGACCGCCATCCGCAACCTGATCGACAATGCCATCCGCTATTCGCCGGAGCACACCACGGTCGGCGTCGGGATCCGCCAGCGCGATGGCTACGCCCAGATTTCGGTGACCGACCAGGGACCGGGCATCTCGCCCGAGGAGCAGGAGCGCGTGTTCGAGCGCTTCTACCGCGTGGACTCCGCACGCTCGCGGCAGACCGGCGGCACCGGGCTGGGGCTGAGCATCGTCAAGCACGTGCTGGCCAACCACGGCGGCGAAGTGTCGCTGTGGTCGCAGCCCGGCCACGGATCAACATTTACCCTAAGACTTCCCCTAGCGGACGAAGAACCGGCGACCAGCAATGCGCTTGCCGGCCAGACGATGAAGGAACGAACGATCGAGGCGAGTGCGTCCGATCGTGAAGGAGGACGCCGATGACCCGCATATTGATCGTTGAGGACGAGGAGTCGCTCTCCGACCCGTTGTCCTTCCTGCTGGAACGCGAAGGCTTCGAAGTGCGGATCGCCGACGACGGCCTGAAGGCAGTCACCGAGTTCGAACGCCATGGCGCGGACCTGGTGCTGCTGGACCTGATGCTTCCGGGCCAGCCGGGCACCGAGGTGATCCGCCAGATCCGCCTGAACAGCCAGGTCCCGGTCATCATGCTCACGGCGAAGGACTCGGAGATCGACAAGGTGGTGGGCCTGGAACTCGGAGCCGACGACTACGTCACCAAGCCGTATTCCTCCCGCGAATTGCTGGCCCGCATCCGTGCCGTGCTGCGCCGCCAGGGCGAGGGCGAGGAGCTGATCAGCAACGTGGTCACCGCCGGTCCGGTGCGCATGGACGTGGAACGCCATGTGGTTTCGGTCGACAACACCGAGGTGTCCATGCCGCTGAAGGAATTCGAGCTGCTGGAAATGCTGCTGCGCAATGCCGGACGCGTGCTCACCCGCGGGCAGCTGATCGACCGCGTCTGGGGCAGCGACTATGTGGGCGACACCAAGACCTTGGATGTGCACGTCAAGCGCCTGCGTTCCAAGATCGAGGTCGACCCGGCAGTCCCCGAACGCCTGGTGACCGTGCGCGGACTGGGCTACAAGTTCGTGGTCTAGGGCCAAATAGCCCGGATACGGCAGCAGCCCCGGACAGAATCACTGATTCTGTCCGGGGCTGCTGTTTCGGCTTGCGGAGCTTAGTGGCCCGAAGTCGAGTGGGTCTCTTCCGGGGTCAGGTGCTCGGTGACCGACTCATCGGCACCGCCCGGGACGAAGTCGCGGTATTCGGCAAGGGTGCCATCGACTACTGGAACGCTGAATTCCACGTTCTCGCCGGCGACGGTGAAGACCGAAGGTGCGTGCTCGCCAGCAGGGATGCCCAAGTTCTTGATGATCTGCTCGTTCTTGTCATCTTCAAGCTTGATAGTGCCATCGGCAGGAACCTGGATGGAGACAGGTGCAGTGTTCTCGGCCTTGACCGACAGGGTCAGCGCGGAATCGCCGGCGTTGACTACGGAGCCGATCAGGCGGGCTTCAGTGTCGTCGCTGTTGGTGACGAACATCAGGTTGCGAACCTTGGCGTCTGCGACATCGACGTTGATGCCATCGCTGGCGGCGTAGTCCATGTTGGTGGCCTGCTCGTTGATGGCGCCACAGCTGGTGACACCGAATGCCAGGGCAGCCACAGCGAGGGACGCGGCGATGCGACGTCCAGCGGTCATGCGTGCGGTGATCACGACACTAACTCCTCGGTGAGAATAATGAGTTGCTTCGGGTTCGTGGCCGGTTGAATCGGCTGCACCTGGGGCAGGGGCAGCCGCGAAAAGGACCACGATTACCTCTAAGCCTAGCTGTTTTTCACGCAAAGACGCGATTTAGCGACGTGCAACACACGCTTTTCGACAAGTTGTAGACAACCGTTGCTAGGAAAGGGGGTGGTGTGCAATCGACTGCCCTACCTTCTTCATAGCATGTTTTTCTTGCAAGTGGAAGAGGCAATTCCGCATGAATTCGCGGTTATATGGGGCACAGTCGCGAGGCCATGAATAGCAAACATGGTAGACTAGGACGTGGGAAAGGGGTTTATCCACATGGTTTTTGAGGTTGGCGAGACTGTTGTCTACCCGCACCACGGTGCCGCAATGATCGAAGAGATCAAGATGCGCAAGATCAAGGGCGAAGAGAAAATGTATCTCAAGCTCAAGGTGGCTCAGGGCGACCTGACCATCGAGGTTCCAGCCGAGAACGTTGATCTTGTTGGCGTACGTGACGTGGTAGGTCAGGAAGGCTTGGACCATGTGTTCGACGTCCTTCGTGCTGAATTTACCGAAGAGCCGACCAACTGGTCGCGCCGCTACAAGGCAAATGTCGAGAAGCTCGCTTCCGGCGATGTCATCAAGGTTGCAGAAGTAGTTCGCGACCTGTGGCGCCGAGAAAACGACCGTGGTCTGTCGGCAGGCGAAAAGCGCATGCTGGCCAAGGCTCGTCAGGTATTGATCAGTGAATTGGCCTTGGCCAAGGATCTGGACGAGGCCAAGGCGGAAGGCCTCTTGGACGAGGTTCTGGCTTCGGCCTAACCCAGTTCCGGTAACGCATCGCCGTGAAACGCTCCCAAGCGTTTCACGGCTTTTGGCGTTAAAGCATCCGAATCAGGATGACGCGGCACGATAAGCTGGGCGCTGTGAAGCAAAGCGAAGCGCAAAATTCAAGCCTGATCCTCGTGGCCGCCGGAATGGGAACCCGCCTCGGCGCAGGAATTCCCAAGGCGATGGTTCAGGTGGCAGGGAAGTCCCTGGCAGAACATGCAGTGGACCGGATCCTCGGGGTTGAGCAGATCACCGAAATCATTGTGGTGACCCCGCCGAAGGACGAGCGACTGGCCGCGGCCATGGCCCAGTACGGGGAACGGGTCCGCACCGTGCCCGGTGGCGCAAGCCGCGCCGCATCGGTTCGCGCAGGACTAGCCGTTGCCAGTTCCGAGGCAGCGAATATCCTGGTCCATGACGCAGCCCGCGCTTTCGCCCCGGCCGAGCTGATCGAGCGGCTTCTTCGCGCACTGGCAGATGAGCAGTGCAACGCGGTGATCCCGACATTGGACGTCACCGACACCATCTGCGTGGTCCAGACCGATGCCTCCGGCGAGCACGAGATCATCAAGGAAACCCCGGCGCGTTCCACCCTGCGCGCGGTACAGACCCCGCAGGGCTTTGACGCGGCACTGCTGCGCGCGGCGCACGCCCGGCTGGATTCCTGCACCGAAGCCGAACTGGAGCTTGTCACCGATGACGCGTCGATCGTGCGGGCTTTCGGCGCCGAAGTCCAGGTGCTGCCCGGATCTCAGCAAGCACTGAAGGTCACCTACCCCGAAGACCTCGACGCCGCCGGCAAGCTCGCGGCAAGCCGCCCGGCCAGCAACCCCAGTGCAAAGGAAGAAGCCATGATCCTGCCACGAGTCGGCAACGGCATCGATGTCCACGCGGTCAGCGACGACCCGGCCCGCGAAATGTGGCTGGCAGGACTGCACTTCCCGGGGGACATCGGGCTGTCCGGCCACTCCGATGGCGACGCGGTAGCGCACGCTGCCTGCGATGCGCTATTCTCCGCAGCGGGCATTGGCGATCTGGGCACGCACTTCGGGGTGGACCGCCCGGAATTCGCCGGGGCCAGCGGTGTGAGCCTGATTGCAGAAGCGGCACGCCTGGTGCGCGAGGCAGGATTCGAGATCGGCAACGTCTCGGTGCAGTTCGTTGGCCGCCGCCCGCGCTTCGCCGCGCGCCGCGAGGAGGCCAACGCGGTGCTCAGCGAGGCGATCGGCGCCCCAGTCAGCGTCATTGCGACTACCAGCGACGGGCTGGGGTACGAGGGGGAGGGCAAGGGCGTGACCGCCTATGCCACCGCACTGGTCTATCCGGTTTCGCATTAGGCCCGTCGGCGCTGCCGCGGGGCATCGCGCATCGAGATCGTCACAAGTGAAGCACAAAGCGTGCATCCATCGGATAACCTTAAAGGCGTGAGCCTGCGATTCTATGACACCAAAACAGCATCCGTACGCGACTTCCAGCCACTGGCGGAAGGCGAAGTCAAGCTGTACTACTGCGGCGCCACCGTGCAGGGCATGCCGCACGTGGGCCATGTGCGCAGTGCCATTGTCTTCGACATCCTGGTGCGCTGGCTCGAATACCGCGGCTTCGCCGTCACCACGGTCCGCAACGTCACCGACATCGATGACAAGATCCTGGAGAAGTCGGCGAACTCCTTCGCCGCGGATTTCGAAGCCGATGCCCATTACAAGCCGCGCGAAGAATGGTTCGCACTGGCGTACCGCTTCGAGCAGGAATTCTCGATGGCCTACGAGACGCTGGGCGTGCGCCGGCCGACCTATGAGCCGCGCGCGACCGGGCACATCACCGAAATGCATGAGCTGATTGAGCAGCTCATCGATCGCGGCCACGCCTATCCGGCAGCCGACGGCTCCGGAGATGTCTACTTCGACGTGCGCTCCTACGAGCAGTACGGCGCGTTGACCCGCCAGAAGGTCGACGACATGCAGGACGCCCCGGATTCGGATCCGCGCGGCAAGAGGGACCCGCGCGACTTCGCGCTCTGGAAGGGGCACAAGGACACCGATCCGCTGACCGCTTCCTGGCCGAGCCCCTGGGGACGCGGCCGCCCAGGCTGGCACCTCGAGTGCTCGGCGATGGCCGGCAAGTACCTGGGCAGCGCATTCGACATCCACGGCGGCGGACTGGATCTGCGCTTCCCGCACCACGAGAACGAGATGGCCCAGTCCAATGCGGCAGGCCACGGCTTCGCCAACTACTGGATGCACAACGGCTTGGTCACCTACGAGGGTGAGAAGATGTCCAAGTCCATCGGCAACACCATCTCTCCGGAAGAAATGCTCGCACTGGCCGATGCCCGAGTGGTGCGCTACTTCCTGGGCCAGGCGCACTACCGTTCGATGCTCGACTACCGTCCGGACTCGCTGACCGAGGCCGGGGCAGCGGTGGATCGCGTCGACACTTTCATCTCCAATGCGCGCTACCGCCTGGGTGCGGCCGCCGAGGCCATCGCCGCCACCGCAGTGCCGGAAGCCTTCGGCACCGCGATGGATGATGACCTGAACGTTCCCATGGCGCTGGCCGCACTGCATGAAACCGTGCGGCTGGGCAATGCTTCCCTGGACCAGCGTGACGACGCTGCCGCCGCCAAGGCCCTGGGCCAGGTCCTGGCCATGACCCAGGTGCTGGGCCTGGATGATGCCGGCAGCAATGAAGGGTCTGATTCTTCCGCAGAGCACGAGGCCCTGGACCAGCTGATCCAGGCGCAGCTGGCCGAACGTGCCGAAGCGCGGACAGCCAAGGACTGGGCACGCTCCGATGCGATCCGCGATGCGCTGGCATCCGCCGGGATTACCGTGGTGGATTCGGCCGATGGCGCCCGCTGGACTCTAGACAACTAGTCGCGAATCAACGCGACGCCAACGAACTCAAAAACCAAAGGACAATTACCAATGAGCAAAAAGGGCCCAACCAAGGGTAGTGGTGGCAAGGGACGTCGATCCCTCGAGGGCAAGGGCCCGACCCCCAAAGCGGAGGACCGCCCGTACCACAAGGCGTACCGTGCCAAGCAGCTTGCCGAGCGCTCGGCTGCCAAACGCAGCACCGGCCGCCGCACCGAACGCATCAAGGTCAACGCCGAATTCGTCACCGGACGCAACTCCGTCGTCGAGGCGCTGCGCGCCGGCATCCCTGCCAAGGCGCTGCATGTTGCCATCCGCATCGACGTCGATGACCGCGTCCGCGAATCCCTGAAGCTGGCTGCCGAGCTGGGCATCCCGCTGATGGAAGCATCCAAGCCTGAGCTGGACCGCATGACCGATGACGCGATCCACCAGGGCCTGGCCCTGCAGATCCCGCCATACGAGTACAAGGACGCAGTCCAGCTGGCTACCAAGACCATCAAGGACTTCGACAAGGGCTACACCAAGACCCAGCCGCTGTTCCTGGCACTGGATGGCATCACCGACCCGCGTAACCTGGGCGCGATTGTCCGTTCGGCATCGGCCTTCGGCGCAGACGGCGTGATCATTCCAGAACGCCGCAGCGTCGGCATGACCGCCTCGGCATGGAAGACCAGCGCCGGTGCAGCGGTCCGCGTACCTGTTGCCAAGTGCAGCAACCTGACCAGCGCGCTGAAGGAAATCAAGGCTGCCGGCATCTTCGTGATCGGCCTCGACGCCGGTGGCGATATGCAGCTGCCGAACTTCGAATTGGCAACCGGCCCGCTGTGCATCGTGGTTGGTTCCGAGGGCAAGGGCCTGTCCCGGCTGGTTCGCGAAAACTGCGACGCCATCGTTTCGATTCCAATCGACTCTGCAATGGAATCGCTGAACGCTTCGATGGCTGTCGGCATCTCGCTCTACGAGGTATCGCGTTTGCGTGCCGAGAAGGCGAAGTAGCTTCCAAGCACCATAAGTGGACCATAACTTGCCAAGGCAAGTTATGGTCCACTGTCGTTAAGGTGATCCGCTTCATAACAACAAATTTCCGTTGTTTTCAGCCGTTATTCATCTTGGAGCGCGCAGAATCCGCATGATTTCGGGCGTTCTGGACGGCAGTTTCCGGAAACTGGCCGATTTTGCTTCGTGGTGGGATGCGTGTAAAGTTTTATCTCGCGCCGCTGATCCAGACGGCCTGAAAAGGCGAGTCGGAAACAGCGGGGTGAACCAGCGTGAAACGCCGAGTTGACAATGATCAACGCGGTGGTAAGCTGGAAAAGTTGCTCCGGAGCGAAGCAGTGGCCATCAAGGGTGGCTGGTGTGGTGTCGAGAGTGTTTGTTGTTTGAGAACTCAATAGTGTGCCAAGTTTGTTGATACCGAATATTTTTATTTGGTGAATACATAACATTTGCTTGAGGCATTGCACCCCCGTGCAGTGTTCTTGAGTGTTTTATTATTCGCCAGGACTTCATCGGCTTCGCCCTTCTTTTCCAAGGGGTTGCTGGTGGCTTTTTATTTTTTTATGGAGAGTTTGATCCTGGCTCAGGATGAACGCTGGCGGCGTGCTTAACACATGCAAGTCGAACGATGAAGCCCAGCT
>NZ_SCKZ01000013.1:0-58199 GCF_004100365.1 Glutamicibacter sp. HZAU | reverse complement strand
GGCGAAGTTCCAAAACATGCCTGACCCGGTCTGATCTGTTACCGATGTCCTGAGACACCGAGTGTTACCGATGTCCTGAGACAGAAGTGTCACCGGTGTCTTGAGACATCACACGAGTCTTTTAAAACTTGTTCACTTAGTTGGAAGGACCCGGTAGACGAGGCGGGCAAATGGCCCGGCTTTCCTTGCTTCAGCCAGTTCCAACCGGTCACTGCCAATGCGGCGCGGTAGCAAGGCCGCGCCTTCAGACAATGCTGCTGGGGCAACAGTCAACGCCAGGGTATCGAGTGCGTCGAGATCCAGGAATTGTCCCAGCAGCTCTCCTCCGCCGAGCACCCAGATGTTCTTCTCCCCCGCGGCCTCGCGGATTTCAGGCAAGAATTCTCCGACCGCACCATTGACCAGGCGGACGTCAGCGCCCTCGGGAATTGGCAGGTCCCGCGAGGTGAAAACATACGTGGTGATCCCCCGATAATATTCCTGCCACTTCTGCGGGTTCTCGATGAACTTCTCGTTCTTGATCAGCCATAGGTAGGTATTCGCGCCTTCCACATGCACGCCGACATTTTTGGGCAGCAGGTCCGGGTCGGGGTCTTGGGCCCCCGGAACATCGAAGAGCCATTGCAGGCTATGGTTTTCATCTGCCAGAAAGCCGTTGAGGGTGACAGCTGCGTCGAAAATGATCTCGCCCATGCTCTCCAGTCTGCCATGTCCCAAGCACTATTAAGTACGACTCCACTGGGATCAATTCGCACTTGCACCACGCAAGTTCCGTGACGGACGATAATGCTCGAACGCCAAGCCATCGTCAACGAAGGTGTAGTGTGCCTGCTCAGCGATGGCCCCACTCGAGACCGGCACATGGGCCTTGACGTACACAAAACGATCTGCGCCGCCGAGTGCCGCACTCCGGGTTGATATTTGCCGGCAACGCCTGATCGGCATCTCCGAGCTTTAGCCCAATACACGTGGTTGGTAGACACCAGTGCGACCAACAGCAAGGTCTGATCGAATTCTCAATCGACATTTTCTGCTTGGCTCGACCCGAGAACTCGTCTCCGATCGCGGGAATTCGACCTACGGTCGCCAACCGCCCATCTTCTAGGCTTCCGAATACATTCCTAATAGCATTGAAATATATCCATCGCAGCTGAGCCTCCAACCCGGACTAGGCGCTCCTCGGATCTGAGCAAGCACTCGGCCGAGGTCTTCGCCGAGGCGGAAGAACATCCAGTCACGGTAACCCGTCGTGACGGGGAGACACCGGTCCTGATGTCACAGCGGGAGGCCGATGGACGCGCCCGACTACTGCACTTTGCTGCGCAATTGATCATCGTGCCCCTCGACGACCGGGGTATACTTGCCGAGCGCATGAACCAGAACTTGCCATGGTGCTTGCCCTGTCGCCTGCTGATCGCGAGTCCTGTGCGCAAGAGCTTGTCGATGCTGCTCGGGCCTCATTCTCCACCAACCAGCTTCAATTGCCGATCTCGGAGCTGACCTCATGGAAAGAGACTGCTACGGCAGTCGCCGCGGGACTCGGCAGCGCCGATCTTGAGTAGCTCGATGACGTTGAGATCGCCGTGGAGCGCCCCTGATCGTGGCTGCTGCCAAGAAGGGGAATCTGGTCCCCGGCCTCCGAAGAAGGTCGGATACGAGATCCGCTTCGCTACCGCCGATGCCCAGAAAGGATGGCGGGACCTGGTTGAGGCGATCCGAAATCCAATGTCGGACGCCTGGGACTTCCTCACACGCAAACCCTATGCCACCACTCCGACGAATTATCGGCTGAAAGGTGAACTCGGGACGGTCCATCGCGGTGGGTCGATCCATGAGAGGTGCAGCATAAGCCAACTGCGAATGGTACCGCTCGGATCTGGTTCTACGTGAGCGACCATACGGTGTACTTGGAACAGGTGCACACCAGTCATCCAAACGAGACAAAGTAAGTTCGAGCGTCGGCCTAGTCGGCAGCCGCTCCAGCAGTCCGCCCTGCCGGACCCGACTAAAACCTGAAAATGGTTCTACCCAGAACCTGCTCGTGCATGGGCAAAAGGTTGGGCTTCTAACCGGCAACCTGCAACAAAGGCCCACGCCACCGGGAATTCGGTAGCGTAGGCCTTTAGCGCTAACGGCGGCAGAGCTTACCAGCCGCGCTCAGCCAGACGGTGAGGCACTGGAACGTCGGCCACGTTGATGCCGACCATTGCCTCGCCCAGGCCGCGGGAGATCTTGGCCAGCTCGTCCGGGTTATCGAAGAAGGTGGTGGCCTTCACGATGGCCTCGGCACGCTGCACCGGATTGCCGGACTTGAAGATACCCGAGCCGACGAAGACGCCGTCGGCACCCAGCTGCATCATCATTGCTGCATCGGCCGGGGTGGCGATGCCGCCAGCGGTGAACAGCACGACCGGAAGCTTGCCGTTGGCGGCAACTTCCTTGACCAGTTCGTATGGAGCCTGCAATTCCTTGGCTGCAACATACAGCTCGTCCTCTGGCAGGGCGGACAGCTTGGCGATCTCTGCACGGATCTTGCGCATGTGGCCGGTGGCGTTGGAGACGTCGCCGGTGCCGGCCTCGCCCTTGGAGCGGATCATTGCAGCGCCCTCGTTGATGCGGCGCAGGGCCTCACCGAGGTTGGTGGCACCGCAGACGAACGGCACCGTGAACGGCTGCTTGTCGATGTGGTTCTCGTAGTCAGCTGGCGAGAGGACCTCGGACTCGTCGATGTAGTCGACGCCCAGGGACTGCAGGATCTGCGCCTCGACGAAGTGGCCGATGCGGGCCTTGGCCATGACCGGGATGGAGACCTCGGCAATGATGCCGTCGATCATGTCCGGGTCGCTCATGCGCGAGACGCCACCCTGGGCACGGATGTCGGCGGGAACGCGCTCCAGCGCCATGACTGCCACGGCACCGGCGTCTTCTGCGATACGTGCCTGCTCCGGGGTAACTACGTCCATGATGACACCGCCCTTGAGCATTTCGGCCATGCCGCGCTTGACGCGGTCCGAACCGACGACGGAGTTCTGGTTGTTCGTAGACATGGAGGAATGGTTCCTTTCGACACTGCGGTGACTCGTTTTGCCCCAGAATTTCAGGGTTTTAAGCGAGGTGGTACGCCAGTAATCGTAGGATCGCTTTGCTTTATTACCTCACGTGTTGCGTCACAATGCAGCACCGGGAGACTTGTCTACCGATCAGAGGTTAGTGCGTAACATAGTCTTTCGGCACAAATGTACTAGTCAAACATATTTTAGGCACGTAGTTGAGGGTTTGCTTCCAGTACCTCAGCCACAGCCCCTTTTGCCGCCCCTTCACCCGCGTCATATTCCCCGGCATCCCATCGCACCGCTTCATCGGACATGCATTGCACTAGGCTCATGCCTCTTTGAATCGTTGCAGCCGCTTCCCGCAGTTATCAGGCATCGCCCAAGAGCCGCGTGGTCCAGGCGCGGGTATAAGACGGATCCGGGTCGTCGACACGTTCTTGGATGCCTGCGAGGCATTCCGCGAACTCATCAATCCCAGGGTTCCCCGCTTCCATGACCTGAAGCCGCGCGCGATCATCTGCCGGGACAGCGCCCAAGAGCCCTAGATGGTATTGGGACTCGCTCGGCGCCTCGACTGCGAGTCGTTGCGCCAAGTTTCCGCAACTATCTATGAGACACTGCTTTGATTCAGGCCAGCATCGCGATTCTCGCGTTAAAATCGAGTTAAAAACCAGTGGCCCAGCAGGACATATTGATGTCCTGCCGGGCCCGTGAGCCGGCTAATGCCTAGTTCAGTGTTTCGCTGTCCCATGCCTCGGCAATGGCGCTGCGAACCTCGGAGAGGGTCTGCGGGATCGCCTTGGTCTGCGCGATGATCGGGAAGAAGTTCCCGTCGCCGTTCCACCGGGGCACGATGTGCTGGTGCAGGTGGGCGGCGATGCCGGCTCCCCCGGCTTCGCCCTGGTTCATGCCCAGGTTGAAGCCGGCAGGATTGGACACCTTGCGCAGCACGCGCATGGACTGCTGCGCCAGCGCCGCCATTTCCGCCGTCTCCTCAACCGTGATGTCGGTGTAGTTCGGCACGTGGCGGTAAGGGCAGACCAGCAGGTGGCCGGGGTTGTACGGGAACAGGTTCAGGATCACGTAGCAGGTTTTGCCGCGGTGGACGATCAGCGCCTCCTCGTCGGTACGGCCGGGACCTGCGCAGAATGGGCAGCTGGCCTCATCCTTGACCTGGTCCTGCCCGCCCTTGATATAGGCCATCCGGTAGGGAGTCCACAGGCGCTGGAACGAATCCGGCACTCCGGCGAGTTCGAAGTCGTCGGTGACGGACTGGTCTGCGTGTTCCTGCATGCTCAATGGACTCCCTGTCCGAACTAGTTATGGTTGTCGCGGTTCTTGATGGCTTCGACGATGCGGGCTACCGCATCATCGATGGGCACCTGGTTTTCCTGGCTGCCGTCGCGGAAGCGGAAGGACACGGCGTTCGCATCAGCATCTTCGCCGCCGGCGATGAGCACGAATGGAATCTTGTCCTTGGACGCGTTGCGGATCTTCTTCGGGAAGCGGTCCGACGAGTCATCCAGCTCCACGCGGACACCCTGCGCCTTGAGCTTGGCGACAACCTCTTCGAGGTAGCCGTTGAAGGCCTCGGCCACGGGGATCGCGCGCACCTGCACCGGCGAGAGCCATGCCGGGAAGGCACCGGCGTAGTGCTCGGTGAGCACGCCTAGGAAGCGTTCGATGGAGCCGAACTTCGCCGCGTGGATCATCACCGGTTCCTGGCGGGTTCCGTCGGCAGCCTGGTACTCCAGGCCGAAGCGCGCCGGCTGGTTGAAGTCGTACTGCACGGTGCCCATCTGCCAGGTGCGGCCGATGGCGTCCTTGGCCTGGACCGAGATCTTCGGTCCGTAGAACGCTGCGCCGCCCGGGTCGGCAACCAGTTCGACGCCGGATTCGGTGGCCACGCGCTCAAGCACCGCGGTGGCTTCCGCCCACTGCTCGTCGGTGCCGATGAACTTGTCCGACTCCGGATCGCGGGTGGACAGCTCCAGGTAGAAGTCGTCCATGCCGAAGTCCTTGAGCAGGGAGAGCATGAAGTTCAGCAGGTGCTCGACCTCGGCCGGGGCCTGCTCCTTGGTGACGTAGGAGTGCGAGTCGTCCTGGGCGAAACCGCGCACGCGGGTCAGGCCGTGGACCACGCCGGACTTCTCGTAGCGGTAGACGTGGCCGAATTCGAACAGGCGCAGCGGCAGTTCGCGGTAGCTGCGTCCGCGGCCGCGGAAGATCAGGTTGTGCATCGGGCAGTTCATCGCCTTCAGGCGGTATTCCTGGCCCTGCTTGGTGATGTTGCCGTCTTCGTCGCGCTCCTCATCGATGTGCAGCGCCGGGAACATGGTATCCGCGTAGTACGGCAGGTGGCCCGAGGTGTGGAACAGCCCGTCCTTGGAGATGTGCGGGGTGCCAACGTACTGGAAGCCCTCTTCGACGTGGCGGTCGCGCACGTAGTCTTCCATCTCGCGCTTGATGATGCCGCCCTTGGGGTGGAACACCGGCAGGCCGGAGCCCAGCTCGTCCGGGAAGGAGAACAAATCCAGCTCGGCGCCGAGCTTGCGGTGGTCGCGGCGCTCGGCCTCGGCCAGTCGCTCCTGGTAGGCCTTCAGGTCTTCCTTGGTTGGCCAGGCGGTGCCGTAGATGCGCTGCAGCTGCTTGTTCTTCTCGCTGCCCAGCCAGTAGGCGGCGGCCGAGCGGGTCAGTGCGAACGCGTTCTTGATCAGCTTGGTGTTCGGCAGGTGCGGGCCGCGGCACAGGTCCTTCCAGACGGTGTCGCCGGACTTGCGGTCGACGTTGTCGTAGATGGTGGTCTCGCCGGCGGCGACCTCAACGGTCACGCCTTCGCCGGAGGTGTCAGCGGAGTCGGCCTTGGCCAGCAGCTCGCACTTGTAGGGCTCGTTGGCCATCTCGGCCTTGGCTTCCGCTGGGGAAACTTCGCGGCGGACGAAGAGCTGGTTCTGGTTGATGATCTTCTGCATCATCTTTTCCAGCTGCTTGAGGTCTTCCGGGGTGAACGGTTCTTCGACATCGAAGTCGAAGTAGAAACCGTCGGTGATGTATGGGCCGATGCCCAGCTTGGAATCCGGGCGCAGCTGCTGCACAGCCTGGGCCATCACGTGGGCGGTCGAGTGGCGCAGCACCTCCAATCCTTCTGGATCGTTGATGGTTACGCGGGTGACAGTGGTTCCGGCTTCCAGTTCACGGGCCAGGTCGCGCAGTACGCCATCGACGTGCATGACAACCACGTCCTTGTCATTGGCGAAATGCTGCAGACCGGTCGTTCCCGCGTCCACCTGTACCTGCTCGCCGTCAATGGTGAGAGTCAGCTGCTCGCTCATGAGATCGGGTTCTACCTTTCAATCTGTGATGGCTTCATAGCTTGTGGCATACCTTGGCCACAGCCAGCCAGAATCCAGTTTAGTTCAGCATTGCGCTGCGCAACCGGTTCACTTCGGGTTTTGTGCCGATTGTTCGCCCGAGTGTGACCCGTTCAACAGCTCGTCCGCCGAGAGAAGCCCCGAGTAGTGCCACAGCCTGCGCTCCGAAGCGGGTTGCGAACTGGCGATCTTCCCGCTCTGCTGGTCCTTGCGGAAGGCCGGGATCACCTCATCCAGGCGGCGCTGCAGCTCCTGGCGCTCATCTTCGGTGAGCATCAGGTTGCTGGTGCTTAGCTGCGCCAGGTCCGGCCTGGGTTCGCTGGCGCCGTACCAGCGCTGGGCGTGGGCCAAGGCCGCTTCCAAGCGCCGCTGCTCGTCGTGCATGACCTGCCCGAGGTAGGCGTTCATGGCGGTGGCAGATTCATCCCCGGTGCGGTCCGCTGGCTGGCCCGTGGTGTAGCCGATAGCCGCCGGACGCCAGACGCGGTCGCGCTTGTCGCGCGCCAGTTCGGGTGCCTCTTCGATCATTTCGGCCTTGGCCAGCTCGCGCAGGTGGAAGCTGACCTTGTTCGGAGCCAGACCCAGCAGTTCGCCGATATCGGAGGCTCGCCCGGTGCCCATCGCCGCCAACGCATCGAAGATCTGCCGACGCAACGGGTTGGCCATGGCCTTGAGCATTGGCGTGGTGAACGTGACGTTCGACTGTGCTTGGGTCATGGGATCAGCATAGCAATTGCCCAAATAAAGTTGCGCAAATTCTATTGCGCAACTTTATTTGCCGGTCTATGGTTGAGGCATGACCACGGACCAAACTCCCCTGCTTGAGCGGCAGACGGCCGCTGCCGGCGCACGACGGCTGCTGGCATTGCGCCATCAGCGCGGCTACCGCATCTGGTGGGTCGCCGACACGACGGCCTTGCTGGCTGGCGGCATCTACTCCTTCGTGCTGCCGCTGATCTTGCTGGGGCTGACCGGTTCGACGGTGCAGGCCGGCACGCTGGCCGCTCTGGGACTGGCTGCGCGGGCCAGCTTGACGCTGCTCGGCGGCTCCGTTGCCGACCGTTCCGACAGGGCGCGCATGATGCTCACCGGAGGGATTTGCGGAGCGGCACTGACTGCGGCACTTGTAGTGGCCGGCATGAGCGGCTCGCTGAGCGTGGCAGTGCTCTGCGTGGCCCACGTGCTCATGGAACTGCGTTCAGGCTATTTCGGCGCCGTTACGAATGCCGCACTCAAGGATGTGGTCCATCCCAAGCAGCTGGGACGGGCCATGGCGGCTAACCAGGGACGCGACTCGGTGCTCATGCTGGGTGCGGCTCCGCTGGGCGGGCTCCTGCTCGGTTTGGGCGCAGGGTTTGCCCTGCTCGCCGTCAGTTTCCTGCAATTGCTCGCAGCCGCTTCTGGGTTCGCGCTGCGCGGACCATTGCGCGCAGCCGAAGCCAGTTCAAAGCCCATGGAGCACTCCCCAGCCGGCAGCCGTCCGGTCTCCTCCGGCATCGCAGCGGGCATGCGATGGTGCTTCGCCAGGCCGCAGCTGCGCAGCCTGCTCATCCTGATCACTGTCATCAATATCGGAACCAACGGGCTGAACACGACGTTGATCTACGGATTGCAGCAACGCGGCGAATCCCCCTGGGTGATCGGCCTGGTATCCACATTCATGGGTCTGGGCATGTTCGCCGGTTCGCTGTTCGCCGGACGCATGATCGAGAAATTCCGGACGGGCGTGCTGGCCTGCAGCTGCTTGAGCGTTCTGGGCGGAGCGATGCTGCTGATGGGCTTCAACACGAATCTGCTCTGGCTGGGTTCCATGCTGCTGATGGCCTACCTGAGCGTGCCGGCGCTGAACGCGTCGGTCGGAGGCTACTTCATGGCAGTAGTCCCGCGGGAAATGGCAGGACGAGCCAATTCCCTGATCTTGTTCATGGCCCTGTCGGCTCTGCCGCTGGCGCCGTTCTTCACCGGGCTCGGCCTGCAATGGCTGGGCATGGGACCGACACTGCTGTTCTTCGGCTCCTTGGTGATCGTTGCAACTGTCGCCGCCTGGTGCTCAGGGCACGTGCGCGGCATCCCGCACCCGGATCACTGGTCCAGCGAACCGGCGAGCGCAAATTCTCAGATCGAAGTGGAGGCGAAGGAATCTGCAGGTTTGGTTTCTGCAGAAGACGAGCCGACGCAGGTTCAAGGAGAACCGAGCATGAAAAACCATCCAGCATCAAACTCATCCGTTTCGTCCCGGCGGCTTGGCTTGCGCCGCACTCCCAGCAGTGTACAGCGCAACCATCACGTGCCGAGCCGCGTCGACCTGGAACTCCGTGCCCAGCGCGAGCGCGTCCTGTCATCACCGCGCAATGAGCAGTGGATCCACTTGTAGTCAGGCAGAAGTTGCGCTGTCTTCAATTTTCCCTGAAGCTCGCATCATGCGGACGACCCCAATGATCAGCACCGCGAATAGCGTGACTTCCCCCTGCGGCAGTGACGAGCCCTCCTGAGGTATAGAAGTAGAGAGACGCAGTACTCGCAACGAACGCGCTCGCGCAAAACCTTCCCCACGCCATGAGGTGTGCGCCTTCTAGGCCTATCATTCGAGATCAGGGCACCCTAGGCTGGTTACATGAACAAGTCGGCCCCGCCGACCATCAGCGCGATCACCCTTGGCGTGCGTGATGTCGGTGCTTCAACCAGGTTCTATACCGAGGGACTGGGTTTCGAGCTGGTGCAGCCAGCCCACCCGGAGATTGCCTTTGTCCGCGCCGGGCATTCCTTGATGCTGGCCTTGTGGGATATTACGCAGATGCCCAGCGAGTATGGCGACATCGGGCACGGCGAGAAGGCTCCCCCTGTGTCGCTAGGACATAACGTGCACACCGATGCGGAAGTCGAACGGTTCTACCGGCGAGCGCTTGATGCAGGAGCACAATCCGTGACAGCTCCGGCTGTGCAGCCGTGGGGTGGAATGAGCGCCTGCGTGGCCGACCCGGACGGGTTCCGCTGGGATTTCGTGCACAATCCGTCATTCGTCATTGATGCGGACGGGCATGTGTCCTCGGTTTGAGGTTTTTCGGCCTTGGGTGATGTTTCTCGAAGTTTCCGACTCGGGCCAGGGCTCTGCGGTCAGCGACGGCCACTGGGCTAGCCACCGTTCGGTCTTGGCTTCGTAGACTTCCCGCGGGGCAAGCACTGGGTTCGGAATAATCCTCCTGGCGAATAGATCTGCAAACCCATGCGGGGCATAGGTGGCTACTTGCCCATGTGCATCACGAGTGACCGCAAAGCAGCAGGTCTTCGCTGCAAAATGATCGATGGCATCCGTGGAGCTGGTGAATGGAATAGCAGGCACGCCGAAGTGCTGCTCGTACCAAATGTGGACGCGTGCTTCATTGCGGACTTCGATTTCTGCGTCGATGCCTTTGAAGAGTTCTTTGGCCCGGCGTATGACTGCGCCTTCCGCCTCATAGGACGTATCTTCATCGAAGTAGAAGAAATCGTAGTCGCGAATTCCGTTTTGCGGATCCTTGCCCTCAAGCACGTTCCATACCGTTTGAAACAGTGCGCCTGCGGTGAGCCACCAGTCCGAAACACCTAGCTGTGGCGCAAGGTGGAGGATTTGCTGGTTGACCGGGTTTTCCTGGACGCATTTGAGAAAGAATTGTTCGTCCTGTGCGCTCACGTTCTCCTGCTCCTCGCCTCAGGTACTCGCTCCATGAGACCCAATGTATTTGTTGGGCAAACCCTGTCAGCGGACCAGCGCATCACGCCCCTCTCTGGTCCAGCCCTTCGGCTTCCATCCGCCTGGCCAGCTCTCCGACGCTTTCGATGGCATGAGCGCCTTCGCCGAGCTTTGGCCGGTAACTGACTTGCGGGCGGCCCTGCTCTTCAAGGTACCCCGCAGCGGGCAAGGTGTCCGGCTGGTGCAGGTCCCAGGCATTCAGCGCCTGCAGCGAGATGCCACGTGGTCCGGTGCGCCGGGTGACTCCGTGGATGAGCAGCATGCGGGTGGAAAAAAGCAATGGCCCGGTGCGTTGCTGGGTGTCATCGAAGAAGGTCGCGTCGATGCAGCCGGTCCCGTCGTCCACGGAAATGAAGACCACGCGCTTGCCTCCGCGCATGGGCGGGGTCTGGGTGGCCACGCGCACTCCGGCGACGAGGACCTCGGTTCCGTTGCGCAACTGCAGCAGCTCGGCCGCTTGGGTAATAGGCAGGTGCGCCAGGCGTTGCCGGTAGGAAGAGATCAAGTGCTCGCTGGCATCCAGGTGCATCAGGTCCAGTTCGGTACGCACCACTTCGGCAGGTTCCAGCTCAGTTCCCGTGGCATTGATGTGCTCGATGTTCCCGAGGTCAAGCGCCAGCTGTCCGGGGCCGGGCCGGTATTTGGCCGGAAGGGAGCTGTGGGCCATGGATTGCGTGTGGGCGATGGTGTCGGCACGCGAGGTCCCGGCGAGCAGGGAGTCGAAGACGCCGAGGGCCGCGAGGTTCTGGTAGGTGCGGCGCGAGAGCCCCGCGCGGGCGCGGACATCTGCAAGGTGCTCATAGGGTTGGCCGGCGACCAGGCGTTCGACTTCGCGTTCGCTCATCTGATGGATGTCGCGGAAGGCCAGGCGGACCCCGTAGCGTCCAGGGCGCAGCGAGCTGGGCGCGCGTGGCACCACCGGGAGCTTCGCTGGAGCGGATTCGAACACCCGTTCGACCCGGTAGTGCCCGGTAGAGCGGTTGATGTCCAGCGGCAGGATGGGGATGCCCATGCGCCGGGCTTCGGAGACCAGCAGCCGCTTGGGGTACATACCCGGGTCATGTTCCCAGATGCCGGCAAGGAAGGCTTCGGGATGGTGGGCCTTGAGCCAGGCCGAGTGGTAAGTGGGCACGGCGAAGGCCGCCCCGTGGGCTTTGCAAAAACCGAAGGACCCGAAGCCGGAGAGCACGTCCCAGACCTTGTCGATCGTCTCCTGGCTGTAGCCGCGCTTGGTTGCTTCGGTGCGCACATAGCGTTCTACGGCTGGTTCCTTTTCCGGGTTACCCAGCAGGCGGCGGTAGACGTCGGCCATGCCCAGCCCGCAACCGGTCATCACGTCCAGGATGCGCAGCACCTGTTCATGGAAGACGGTGACCCCATGGGTTTCGGCGAGCGCTGGAATCAGGTCCGGGTGCAGGTATTGGGCCGGGGCGAAGCCGTGGCGGTGCTCCAGGTAGGGCTTGACCATATTCGATTGCATGGGGCCAGGGCGGAACAGCGAGATGTCGATGATCAGGTCGTTGAATTCGCGCGGGGCGAGCTTGCCGATCAGCTCGCGCTGGCCCGGGGATTCGATCTGGAAGCAGCCCAGGGTATGGGTTGAGCGGATCAATTCGAATGTGGGTTCGTCATCCAGCGGCACCCGGGACAGGTCGATCGCTCCGGCAGCGGAGATATAGCTGTCATCCACATGCCCTCCGGCGCGCGCGACCGACTGCTTGTCCGGGTGCATGCGGGCGATCTCTTCCAGGGTGTAGGCGATGGCTGATTGCATGCGCACCCCGAGCACGTCGAGCTTGATCAGCCCCATCAGGTCCATGTCGTGCTTGTCGAACTGGCTCATCTGCAGCCCGATGCCCGACGGCTGGACCGGGGTGCGGTCCAGCAGGCTCGCGTCGGAGAGGATCACTCCGCAGGGGTGCATGGAGATATGGCGCGGCAGCCGGTCCAGGCGTTCGGTGGCGTCGATGAGGATATCGAGCTGGGTGTCATCGGTGATGCGTTCGGCCAATGCCGCCAGTTCCGGCTTCTCGGTGAGCGCTTCGCGGAAAGAGGACGCGGAGAAGCGCCAGAGCTGCTTGGCGATCTCGTCGACCTGCTCCTGCTCCACCCCGAGGGCGGCTCCTGCATCGCGGACCGCGCCGCGGGCACGGTAGGCGTTCTGCATGCTCATCAGGCTCACGCGCTCTTCGCCGAAGCTGGCGAAGATCTCCCGGTAGATCTCATGGCGGCGTGCGGATTCCACATCGATGTCGATATCCGGCAAGGTGGTGCGGGTATCGGAGAGGAAGCGTTCGAACACCAGGTCGTGGGTTAGCGGGTTCACCTGGCTGATGCCCAGCAGGTAGTTCACCAGCGAGGAAGCGCCGGAGCCGCGGGCGGCCACGCGGATTCCCATGCCGGTGATCAGCTTGACGGTTTCGGCGACAGTCAGGAAATACCCGGCGAAGTCCAGCCGGTCGATCACCCCGAGTTCCCGGGCCAGGCACTCTTCAACCAGGTTCGGGTCCGCATCGCCCAAGAGCCCTGGCACCGCACCGTAGACGCGGCTGGTGAGCTCTTGCATGGCCGGGCGATCCAAGCCGAGGACCTTGGCCTCGGGGATGACCGGTTTCTTCCATCCGAGATCGGCCACCGGGTCGGCCGCAGCCCATTCGGCGAGCGCTTCGGTTTCCCGCAAGAGCTGGTGCGCCCAGCTTCTTTCGGTGGCTTGGCCGATTTCCTTGGCCAGCTGGCGCATCTCTTGCGGGGTTTTCAGCCAGCCTTGGCCATTGGGTTGGCAGGAGTCCAGGTTCTTCAGGCTGTGCAGGGCGCGCGCCGAGTCCAGGATGTCTGCGGTGACCGCCCCGTCGGGGTCCACGTAGCGGACGGCATTGGTGAGCACTGCCTTGATCCCCCGCTCGTGGGCGTAGCGCAGCAAGCGGGCTGCTTCGCCGAGGCTGTAGCGCGATCCGGGACTGGACAGGTGCGTGGTGATCTCCACGCGCAGCATCTTTCCCAGCCGCTTCTTCCAGTTGGCAAGCAGCGCCCGGGCATGGGCATAGTTTCCCTTGAGGATTGCACGGGCCACGTCCGATTCCCCGCCGAGCAGGACCATCAGGTTTCCGCTGGCGCCCAGGTGCGCCAGCTGCCCGGCTCCCAGGCCCGGAACACCATGCGCAGTGCCATGCGCAGTGCCATGCGCGAGGGTGATGGCCCGGCACAGTGCCGCATACCCGGCGCCATTGCAGCGCCCACGGGCCAGCAGGACAATCCGCCCTTGGGCTTCCCCGTGGCTATCGAGCATCGCAAGGTTCACCCCGAGAATCGGATGCAGGCCTTCTGCCATGCAGGCTGCCACATGCTTGACCGTCCCATACAGCCCATCCCGGTCAGTCAGCGCAAGCATCTGCGCCCCCTGTGCCTTGGCCGCCTGGGCCAGCTGCTTTGGGTGCGAGACGCCGTAATGGGCGCTATATGAAGAACTGACGTTCAGATGGGTAAAGCTCATGGAGGTCCTTCGAAAATATGTTCCCCTGCCGGGACATCAGGCGCTGCGGGCCAGCGAGCCATGCACGCGCACCAGGCGCCACCGCTCAGTTTGCGCATCAAAACTCACATCAACGCTGCGCACTTGGCTGGATCCGCGCACGGCGACCAGCTGCAGGCGCCACATCTCATAGTCGGCAATCCCCGCACCAGCCCCGCGGGGAATCCGCAGGTTCTCGTCCCACCATTTGCGGCGCTCGAACCAGCGCTGCGGTTCGGCCACCAAGCGATAGTCCTGCCCCTGCCAGCTCACGCGCAACGGCATTCCATTCGCTGCGCGAGCTACCTCGATCGACTCGGTGAACATCCCCACGTGCGCACTCCTTACCTAGTAGAACTATTCTATTCGAACACGTGTTCGAATGACAGTTACACTAGTCAGCGCGACCGACAGTTTGGGTTAGCCGAGCGCAGCGGCTCGCAGCGCCGACGGGCTGGCTGAATACGCCCTGCGAAAGGCCGTGCTGAACGCAAATGGCGAGGTACCCGATGGGAGCGGTGCCCCGCTGGCTATCGGAGCCTGAGCCCGAGGCGCAGCCCTTGCACCGTCACATACTTTCCGGGAAACCCGTGGCGCACCTGCGCAAATTGGCTCTGGGCGAAACAGCCTGCGTCATTGTGTCACGAATGTTCCATAAGCGACTGGGACACCGATAGCATCGAGACAGCAACAGTCAATCGTTCCAGGAGCTAAATCCCATGCCTCATAAGGTCAAAGCCGTTGTTTCCCGCGCCAAGGATGCGCCGGTAGAGGTCCTCGACATCATCGTTCCGGACCCGGGTCCCGGAGAAGTAGTCGTCGACGTGCTCACCACCGGTGTCTGCCACACCGACTTGCACTACAAGCTCGGCGGCATCGGCGACGAGTACCCCTACCTGCTGGGCCACGAGTCCACCGCAGTCGTCAGCCAGATCGGCGAGAACGTCACCAACGTGAAGGTCGGCGACCGGGTGATCCTGAACTGGCGTGCAGTCTGCGGCCAGTGCCGCGCCTGCGCCAAGGGCGAGCCGAAGTACTGCTTCAATACCTTCAATGCCACCCAGAAGATGACCCTCGAGGACGGCACCGAGCTGTCGGCCGCCCTGGGCATCGGCTCCTTCGCCGAGAAGACCCTGGTCCACTCCGGCCAGTGCACCATCGTGGATGAAGAAGCGGATCCGGCAGCCGTCGGCCTGCTCGGCTGCGGCATCATGGCCGGCATCGGCGCGGCGATCAACACCGGCGAAATCAAGCGCGGCGAGTCCGTTGCCGTGATCGGTTGCGGTGGCGTCGGAGCCGCCGCCATCGCCGGCGCGCAGCTGGCCGGCGCGACCACCATCATCGCGGTGGACGTCAACCCTGACAAGCTGGAAACCGCGAAGACCTTCGGCGCCACCCACACCGTGGATTCCTCGAAGGTCGACGCCGTAGAAGCCATCCAGGAACTGACCGGCGGCTTCGGCGCCGATGTGGTGATCGACGCGGTAGGCCGTCCGGAAACCTACAAGCAGGCCTTCTACGCCCGCGATCTCGCCGGCCGCGTGGTGCTGGTGGGCGTCCCGACCCCGGAGATGAAGCTCGAGCTGCCGTTGCTGGACGTCTTCGGCCGCGGCGGCTCGCTGAAGAGCTCGTGGTACGGCGACTGCCTGCCAAGCCACGACTTCCCGATGCTTGTCGAGCAGTACAAGCTCGGCCGCCTGGATCTGGACTCCTTCGTCACCGAACGCATCAAGATCGATGAAATCGAAGAAGCGTTCAAGAAGATGCATGAAGGCACCGTGCTGCGTTCGGTGGTGGAACTCTAATGGCTGCCCGCATCGAGAACGTCGTCACCTCCGGCACTTTCTCGCTGGATGGCGGCACCTGGGATGTCGATAACAACGTCTGGATCATCGGCGATGATTCCGAGGTCATGGTGATCGACCCGGCACACGATGTTGCCAAGATCCGCGAAGCCGTGGGCGATCGCGAGGTCATGGCCGTGCTGCTGACCCACGGGCACGACGACCACATCCGCGCCGCCGGCGAATTCGCCGACGCCGTAGATGCACCGCTGTTCCTGAACCCGGAAGACCGCATGCTCTGGGAAGCTGTCTACCCTGAGCGCGACGTGGACGCAGAAATCAGCGAAGGCGATTCATTCACCATCGCCGGCACCTCGCTGACCGCGCTGCACACCCCGGGGCACTCGCCAGGTTCAACCTGCTTCTATGCAGAAGACCTCGGCGTGCTGTTCAGCGGCGACACCCTGTTCAACGGCGGGCCGGGTGCCACTGGGCGCAGCTACTCCAGCTTCGAGACGATCATTGAATCGATCCGTACCAAGCTGCTGGTGCTGCCAGCTGAAACGGTGGTCAATACCGGTCACGGCGATGCCACTTCCATCGGCGCCGAAGCGCCGAACCTGGATGAATGGATCAAGCACGGGCACTGACCCGCGACAGCGATTCCACCAAATGGCGGCAGCAGCCGGCCTGCGGGCCGGCTGCTGCCGCCATCCTTGTTTCCCGCACCATCGATGGAATAATGAATCCATGCCTGAAACGCATTTGCGGATCCAGAGAACGGCAGGCTATGGCGGCCTTGCCGGCCTGCTCTGCGGCCTCGTCTTGATCTGGCACGACGGCCGCCAACCGGTGGCCGCTGCCGCAGATAGCTTCCATTCGGCCGCAGGAGCGATCTCGCAGTCGCCGAGCCCGGTGCTTCTTGCCGGAGGAGCGCTGCTGTTCTTCGGCGTCGTCACTCTCTGCTTGGCTGCCGGGATCCTCCTGATGCGCCGCACCCTGGCGGTGCGCCCCCTCAGAGTCGTGCCCTGGATCCTGGCCGCGCTCGCCTTGGCCTTGTTCCTGGCAGGGGCCGGGTTGAAGATCTGGGATACGCTGCAGCCAGTGCCTTTGGGATGGTTCGCCTACGAGCCGCTGACGCGCGCACAGCTGTCCTCGCTGGCCACCTCCCCGGCGGGCGTTGCCGCTCGGCGGCTGATGGGACTGGGGCTGGCAGTATTCGCAATGGCCAACGGCGCCTGGATGGTGAAGCACGCCGCCCGGCACCAGCGCTAGAACAGCGAGTTGCTGTGCGCTTCGATCAGCTCCGGAGAGTTGTTGCGCACATTGCCGACAGCGTTGTCGACCTCATGCATGGTCCATTCTGAAGCCACATCGAACGCTTCTGCACGAATCTGCTCGATCAGTCCTTCGCCATCTTCCTCGGCAGGGTTCATCCATCGGCCCATCATCTCCTTGCCCAGCGGAATGGGTAGGCGGTCGTGCAGGCCGGCAAGTTCGCCGAGCACCCCTGGTTCTTCTGCCGAAGGCGAGTCCATGGTCATGATCGAGGTGGAAAGAATCCAGGATCCGTCCTCGTCCTTCCACCATTCGTAGAGGCCGGCGAAGAATATCAGCTTTCCATCCTCGCGGTGCACATAGAACGGACGCTTCTTGCTGCCTTCCTTCTTCCACTCGTAATAGCCTTCCACCGGGACCACCGCACGGCGCTTCTTCACCGCGGAACGGAAGGTCGGCTTGGTGCTGGCGGTCTCGCTGCGCGCGTTGAAGGCACGCACCCCAACCGAAAGCTCCTTCGCCCAACCTGGCACCAGCCCCCACCGGGCTACATGGACCTGGCGGTGCAGATCATCGCCGATCAGCCGCTCGAGCACAATCGGCACATCGGTGGTTGGCGCAACGTTCCATGACTGGCGCAATTCCAGGTTGTCGTCAGCTTCGGCCTCGGCCTCCGCCACCAGATCGCCGATAGCTTTGGCCATCACATATCGTCCGCACATCGCTTGCCCCCTAGTCCGGCCTCAAGGAAAATCTGCTCCCCAGTCTAGCGAGCAGCGTCCGAGAATTCAGCGAACTTTTTCCGGCCAGCCGGGAACAAAGTCAACATGCGTGCCGTTACACCAACTATGAGCAATGAATTGAACCTTGACCAGTACGTTCCCGCTGCCGGCGGAGTCACCATGTTCACCACCAGCTGGTGCGGCTACTGCCGCAACCTCAAGCGCCTGATGGACCAGAAGGGTGTCGCCTACACCGAGGTGAATATCGAAGAAGTTGAAGGCACCGCGGAGATCGTCGAGTCGTTCAACAACGGCAACCAGACCGTGCCAACCCTGATTTTCCCGGACGGCACCGCAGCCACCAACCCGCGCATCGACGAGGTTGTCCAGCGCGTCGGGGCATAGTTCCAGCTGCAAAACCACGCATCGGCACTCCAAGCGGGTGCCGATGCCTTTTTAATCTGCGCTATGCGCCGTGCAACGTTGCGTGCTCGCGGTATTCCTCGAGCAAGGCGGAAATAAATGCTTCAGTGGTGACCCCTGCGAGCAAATCGTTCGCCGCGCCCACAGTCGTCGGATCCATGGGTACACCCATGGCTTGGTAGACCTCATCGAGGACCTGGCGCAAGGACGCAGAATCCTCGACAACAAAGACCGATGAGAACAGCCATGCGCCGGAAACTACACGCTGAGCCGTGCCAACCAGCTTCACTGGATAGTTGCGCGGCGAGTTCCCATCCGGCAAGCCGTGCACCGAGTAGTCCCCCGGACAATACTCCCCCGGGATCGGCCCGACCTGCGCATTCACGCCAAGGCGCTGGAAAGCGTTGGCATACACCCGGGCAAATACTTCGAAACGCGTCTGCTGGTGCATCACTGCTTCGGCTTCAGGCTCAATGTGGTCAACAATTAGTGTGCCGCGGTGATACGCTGCGGCCCGGCCGCCGGCTTTGCGCACCAATGGCGCGAAGCCGTGCTGCTGCGCCACCTCCCGAGCCGCCTCATAACCATCCAGCCGCACATCACGCTGGCCGAAAGCCATGGTCGGGTCTGGGCGATAGAGCCGCAGCAGGGAGCCTTTTTCGCCCGATTGGACGTCGCGCAGCAGCTGCACTCCGCGTTCTAGGTCAGCTGCCGGGTCTCCGCTCGGAACTTCGATTTCCACGGATAACGGCGCATCTGACTGGGCATTCCACAAACTCATGAAACTGAGTCTAATTCAGCGAAACGCTTCAGGTGGAGTAGATGTCACAGCAGCTGATTGCCGAAGGCAGGCATTTCTGGGCCATAATGAAAGGCGTGCCAAATTCTTCAACCCCTGTCATCCTGATTGCCGGGCCGTCCGGATCCGGCAAGTCCTATCTCGCGTCGAAATTCGGCCAGCCCCATCTGCCGCTGGACGAGTTCTACCGCCAGATCAGCGAAGACGGGAATCCCGTGCGGTTCCCTCGCACCGGTTACGGAGAAATCGACTGGGACGATTCGGCTACCTGGAATCAGGAAGCCGCGCTGCAGGCAATCGATGATTTGCTCAAGCGCGGCAGCACCATGGTTCCCAACTACTCCATCGCGACCTCGAGCTACACCGGGCATCGAGAAATCTCCTGCGCAGGTGGCCCGATCGTCGCCGAAGGCATTTTCCTCTACGAAATCCTTGAACCGCTGCGCGCCAAGGGCATTAATGTCCAGGCCTACTACGTCGACGAACCGGCACTGGTAACCGCTCTTCGTCGATTCGTGCGCGACGTGGCACAGCGCCGGAAGCCGATCTTGTTCTTGGTCAAGCGCGGCTATGCACTTTTCCAGGCCCACGGTGCAGACCGGGAAAAGTACCGCGAGCGTGAGTTCACGCTGAAGTCCAAGCCAGAGCTCAAGAAGCTGCTGGCCAAGCTTTCAACCGGCGCATCGAACTAGCGCGAACGAACCGTCAAGATCTGTTCGGCGCGGCCGAACGGGCCAGTTTCATCGTGCAGTACCGTTGAGGTCAGTCCGATGCCGTCGGTGCCGAAGCTCTGCTGGACATCCAGGCCCAGCCACTTGCCTTCCGGCATGCGGTACATGTGGATCTGGAGATCCACGTTCGGGTAGATCCAGGTCCCTTCATTCGGATCCACGCGTGGCACCACACCGTTGGCCGTGTCGATCATTCCCACCAGACTGGACAGCGCTGTAGCGTCCGCCGTGTCTACCAGCGCATAGGGCGTACGCAGCCATGCAACACCTCGGCCCGGGCGCAGCTCGTCGCCGGCGCGCATCTCGATGGATTTGATGTAGCCGCCGGGCCACTGCTCACTGATGTTTCGAACCGTGCAGGCATCGGGGCCCGGGATTTGCTGATCTTCGATCCCTGCCACAGCACTGGTGTCGCTCTTGATGACTCGCCACGCGCGTGCAACGATGCTGGTGCGGCCCTTGGCAGTCATCTCCGCCTCGATCAATTCAATCGTCCGGCCCGGTCGGACCATTCGCGTTGCGATCTCGAATTCCCCGGCATGGATAAGACCGTGGATCTCATAGCTGATCCGTGCGATGCGCATGTCGTCGCGGGGTTGGAAATTTTCCAGGGCGTAAGCCAGGATGCCAGAGGCGGGAGCCATATGCTGCTCATGCGGATTCCACGCACCCTGGGAATGCCACGACGAGCGATAGCGCCCTTCGCCCAGTGCTTCAAAATAGAAATCGCCATCAGCTAGGGTCTGTTCAAGCTCCTCGTTGAGCTGGTGCGTCATCGTTGCCCTCCCGGCATCACGGTGTTCAATACTCTGCCCTCAGGCTATCCAAGAGTAATAGAATTCACTAAACTAGCCGGCTGTGTCGTGCTCATGGGCTCGTTGGCCGGCATGATCCATGATTCCGAGCACCTCGGCAATGCCATTGACCGCCCACATGGCATGAGGAGTCATGGTGTCGAACTGCGCTGATTGCCCCGCCTTCACGTGATAGGTGCGCTCCCCCAGCTTCAACTGGATTTCGCCGAGGAGCACCGTGAACCATTCCTTGCCCGGATGAATACGCAATTCGGTGGGAGCAGGAGCTTGCGAAGGATCGAAACGCATTTTCGACACGTGCACCCCGTTAACCGCCCCATCGGTGGACAGCTTCCACATGGTGATCCCGGGCATCGAAATCGGCTCTGGTCGGATAATAATCTCGGCTTCAGAAGTGGACGCGAGCTCGTCCAGAGTGGTGTTCAGTGCTTTGGCGATCGGAATCAGCTGGTCAAGGGCAATACGCCGGCTCCCAGTTTCGATCCTGCTGAGCGTGGACACGCTGAGGGCGGCCTTGTTCGCCAACGATTCCAACGACCATCCGAGATTCTGCCGCAGCGTTCGAATGCGTTGCCTGATAATTTGATCAACCTCGACTTCTTGCGTCATGCGCAAAACGGTACACCTTTTGGCGCAAATCGTCGATACCTTGGACACAACACGGCATACAGCAAGGAGTAGAGACATGGAACATTTCGAAACGATCGTTATCGGCGGCGGCAGTGCTGGACTCGCGGCCGCAATTGCATTGGGCCGCTCGCGGCGCACAGTCTTGGTCATAGATGAAGGCCAACCACGAAACGAGGCAGCACAGCATGCCCACAACGTCCTGGGTAACGAAGGCATCAATCCCCTGGAACTCCTGTCCCGCGGACGGCAAGAGGCCATCAGCTATGGCGTGCAGATAATCGAAGGTGCGGTGGACCGCCTCACCGGTTCGCTGGACACCGGCTTCAGAGTCACAGCCTCTGGCCAATCTTTCAGTGCAGGACGTATCGTGCTGGCGACGGGTCTGGTCGATGACTTGCCTGCAATTCCGGGGTTGGATCGAGCATGGGGAGATACCGCAGCCCATTGCGCGTACTGCCATGGCTGGGAAGTTCGCGACCAGGAGATCCTGGTTCTCGGACTCGGCCCCATGAGCACCCATCAAGCCATGATGTTCAGCCAGCTGAGCCCGAACATCACCTTCATCAACCACAACCCGAGCGCATTGAACGACGAGAATCGTGCAACACTGGCCGCTCTGGGCATACCGGTCATCGAGCAATCGGTACAGGAGATCGAATTCGATGCCCAGGGAGATCTGGACTCAGTCAAGCTTGCAGATGGGCGGAATGTCAGCGCGCAGGCCCTGGTCGTTGCCAGCAAGATGAACGCGCAAGCCTCGCTCTACTTGTCGCTCGGCGGGCAGCTTGCCGAACACCCGCTTGGCACCTTCATCCAAGTCGATGACATGGGTGCTACCGCCCTGCCGGGAGTTTATGCGGCAGGAAACGCCAGCAACCTGGGCGCGATGGTCATGGCCGCGGCCGCATCCGGAACGATTGCTGGCGCTGCCATCAATGCGGATCTACTGGGCAAGCAGCTGGCTAAGGTCCAGGCGCAAGCGTAGCTGCAGTTTCTGGTTCTGCCCCCTCGAGTCCCGGTTCAAGGGGCAGAACCATGGCCAGCAGGTGGGTACGATAATAACGCTCGACATTTTTGCAGAGTATTTCATCTTATTAACTTACTAGTCAACAAACAAGTGGAAATTTCCGACCGTGTGGTTGTCGTCCGTACGGAGCCCACGTATTGCACGTCACGCCCCACCGACCGGCGATCAATGGTAGGCTTTATTTGTTACCTCGACGGTTGCAGGTGTGAGTCCCCGCCAGCAATTGTTAGCAGTAGGATTTGTAGCACAGCCAACAAATCGTCTGTGCTTTGCAAATCGGTTCATCGATCAACAGATTGAATGAACTCCTACCGAAACGAATTCTTCATCTTCTCTTCTTCACTGCAGATAAAACATCTCGACGACTCCGTGCGTCACTTTTCTGTGGATTCCTTGTTCTACTCCGCTAGCGTGGGGTCATTACCCGTTAGCAGCCTGGAAACCGACGATGTCTAAGCAAGTGCAGCGACCCCCGTTTTGGCCGATACCGGCAAAATCAGTATTCGATTGTCCGTATCGACGGCAGGCGAATCGTTCTCGGCAGCTCTGCGCGAGGTAACCCCTAAATTTTCCGATTCGGAACTTCGGATCGGCAACCCGGCCACATCGTGGCCAATCAATAAATAAGGAAATAAAACTATGGCCACTGGCACCGTAAAATGGTTCAACGCTGAAAAGGGCTTCGGCTTCATCGCTCCTTCGGATGGATCGGCTGACGTCTTCGCACACTACAGCGCAATCCAGAGCTTCGGTTTCCGTAGCCTCGAAGAGGGCCAGACCGTTGAGTACACCCTGGAAGCTGGTCCAAAGGGCCCACAGGCTACCAACATCCAGGCTCGCTAAGAGACTTTCTTCAAAGGTGTAGTTCCCCGCAAGGTTGGAACTGCACCTTTGTTGCGTTAACCGGTTTCTACTCGCATGCTTCGACCGGTGGGCGTTCGCGAAGGACCCCGACACCAAGCAATCGAGCTGGCACGGTCGTTAGCTTCGGGACCAAGCGAAAAGCGGAAGCTACCGGCATCGGCAGCCGGAAGTCGGCAATGGCCTCCATGACGCGGATCAGCCCTCGATGCATAACGCGTTGAACCATCTGGGTAGCTACGGTCGGAATGGTTCGGCGGCGCTGGACTGCTGCCACATCATGATCAGAGATCGTCCTGTCCCGAAGGGGCCGAGCCAGGATCCGTGCCGTTGCCACAGCGTCCTGCACGGCCAGGTTGACACCGATTCCCCCAACTGGGCTCATTGCATGGGCTGAATCGCCGATGCACAGCAGGCCCCGCCGCCACCACCGTTTGGCCCGGTTTAGCTTCACATCCAAAAGCTTCGCATCATCCAGGGCCAAATCCCGGACACCCTCTTCCAGCTCGGGTGCAGCTTGGATAATTGACTTCCGCCATGGATGAACACCCTCGGCGCGCAGCTGGGCATCGTGGCCTTTCGGCAGGAGCATCGCTGCTTGCACGTACCCCTTGCGCGGAATCAATACGAAAGAGCGATCCTTGGCGAAGACAGGGGTCAGTTCGTTCTTTCGGTCCACTGCACTCGGAATCTTGAACCACCACACATCGATAGGCACGGAGAATTCTCTCATCGGTATCCCTGCTGCCTCTCTGACGAGCGACCATCTGCCATCAGCCGCAATGGTGAGCAAAGCGCGCATTTCCCCGCTGCCGGACGAATCTTCATACCTGACGCCAACGATGCGACCGCCTTCAATAACCACATCAGTTACCGAGGTGCTCATTCTCAACTCGAAATTCGGTTCGGCTTCACCTGCGCGGGCCAATAGGTCGAGAAAATCCCACTGCGGAGCCATGGCGATGAATGGAAAAGGATGCTTCATCCGCGACAGGTCGAGAACGGTAGCCGGCGAGCCGTCGCTAGCGGGAATGCTTGCCTGGGTAACTTTGCTGTAGTCGATCTTCTCGAACTCGCTCATCAACCCGATTTCATCAAGCAACTGCAATGTCGAGGGGTGGATGGTGTCGCCACGAAAGTCCCTGAGGAAATCAGCGTGCTTCTCAAGAACAGTTACCGGCACGCCGCTGCGGGCAAGCAGCAAACCGGCCACCATTCCGGCCGGTCCTCCCCCAACGAGGATGCACCGCGTTTTCTCTGCCATGAGGTTGCTCCCCTCCATATGAAGTAGCCTGCTTCCAGCTTGGCACTACCCGCTAATCGTGGACAACATCGGAGCGGTTCGGCTTCAGATTCACAGCGATCATGACCATCGCAAAAATCAACAGGACCACGGCCAGCCCCTGGAACCCGACGGCGCCCAGAATCGGACCAGCGCTGAGACCGCCAAGTACACCAGCAAGATTCATGCAGAGATCCGAAGTCCCTTGCAGCTGCGGACGCTCCGAGATTCCGACCGCCCCGGTAATCATCGTTGCACCGGCAACGGTAGCCGCAGACCAACCGAGTCCCAGGCTCAGCAAAGCAAGCGTGGTCACGGTGTGGCTGCCTGCATCGCTCCACACGAGGATACTTGCCGTGATCAGCAATGCTTGTCCTGCAAAGACGATCGTCCGCGGGCCGGCCTTGTCCGTGAGCCAGCCGAATAGTGGCGACAACGCGTACATCCCGGCAACATGAACAGAAATGGTAATGCCGATGAGCGTCAGGCTGGCCCCTTGATGCTGCATGTGGATTGGAGTCATTGACATCATGGACACCATGTAGAGATGCGTTAAAGCCACGGTGAGCACCGCACGCCGGGCTGCAGGAGTGCTTTTCAGGATGCTCCAGCCTCGGCGGCGAAGCTGAGCGCTTTGTGCATGGGCCGCCGCCCGACGCTGCGCGACCTGCAAAGGATCCGGGCGTAAGCCCAACCAGTAAACCAGCACACCGATGAGTTGCGCACACATGGCAATGAGAAAACCGCCGGTAAACGGCGGAAGGCTGATAAATCTGGCGAGCTCTTCTCCAGGTTCGAACAGGTTGGGGCCGATAACGGCACCGATCGTTGTCGACCATACGACGACGGAGAGATCGCGGCCGCGAGTGGATTTGCTGGACAAGTCCGTGGCAGCGAATCGTGACTGGAGGTTCATTGCCGAGCCGGTGCCTAGAACCAGCATTCCGAGCAGCAGTAGTGGCCAATATTCAAGGAATGCTGAGGCAATGATGATGGTGACACCGCTGGCTGCCAGCAATGCGCCTGTTGATAGCGAAACGCGCCGGCCGAATTTCTGAGCGAGCATCGCCAGCGGAAGCGCCATGACGGCAGCACCCAAGGTATTCATGGTTGCTGCCATCCCGGCCAGTTCATCGAACCCGGAGACATCCACAATCAGCAACGACCCCAAAGTCAGGGTTGCGCCACCGCCCAGGCCTCCAAGAATCTGTCCTGCAGCAAGGACAGAAATGGACTTGCGTCGAATCCGTTGAATTTGCTGGTCGTCCAATGAACTTTGTTCATCCGAAGTGGATTCGATCTGCACATTGACTCCCCAGGCATTGGTAACTGCTCGTACTGTCCAAGTATCTACCAATTGTCGCTGTGCGTTGAGTATTGCATTGCTCATGACAAAGGCCCCACCAAAATGAACTGCTCCCCGAAAGTTGGACTGTAAAAGTCAACAACTTTAGGGGAGCATTTTCATGCACGCATTAAGCACACTATCCGAGTACCAACGCGAGCAACTCGTGGAACTCTTCGAGCAAGGCTATGGATATAGGTCTGTGGCATCAGTGTTTAAAGTCGGTGTATACGCGAGCAAGCGCCTCTACAATCAGTGGCGGTTACATGGCAGGCTATGCCTCATGGAGAAACCAGCAAAAAAGCAGTATTCCTTCGAGACCAAGAAGGAAATCGTTGACCGGTTCCTTGCAGGTGAAACTGCCATGGAACTTGCCGCAAAGTTCAACGTCAGTTCCGACGTGTTGGTTGCCGATTGGGTGCGGTTATGGCGAAAAGGCGGCGACGACGCACTGATGCCCAAACCTAAAGGACGCCCAAAAGGCTCCGTACCTAAATCGCCTTTGAGCGAAGAAGACAAGCTCCGCCAAGAAAATAAACGACTGCTAGCCAAGGTCGCTTACCTGGAAAAACTCCGAGACTTGAGGGATCAGGGGCATCGCTGAAAACCCAGGTGATTGTCACCCTCAAGTCAGAACACGACCTCGCAGACTTGCTGGCCGTAGCTGGCTTGGCCAGGTCAACCTATTACTACCATCTGAAGTTGATGGATCAGACAGATCCGTATGCGGACCTCAAAGCAGCCATCACCACGTCGTTTGAGAACAGCAAACGACGCTACGGGTACCGAAGAGTCCACATGGACCTGCGCGCTCAAGGATGGGCCATCGGCATGAAGCTGGTCCGTAAGCTCATGCGAATCCTAAATTTTCAGTCCAAAGCGCGCCCTAAACGACGCTACAACTCGTACCAGGGCGAGCAGAGCAAGATCGCTGAAAACCTGTTAGCCCGGCACTTTGACGTTGATACACCGGACACTGTTTACGTCAGTGACGTGACCGAGTTCAGGGTTGACCAGGAGAAACTGTATTTGTCTCCCATCATGGATCTGTTTGACCACAGCATCTTGAGCTACACGATCGCTTCGTCACCAACTACGGCGTTCACTAATCAGAGCTTGGCTCAAGCCTTAGGTTCGAAAGATTTTGGGAAGAAGCTGCTGGTCCATACGGATCAAGGATTCCAGTATCAGCATTGGTCGTGGAAGGCTTTGCTGCAGGAGCATGGTGCGGTGCAGTCCATGTCTCGTAAAGGGAACTGCTTCGACAACTCGGTCATGGAGAATTTCTTCGGTCATCTCAAGTCGGAGATGTTCCATGGAGAGCACTTCGCAGATTTCGAGGATCTCAAGGTGGAGATTGAGACGTACATCGATTGGTACAACGTCAGTCGGCGTCAGGAACGACTGAAGGGTATGACACCGATGGAATATCGATGCCATACCCTTGCAGCCTAAGCAGGACTATTATTTAGCTCGTCCAACTTTTGGGACCCAGTTCAAAATGGTGGGGCCGGTGTCGGGAAAGCCAGGGACTAGAAGTCCCAGTCTTCGTCTTCAGTGTTTACTGCCTTGCCGATGACGTAGGAGGAACCGGAACCGGAGAAGAAGTCATGGTTCTCATCGGCGTTCGGGCTCAACGCAGCCAAGATCGCTGGGGATACGTCGGTCACGGTGGATGGGAACATGGCCTCGTAGCCGAGGTTCATCAGGGCCTTGTTGGCGTTGTAGTGCAAGAACTTCTTGACGTCCTCGGACAGTCCTACCGGATCGTAGAGATCATGGGTGTACTGAACTTCATTTTCGTACAGTTCGTACATCAGCTCGAAGGTGTAGTCCTTCAGCTCCTGCTTGCGCTCTTCGCTGGCGCCTTCCAGGCCCTTCTGGAACTTGTAGCCGATGTAGTAGCCGTGGACAGCTTCGTCACGGATGATCAGGCGAATCAAGTCTGCGGTGTTGGTCAGCTTGGCGTGCGAAGACCAGTGCATCGGCAGGTAGAAGCCCGAGTAGAACAGGAACGATTCGAGCAGGGTCGAAGCGATCTTGCGCTTGAGCGGATCCTCGCCGTGGTAGTAGCCCTCAATGATCTGGGCCTTCTTCTGCAGGTTCACGTTCTCGGTGGACCAGCGGAATGCCTCATCGATTTCTTTGGTCGAGGCAAGGGTCGAGAAGATCGACGAGTAGCTCTTGGCGTGCACCGATTCCATGAAGGCAATGTTGGTGTACACGGCTTCTTCATGCGGGGTGAGTGCGTCCGGGATCAGCGAGACAGCACCTACGGTACCCTGCAGGGTATCGAGCAAGGTCAGGCCGGTGAAGACACGCATGGTCAGCAGCTTTTCGTCTTCGGTAAGGGTGGCCCACGACTGGATGTCGTTGGACAGCGGCACCTTCTCCGGAAGCCAGAAGTTATTGACGAGTCGGTTCCAGACCTCCACGTCTTTATCGTCCTGGATACGGTTCCAGTTGATTGCTTCAACCTTGTTGGCGAGCTGAATCTTCTCGGTCATTGCCCCTCATCGATCAGCAGAAATATGCAAAAAATGTACAGTAAGACTGACTTAAATCCTACCGCTTTTACGCCGTAAAGCATAACCTCTGCCTCTGTGATTCTCGCAGACTAATCCCCTTTGACTAGGCATTTAAACACGAGTAGCTGCCAATTCTTTTGGAGAATTGGCAGCTACTTGCTCAATAGGCTATAGCGTTGGCCGTAGCCTGAGGTTCCGGGTTACAGTGCGCAGGAAACGCAGCCTTCAACCTCGGTGCCTTCCAGCGCGAGCTGGCGCAGGCGGATGTAGTACAGGCTCTTGATGCCCTTGCGCCATGCGTAGATCTGGGCCTTGTTGATGTCACGAGTAGTGACGGTGTCCTTGAAGAACAAGGTCAGCGACAAGCCCTGGTCAACGTGCTGGGTTGCAGCAGCGTAGGTGTCAATGATCTTCTCGTAGCCGATTTCGTAAGCGTCTTCGTAGAAGTCGATGTTCTCGTTGTTCATGTAAGGAGCCGGGTAGTAAACGCGACCGATCTTACCTTCCTTGCGGATCTCGATCTTCGCTGCGACCGGGTGGATCGAGGAAGTCGAGTTGTTGATGTACGAGATCGAACCGGTAGGAGGAACTGCCTGGAGGTTCTGGTTGTAGATGCCGTGCTCCATGACCGAAGCCTTCAGCGACTTCCAGTCTTCCTGGGTAGGAATGTGCATGCCATCGAACAATTCACGGACGCGCTCGGTAGCTGGAGCCCATTCCTGCTCGGTGTACTTGTCGAAGAACTCACCGGAGGCGTACTTCGAGTTCTCGAAGTTGTCGAAGGTTTCGCCGCGCTCCATCGCGATCTTGTTCGAAGCAGTCAGCGCGTGGAACAGGATCGTGTAGAAGTAGATGTTCGTGAAGTCGATGCCTTCTTCGGAGCCATAGTAGATGTGCTCGCGAGCAAGGAAGCCATGCAGGTTCATCTGGCCCAGGCCGATGGCGTGGGACTTGCGGTTGCCATCGGCAATCGAAGGAACCGAAGCGATGTCCGACATGTCCGAAACAGCGCTCAGCGCACGGATGGCGATCTCAACCGAGGTAGCCAGATCCTTGCCGTCCATGGCCTTGGCGATGTTCATCGAACCCAGGTTGCAGGAGATGTCCTTGCCGACGGTCTTGTAGCTCAAGTCATCAGAGAATTCCGAAGCGGAAGAAACCTGGAGGATTTCCGAGCACAGGTTGGACATGGTGATGCGGCCGGCAATTGGGTTTGCCTTGTTCACGGTGTCTTCGAACATGATGTACGGGTAACCGGACTCGAACTGGATCTCGGCCAGAGTCTGGAAGAACTCGCGGGCGTTGATCTTGGTCTTCTTGATGCGCGCATCGTCGACCATGTCGTAGTACTTCTCCGTGACGGAGATTTCGCTGAACGGCTTGCCGTAGACGCGCTCGACGTCGTACGGGCTGAACAGGTACATGTCTTCGTTCTTGCGCGCCAGTTCGAAGGTGACATCCGGAATGACAACACCCAGGGACAGAGTCTTGATACGGATCTTCTCATCAGCATTTTCGCGCTTGGTATCCAAGAAACGGTAGATATCCGGGTGGTGCGCGTTCAGGTAAACGGCACCGGCACCCTGGCGCGCGCCGAGCTGGTTCGCGTAGGAGAAGGAATCTTCAAGAAGCTTCATAACCGGAATGACACCGGAAGACTGGTTCTCGATCTGCTTGATCGGGGCGCCATGCTCACGCAGGTTGGTCAGCGACAGGGCAACACCGCCGCCGCGCTTGGACAGCTGCAGCGAGGAGTTCACTGCGCGGGCGATCGACTCCATGTTGTCTTCGATGCGCAGCAGGAAGCATGAGACGAGTTCGCCACGCTGCGCCTTGCCGGCATTCAGGAAGGTTGGGGTGGCAGGCTGGAAGCGGCCTTCGATGATCTCGTCGACCAGGTGCAATGCAAGCTTCTCGTCGCCACGTGCCAGGTGCAGGGCAACCATGCAGACGCGGTCTTCATAGCGCTCCAGGTAGCGCTTGCCGTCAAAGGTCTTCAGAGTGTACGAAGTGTAGAACTTGAAGGCGCCCAAGAAGGTTTCGAAACGGAACTTCTTGCCGAAGGCATGCTTGAACAGATCCCGGATGAAGTTCATCGAGTACTGGTCGAGGGTTTCGCGCTCGTAGTACTCGTGCTTGACCAGGTATTCAAGCTTCTCGTCCAGGTCATGGAAGAACACGGTGTTGTTGTTCACATGATCCAGGAAGTACTGGCGTGCGGCGTAGCGGTCTACCTCGAACTGGATCTTTCCATCTGGACCATAGAGGTTCAGCATGGCGTTCAGGTCGTTGTAGCTCAAGCCCTGGAACTGGGCTGGAAGCTCCTTAGAGCTCTTCATCGTTGCTGCCGGTTCTGCGACGCTGGTGTCCAAAAGGTTTCAAGCCCTTCTTTGACGTTGAGAACGTCTTCTGAGGTTCCCATAATTTCGAATGTATAAAGCACGGGTACGTTGCATTTCTCGGCAATGCGTTTGGCCGCAATGCAGTAGTACTCGCCGAAGTTTGTATTCCCCGCACCGATCACGCCGCGAAGATTCGCCCGGTTCACTTCATGCCGCAGGAACTTCATGATCTGCGGCATGATCGAACGTTTGCCACCCTCACCGCCATAAGTGGGTATGAGCAGCACATATGGGGCTGTCGAGATGAGCTGCGGTTCGGTCGCATAGACCGGAATCCGCGCAGCATCCATCTCGAGTTTCTCCACGAAACGCTTGGTATTCTCCGAAACCGATGAGAAGTAGATCAGGTTCGAATCGGTGAATTCCAGCGGTTCCTGGGCCTCAGCATTTTGCCTGTCGGCAAGTGCTGTAGGTGCCATTATTTTTCGCCTCCACTACAAGTTAGCGGATGGAGTTCTGAATTAGTTGGCTGGTGCCAGCAGTTCGATCTTGTCTGGGCGGAAGCCCGACCAGTGATCGTCATCGGTGATTACGACAGGTGCCTGCATGTAGCCCAAACCACGAACGTGCTCCAAGGCTGCCGCATCCTGAGAGATGTCTACCTTGTTGTACTCGACACCCTTCTTATCCAGCGCGCGGTAAGTAGCGTTGCACTGAACGCAGGAAGGCTTCGTGTAAACCGTGATGGCCATGTCCCTGATCCCCTTTGGAAAGTCTATTTTCGGCTAGGTTCCCGGAATTTCGGAAAGTTCCTAGCCATCCTCTCGGATGCCTCGAAAGCACTGTTTCGAGGTGCTTCTGGTGCGAGCCACACCAACGGTTTCAATACTACATCTTGTGTTTGGCCGGTCAAGCGGCCACAACATGATGTATTACAAGTATGTCATTCATCCACGAAGACGTCCACAGGATCTGTGGATATTACCCCCCGTTTAAACCGCGATTTCTCGCGGACTCGAGTCCTTTGTCCACAGGTTGGCAGAACTCCATTGTGGGTTAAAAATTCTTCTGTGAGATGTTCGTCGGCGTGTTCCGCGTCCCCTATCTAGTTCCGGGTGCACAACGTGCACCACTACATGTAGTGTCCGCCCCGCCACGGACAGTTTGGGCAGCGCAGAACCGATTGTGGAGAACGCGAATCTAGGGACAGCTGAGCAATATCAGCTGCCCCTGGTAACGACGCTCAGCAGCGACGCAGACGCCCTTTAAGCCTGGTAGGTGCGGGCACCGAAGATTCCCTGGCCCACGCGCACAACGGTGGCCCCTTCGGCGATGGCCAGCTCGTAGTCGCCGCTCATGCCCATGGACAGGTGCTGGAAGCCGTCAGGAGCATCCTGCTGCAATTGGTCACGGGTCTCGCGCAGCAGCGAGAAGCTGCCGCGGATGGATGCTTCATCGGTGGTATTCGCCGCCATGGTCATCAGGCCCACCGGCTTCAATCGGTCCAGCGGCGCCAAACCGGCAAGCAACCCGGCTGCCTCGCCAGCCTGGATTCCGGATTTGCTTTCCTCCCCCGAGGTATTGACCTGGATGAAGACCTCCAGCGTCCGATCTTCGAGGTCCAAGCGGCGTTGCAAGGTCTCGGCGAGTTTCAGCGAGTCCAGCGCATGGAATTCATCAGCGAACTTCGCCACGAACTTCGCCTTGTTCGTCTGCAGCGGACCGATGATCGCATAGCGCAGGTGCGGGAACTCCTCGCAGAAATGCTCGTACTTGCCCTGGGCCTCTTGGACCTTGTTCTCCCCCAGCGTGTCCACACCGGCGGCAATGGCCAAGGCCAAGCGGTCGGTATCGATGGTCTTGGTCACCGGCAGCAGCCGGACCGAGCCGGCGTCTCGGCCCGCAGCCGTTGCCGCAGCGGCGATCTTCTGGTTGACAGTTGCCAGGTTGCGGGTGAAATCCTCGATGGTGGCCGCATGCAGAGCGGCAGGTTGCGAAGCCAAAGCGCCAACTTTCTGATGTCACAAACGTGTTGCTGGTGCCAAGGGCACCAGCAACAAGCATAGGCACAAATCCGCTAGAACAGTTGGCGCCAGTTGGTTTTCGCCAGATCCAGCAGCTCATCGCCGCGCCCGGAGAGCACGGTCCTCAAGGCGTACAAGGCAAAGCCCTTGGCCTGTTCCAGCTTGATTGCCGGAGGCATCGACATCTCCTGGCGGTCGGTCGACACATCCAGCAGCGCAGGCCCGTCATGAGCCAGGAATTCTTCCACCGTGGCTTCGAGCCGCGCCGAATCATCCACCCGGTAGCCCTTGAGCCCGGAGGCGGTGGCCACGGCCCCGAAGTCCGGATTGTGCAGATCGGTGGCGTAGGTGACGAACCCGGCGGCCTTCATCTCCAGTTCCACGAAATTCAGCGAGGAGTTGTTGAACACGACGATCTTGACCGGCAGCTTGTTCTGCGTGGCAGTGAGCAGCTCGCCGAGCATCATGGCCAATCCGCCATCCCCGGCGAAGGCGATCACCTGGCGCTGCCGGTCAATTGCCTGGGCGCCCAGGGCGTGGCACAGCGCGTTGGCCATGGAACCGTGGTTGAAGGAGCCCAGCACCCGGCGCTTGCCGGTCATCGAGAGGTAGCGGGCCGCCCAGATCACCGGGGAACCCACGTCGGCGGTGAAGATCGCATCTTCATCTGCGTGCTGGTCGATCAGCCGGGCCAAATACTGCGGGTGGATTGCGGCGCCGGCCTTGGAGGGCGTAGCCAGCTCGTCGAGCTTCGTACGGGTCTTGCGGTAGTGCTCCACCGCGGCCTCCAGGTGCTTGCGGTGGGTCTGCACCGGAAGCACGGCGGCCAGTGCCGCGGCCGTGTCCTTCACCGTGCCGACCAGCGGGATGTCCACCCGGGTGCGCTTGCCGATCTGCTCGCCGCGGATATCCACCTGGATGATGGTCGCATCCTGCGGGTAGAACTGCTGGTAGGGGAAATCGGTGCCCAGCATCAGCAGCACATCGCATTCGGCGATCGCCTTGGCGCCCGAAGCGAAGCCCAGCAGGCCGGTCATGCCCACATCGTACGGGTTGTCGTATTCGATATGCTCCTTGCCGCGCATGGCATGCACGATCGGCGCACCGAGCTTGCCAGCCAGCTCGATGACCTCCTCATGCGCTCCGGCCACGCCCGCACCGGCGAGAATGGTGACCTTGCGCGAGGCTTCGAGGACCTCGGCGGCGCGCTCGAGCTCCTCTTCATTGGGCAGCACCCGCGGATTGGTCTTGATGATCTTCTGCGTTGGCGTGCGTTCCATCTCCGCCAGCGCCACATCGCCGGAAATCACCAGCACCGCCACACCGCGCTTCTCGATGGCCTCGCGCATCGCAATGCGCAGCATCCGGGGCATCTGCTTGGGATCGGAAACCTGTTCGGCATAGACCGAGCATTCGCGGAAGACTTCGACCGGGTGCGTCTCCTGGAAATAGTTGGAGCCGATCTCCCCGGTAGGGATGTGCGCGGCGATCGCCAGTACCGGGACGCGCGAGCGGTTCGCGTCGTACAGCCCGTTGATCAAGTGCAGGTTGCCCGGTCCGCACGAGCCGACGCAGACGGTCAGCTCGCCGGTGATTTCCGCCTCCGCCGCTGCCGCGAAGGCGGCGGCTTCCTCATGGCGGTGGTGGACCCATTCGATCCGCCCGTTCTCCCGCAGGGAATCGGTCAAGCCGTTCAGGGAATCGCCCGGGATGCCGTAGATGCGGCGCACTCCCTGGGTATCGAGCTGTTCAATCAGGTGGTCGGCTACGGTAGGCAAAACATTCCTCCTGCACACAATGTTCCAGTGGGTCTGCTCTTCACCCTACTGCGTCGACCGGCTGCTGTCATGGGCATACGCCGCAACTTCAAGTTCTTCCCAGCACACCGGCCTGTGACAGGACGAACAAGCGCAGACCGGCCTCCCACGCCGCCGGAAACTAGCCGGCGAACCCTGGCCAATAGTGCGAATCAGGCAAGGCCCGTGCACCGAATAGGCCCTGGCCCACGCGCACCACCGTGGCTCCATCGGCAATGGCCAGCTCGAAGTCCCCGCTCATCCCCATGGACAGCTCTTCCACGCTGCCCAGGTTCAATTGGCGAAGCTCTTCGCGCACGGCAACCAGCTTCCGGAAGCAGGCGCGGACCAGTTCCTGCTGTGGCGAGAACACCGCCAAGGTCATCAATCCCTTAACCTGCAGCCGCTCGAAGCCCTGCAACTGCCTGAGGAATTCCGGAGCCTGGCCAGGTTCCAGCCCGAACTTGGATTCTTCTGACGACGTGTTCACCTGGATGAACACTTCAAGGGTGCGGTCCTCGATCTCCAGCCGGCGCTCCAACGCCTGTGCCTGGCGCAGATTATCCAGGGCCTGGAACTCGTCGGCGAACCGGGCCACGTACTTGGCCTTGTTGGTTTGCAGGTGCCCGATCACCGAGTACTTCAGCTGCGGCAGGTCCGCCAGCGCCTGGGATTTCTCCCACGCTTCCTGCACCTTGTTCTCCCCCAGCCAGTGAACCCCGGCCGCGATCGCCAGGCGCAGCCGTTCAGCCGGGACCGTCTTGGTAACCGGCAGCAGCCGCACGCTGCCCGCCGCCCGACCGGCCTTGGCCTCCGCCGCGGCAATCCGCGCGCGGATGGAAGCCAGGTTCGCTGCGAAATCCGCTTGGGTGCTCGCATGCCGCGCTGCTGGACTTTCAGTCATCTTCCCTCCTTGGCTCTCATCCTAGGCACCAATCGCCTGCGTCCGCACCTGCCGCCGCTCCGGCGCCCTGCGGGATTGGCTAGGCTGGAAGCAGCAGCACAGCACTTCAAGGAGAGACAATGCCCGAACCGCGCCGCATGGCCAACACCACCGAACTGGCCGCCGGAAAATCTAACGGAGCGATCTGGAAGCTGGAACCCGAGCAGCGCGACCTGGACGCCAACGTCATCTCCCTGGCCCCGGGCGAGGAGATCGGGCAGCACCAGGGCCCGGAGCTCGACGTGCTGCTGCACGTCTTTGCAGGTTCCGGGGTGCTGCGCACCGCCAGCGGATCCATCGAGCTGGCCATCGGCGACATCATCTACCTGCCCGCCCGCTCCCAGCGGCAGTTCGTGGCAGGCGACGCCGGCTTGGGCTACTTCTCGGTGCACCAGCGCAAGCACAAGGCCGGGCTGATGCCCAGCCTGCGCAGCTAGTCCCAGGCTCCCGTTTCGAGGAAGCGCTCGAGCTGCGCTTGATAGGGCGCCAGGTCCAGGCCCTGCCCGGCCACCCAGTCGGGGTTGTAGTAGGTCTTCGCGTAGCGCTCGCCGGAGTCGCAGATCAGCGTCACCACCGAGCCCTGCTCGCCGCGCTGCAGCATCTGCGCGATGATCGTAAAGGCCGCATAGAGGTTGGTTCCGGTGGAACCGCCGGCGAAATAGCGGGTCTTGGCGCGCAGGAAGTGCATGGCGGCCAGCGAGGCGGCGTCGGGCACCTGCACCATGCGGTCGATCACCCCGGGGACGAAGCTCGGCTCCACGCTGGGCCGGCCGATCCCCTCGATGCGCGATCCGCGGCCCGTGGCGTAGCCCAGGTCCCCGGTGCGCCAGCCCTCATAGAACGACGAGCCTTCCGGGTCGCCCACGCAGATCCGGGTCTCATGCCGCTTGTAGCGCGCATAGCGCCCGAACGTGGCGCTGGTGCCGCCGGTCCCGGCGCCGACGACGATCCAGCTGGGAATCGGATGCGCTTCGGCAGCCATCTGCGCGTACACCGACTCGGCAATGTTGTTGTTCCCGCGCCAGTCGGTGGCCCGCTCGGCATAGGTGAACTGGTCCAGGTAGTAGCCGCCGGTGCCGGCGGCCAGCTCGCGGGCCGCCGCGTCGACTTCTCCGGCCGCGTCCACCAGGTGGCAGCGGCCGCCGTAGAACTCGATGAGCTCGATCTTCTCCGCGCTGGTGGACCTGGGCACCACCGCAATGAACTCCAGCCCCAGCATCCGCGCGAAGTAGGCTTCGGAGACCGCGGTGGACCCGCTGGAGGCTTCCACCAGCGTGGTGCCTTCGGCGATCTTTCCGTTGACCAGCCCGTAGAGGATCAGCGAGCGGGCCAGCCGGTGCTTGAGCGAGCCGGTGGGGTGCACCGACTCGTCCTTCAGGTAGAGCTCGATCCCCCAGTGGCCGGGGAGCTCGAAGCGATGCAGGTGGGTGTCGGCGCTGCGGTTCGCGTCAGCGTCGAGCAGGGAAATGGCACGTCGTACCCAAGGCTCAGTCATGCTTCCACTCTAGCCGTGGCGAACCGTTTTGGTCCCCGGGCCGTGGTACGTTCGGAATCGTGAAGACAAGGCTGGTTACCGTGGGCTATGCGGCCGCCATCCTGCTCGGCTTGGGCTGGGCGGCATGGGCGGTGCTTTCGGCCGCCGGGCTGGAGGACATCGCCGGCGGCTGGCTGGGGCCCGACGCCACCGTCGCCTCCGTTCCGCCCATCGGGCAGCTGCCCTGGTTCGGGCTGATGGCCGCCGTGGCGTTCTACGCGATCTGGCAGTGCCTGCCGCAAGAACGCACCGGGCTGCACCACCGGCTGCGGCCCTGGGTGCTCGGCGCGGTGCTGTGCAATGCGCTGTGGGTGGCGTTCCTGGAGCGCGACCGCATCGGCGCCTCGCTGGCCTTCGGCCTGCTCCTGCTGGCCCTGCTGATCCGCATTGTGGTGATGGTCGGCAGGACCGCGGCGCTGCGGCAGGTGGACCGGTGGATCACCCGCGCCAGCTTCGGCCTGTTCGCCGGGTGGCTCTCGGTGATCGTGCTGGCCGAGGCCGTCGCCTTCACCGCGCACTCCGGCGCCGACGCCGGCTCGCTGATGTTCAAGGGAGCCTGCGCGCTCGCGGTGCTGCTGCTGGCGCTCTTCCTCAGCGCGGTCAGCTTCAAGAACCCGATGGGGATCTACCTGAACGCCGGTGCGCTGTGGGTGATCGGCTGGATCATCGCCGACCGCTATACCGGGCAGTCCACTTCGCCGGGGTTCGCCACGGTGCTCTCGGTCGCCGCGATCCTGATGCTGCTGTGCCTGTTCAGCGCGTTGCGCACCCGGATCCGCGCGCTGCGCCCGCCCTCCCAGTAAGTTCCCAGTTCGCAGTGAGCGCAACGGCACGTCCTTGAGCGCCAACCTCCGGCTGGCTAGGCTGGAACAGAGACCTCAAGGTCTACCCGACTCCAGGTCCACCAGAGAGGAACAACATGTCGAAGACTGCCAAGAGCTTGAAGCAAGTTGAGAAGTCGCTGGCGAAACTCGCCAAGACCGCCAAGGAAGAGCTGCCCAAGGAAATCCGCGGCAGCTGGAACGAGGCCGTCGCCGGCGTCAACACCGATGCCATCAGCAAGGCCGGCGCCAACCTGATCGAGAATGTCGGCGGGAACTCCAAGGCCGCCAAGCGGGCCCGCGCCTCCGTGGAGAACGCCGTGCAGGCGGCCCAGAAGAGCCTTTCCGCCCCGGAGAAGAAGTCCGGCAAGGGCGGCAAGTTCCTGCTCATCTCGCTGGTCATCGCCGCCGTGGCTGCGGTCGTGATCTCGCAGAAGAAGAACTAGTTTTAATCAGCGAAGGCGTGGCACCTGCGGGTGCCACGCCTTCGCTGTGCCCGGGGCCGGGCTGCTCCCGGACTACTCGACCCGTGCTACTTGGCGCGGGCCCGTGCGCTCTTGATCGCCGCCGCCGCGCCGAGCAGCGCGATCACCGCGCCCACCGGGATCAGCCAGAAGCTGTTGGCGCCGGTGTCCGCGAGGTCCCCGCCGGCCTCAGGCTCGGTTGGCCGCCATTGCTGCGGCGCATCCGTGGGCGCCTGGGGCTGGTTGGAATCCTGCTGCGGGGCCTGCGAAGGGCTCGCGGTTGGTTCCGCAACCGGCGCTTCGCCCTGTTCCTCGCTCGGTTCTTCGCTTGGCTGCTCGCTCGGTTCCGGGCCGGCCAGGTCGAACACCTCATCGGCCGCACCCAGGTGCGCGAACACGGTTTCGCCAGTGGCGTCGTCCACCGCATCGTTGTCGGTCACCACGTAGACCTCGCCATCGGCAACGGCCAGGCCCTCGAGCTTCTCCTGGGTCCATCCGCTGGTTTCCTGCAGCGCCGGCAGCACATCGGCCGCCAGCATCTTCTGCACCAGCGGCACTTCCCCGGCCGCAGCATCCGGAAGCCGCACCTGGTAGATCTTCTTGTGCGCGGCACCAGGGCCCACCTGGTTATCGCGCTCGATCACCGCGTAGGAGCCATCGGGCAGGGCGGTGATTTCCGACAGGCCGTTCCAGGCGCCGTCCACCGCCGCTTCCAGCTGGTAGCCGTACCAGCTGAACTCGCCGGTGGCCGGGAGGTACCTGCCCAGGCGGACGTAATCCTCGCCGGGCAGCTCGCGCTGCACCGCGAACACCACTTCTTCCTCATCGTCCGAGCCGGTGGCGGCGATGCCTTCCAGCCCGTGCTTGCCCAGCTCCGCCAGTTCAGGCAGCGCGATTTCCTCCTGCACCACGCCTTCCGCGTCGATGCGCACCAGCAGGTTCTGCGCCCCGGTTTCCCCTTCATGGGCTGCCCAGAATCCGCCATCAGCGCGGGCGGTGATGCCTTCCAGGTCCAGTTCGACGCTGGCGCCGGTGACCGCCATCGAGGATTCGACGGTGGCCGGGGTGCCGGCCTCCAGCGTGTAGATGCGCGGCTGGTACGCGTTGTCGCTGACTGCGAAGAGCTGCGAGGCATCGGCCGGGTTGGCCGACAGCCCGCTGAGCGCGCCGAACGGCACCGGATCGGCCGGATCGGAGGACAGCTGCGGGAATTGCGGCGCGGCGGCACCGAAGCTGAACAGGTTCAGCGCCGAACGCACCCCGTTCTCGGCCTCGTCTGTTTCCGAGGAGACGGCGAGCAGCTCGCGGCCCGGGATCGGCAGGATGCCCTCGGGCCCGTTGGTGGTGGGCAGGGTCTGCACGTACTTCGGCGCGCGCGGATCGGCCATATCGTATACCGCGACGAAGTTCCCGCGTTCGGAGGCGACGAAGGCGTAGTCGGTGCCCTGGTATTCGCCGATGGCCAGGCCCTCCGGCTCGGTGCCCTTCTTCCCCGCCCGGCCGTCGGGGAACAGCCCCTGGGACAGCGCGAGATGCTCGAAGCTGCTTCCGGCATCCCACACCGGTTCGCCGGTGCTCGAATCGAAGACGGTGAAGCCGCGGCTGCCGCCCTTCCAGTCGCCCTCGTTCGCGGTGGCCAGGTAGCGGTCCTGGATCCAGCCGATGGCATCCGGTTCGCGCGGCACGCCCAGCAGCGAGCCTGCGGGGTCGAGTTTTCCGTCCTCTTCGGTATCGATGCCTTCCAGGTCCACGGTGCCGGCGCTGAAGGCCTTGGCGATGGTGCCGCTGGGCAGGTCGATCAGCACGATGCCGTTGTTTTCCTGGAGGGAGACCGCCGCCTGGTTGCGCGAGTTGATGCTCACGTATTCGGGTTCCGGATCCTGCGGGGTATCCAGCCCCGCCTGCGCCAGCTCATCCAGCGCTTCGGGGTTCTCGCGGGTTCCGCCGGCCAGCGGCACCTCGCGCAGAGACCAGTCCGCCGGGGACTGGCCCACGGTGTCGAGGATCGCCACCGAACCGGCAGGGGCCTGCGGCAGCCCTCCGTCGCCGGCATCCTCGTCGCGTTCGTTCTCGATGGCGATCGCCGCATAGGCGCCGTCGGCAGACAGCGCGATGGAATCGGGCTGGCCCGGCAGCGCAATGCTGTGCACCAGCGTGCGGTCGGCGATGCGCACCACGTCCACGCGGCCCGAGGGCTCGCTGTAGCTGGTGGAGGTGTTGACCACCACCAGCACGTACTCGCCGAAGGCGGCGACACTGGTCGGCTCGTCCTCGGCGCTGTCCAGCTGGTGCAGCGGCAGGGTGCCCAGGCCCACCGGCTTCGCGGCGTCGGAAATGTCGACGAAGCCGATCTGGCGCGAGAGCGCATCGGTGTAGATCAGCGTCTGCCCATCGGCCGAGACCGTGGAGATTTCCGCGGCGGTTTCGGCCGCTGCGCCCTCAGGATGGTTCTGGTGCACCGGGTACGTGGCGGTGCGCTCGAAATAGCTTCCGCTCTCCGCGTTGGCTCCTGCGGCCAGTGCCAGCGGTGCAAGGCCCCCGGCCCCCAATGCCAGCGCGGCAAGGATGCCCGCTGACCTCTGTGCGGTTCGATTCACGTCGGTAGTCCCCCGAAAATTGCTTGGCGTTTGCTTGAGATGACCTCCCAAGATTCGCAAGCCTTTGAGACCGGCAGGCGAACACCAGGTGACGCGCGAGTGTCCGCTGGACGTCGCTTTCGACCAAGCTGATCCAGCAGGCAGGCGGCAGCTAGCCCCAGGGTATGAAGGCGCCGCTTCGGGCCAACCGGTCGCCCAATGGACCGATGACCGCGAACGAGTCCTGCCCAGCGAAACCCTGGACCGTGTCGCGCTGGATCAGTGTGGTGCCATCGGCCAGCTCGATGCTCATCGCAAGGACCATGCTGGCGCCGGTTGCCTGCCGCTGTTCTTCAAGGCGCCCGGCGGTGACCGCTTCCACGATCTGCGCCAGCTGCCCGATCGATGCCGCATCAGCTGGCCAGGTCCACTCGGCGCCGGCCACGGTGAGCACCAGCTGCGTGGGGACATCGCTGAAATCCAGCCGCCAGTGCACTTCGGCGGCGCCGGCGGCCCGCGGCAGCATCGAGATCTGGCCTAGGCTATCGGAGCGCACCTGGGCCAAGTGGCCGTAGCGCTTCGCCAGTTCCTCAGCGAGTTCACGCAAGTGGACGCTTGCGCTGCTGAGCTCGAACTGCGCGCGAGCGGCGTCTTCGCGCGCTGAGGGATCCGACGGGCAGTCCAATTGCGGATCCCAGTCGCAGATCTGCGGCAGCTGGTTTGGGTCGAGAAGTTCCAGGATGACGTGGATGAGATCGTGATTGAAGTCCGTGCCCGCAGGGACGCTGGTGGTCGGGGTGATCCTGGCCGGTTCCCCGGAGGGCTGCAGCACTCCGGGATCGCCGATGGCCGGCTCGTAGTGGTGGTCGATGTAGTGGATGTCCGCCACTATGCCGTGCACCGGACTCACCGGCATCCCGGATTCGCTGAACGTGTCGTGGTCATTCAGCTCGTAGACCACGGTGCCATCCGGGTAGCGCAGCCGCGCGATCTCCCAGAGCACCTTCTCGCCCACTGCGAAGCCCGGATGGCAGCAGGCATGAAGCGCGCCGGAGATGTCCAATTCGATCTGCATGGCACTACGCTAGCCTAGCGCGGGTTGCCGCGGCGGGAACGAACCGGCCAAAGCCCGATAGGATTGCCAAGTGGCCCATATCGACGTAACAGACATCCAGTATTTCCTTTCCGACGGCACCCAGTTGCTGGGCGGGGTGGCGTTCAAAGTCACCGCCGGTTCAAAGACCGCGCTGATCGGACCCAACGGCACCGGCAAGACCACCCTGTTCAAGATCATCGCAGGAGATCTGAAGGCCGACGAAGGCTCCATTAACCGCACCGGCACCCTGGGCATCATGCGCCAGTTCGTCGGGCAGGTGCGCGACGAGTCGACGGTGAAGGACCTGCTGCTGTCCACCGCCGCCCCGGCGCTGGCCCAGGCCGCCGCCAAGGTCGCCGAGTACGAGGCGAAGATGCTCACCAGCGAGGACGAGAAAGTCCACATGCGCTACGCCGAGGCGATCATCGAATGGGGCGACGCCGGCGGCTACGAGCTGGAAACCACCTGGGACAAGGTCTGCATGGCCGCCTTGGGTGTCGGCTTCGACAAGGCCGGGGACCGGCTGGCGCGCACCCTGTCCGGCGGCGAGCAAAAGCGCCTGGTGCTCGAAGCGCTGTTCGAGGGCAACGACGAGCTGCTGCTGCTGGACGAGCCGGACAACTACCTGGACGTGCCGGGCAAGCGCTGGCTGGAGGAGACGATGTCCCGCTCCAACAAGACCGTGCTGTTCATCAGCCACGATCGCGAGCTGCTGAACAACGCCGCTACCCGCATCGTCACCCTGGAGCCGGGCCATGGCGGGGCGACCGCCTGGGTGCACGGCGGGGCGTTCGGTTCCTATGTGGACGCCCGCAAGGAGCGCAACGAGCGCTTCGAGGAGCTGCGCAAGCGCTGGGACGAGGAGCATGCCAAGCTCAAGGAGCTGGTGAACATGTACAAGACCAAGGCCGCGTTCCGCTCCGACATGGCCAACCGCTACCAGGCGGCCACCACCCGGCTGGAGAAGTTCCTGGAAGCCGGCCCACCGCAGGCCATCCCGCTGGAGCAGAACGTGCAGATGCGGCTGAAGGGCGGTCGCACCGCCAAGCGCGCGATCGTCGCCGAGAAGCTTGAGCTAACCAACCTCATGAAGCCCTTCAATACCGAGATCTGGTTCGGCGACCGCGTCGGCATCCTGGGATCCAACGGCTCGGGCAAATCGCACTTCCTGCGCCTGCTGGCCTCCGGCGGCACCGACCCGGAGCGCGAGCACCTGCCGGTCTCCGACGTGGTCATCGAGCCGGTGGAACACGCCGGCACGGTGAAGCTCGGGGCGCGCATCCGCCCCGGCTACTTCGCGCAGACCCATTCGCGCCCGGACCTGTTCGGCCGCACGCTGCTGGAAATCCTGCACCGCGGCGACGAGCACCGCTCGGGCCTGCCGCGCGAGGCGGCCGCCGGCGCGCTGGATGGCTACGGCCTGGCCGGCCAGTCGGAGCAGAAATTCGACTCGCTCTCCGGCGGCCAGCAGGCACGTTTCCAGATCCTGCTGCTGCAGCTCTCCGGGGCGACGCTGCTGCTGCTCGATGAGCCCACCGACAACCTGGACCTGCATTCGGGCGAGGCGCTGGAACGCGCCATCGACGCGTTCGAGGGCACCGTCCTGGCAGTCACCCACGACCGCTGGTTCGCCCGTGGCTTCGACCGCTTCCTGGTCTTCGGCTCCGACGGCAAAGTCTACGAGTCCGACACGCCGGTGTGGGACGAGGCCCGGGTGCAGCGCGACCGCTAGGCCGCGAGGTTCTGGCGCGCCTCCAGCGTTCTGTCCGAGCGAAGCCCCTGCCAGGCGCTGAAGCCCAGTGACACCGCCAGAGCCGCCAACGCCGCAAGGCCGGCGGCCGGGGCGGTCGTCCAGATCCCGTTCTGGGCGAACAGCGCCGGCACCGTGCTGGACGGGATTCCGGCGCTGACCAGCAGCCAGCCGGCGAAGCGCTGCAGCTCGATGCCACCTAGCCGTTGCACCCCCAGCGCATGCTGCAGGAACAGGCACAGCCACATCAGCGCCCACGACAGCCAAATCACCGCGAAGATGGGATCCGTGCTCAGGGACATCACCGCCTTGTACACGGCGATCACCGCCACGAAGGCGCTGAACCAGCCGAAGGCGCCGGTATCGAAGCCGCAGAGCGTATTCAGGCCCACCAGAAGATAGGTCATTCCGAACAGGTAGCTCGGCCAGGCGCCATTGACCATCAGGGTGTCGCTGCCGGCCTGGACCATGATCAGCGTAGGCAGCAGGATTTGAACGCCGCCCACCATGAGGTTGAGCACTGCGGCCGAACGGGCCGGAATTCGGCCCAGGGACACCAGCCCGTTGATGAACAAGATCAGGCCTACGAAGACCAGCCCGACGTGGGCCATTGATTCCTCCACTCGCGCGGCTCACCCCCGGATGCGGATCCGGGAACCGGACCCGTCTCCTGCCGCTAACGACAGTTTCAGGTACCGATGCCCGGCTGGCAAATTCGGGTGAAATCGCTACTCGACCAGCTTGCCCTCCTGGGAGACTTCGGTGATCAGTTCCGCGATCTGCTCCGGGACCTCGGGAATCGCTTCGCGGGTGATCCCGGTGCTCGGCGACCAGACCAGGTTCACCTGCAGGGCCGGGTCCATGGCCGGGTAGTCGCTGCGGTTGTGGCAGCCGCGGGTTTCGCGGCGTTCGAGCGCCGCTTCCAGCGTGGCGCGTGCGGCCAACGCCGCGGACTGCAGGTCGAAGGCGTGCGCCAGGTCCTGGTAGCCGGCGATGTCCGGGTGGATTCCCACGTTCTCCATGCGCTGCTCGATTCTCTCCAGCTTCGCCAGGCCTGCCAGCAATCCCGCTTCATCACGCACCACCCCGGGATGCTCAGTCATCAGGTCCCGAATGGCGCGCTGCAGGCTGCGCACGTTTTCCTGGCCCCGGGATCCGAGCAGCTCGGCGATGTGGGTGCGGGCGGCGGTGACGGCCTGGGCCGAGCGTGGCTGGGCGGCCAGCGACGCGGAGTACTGCGCCGCGTGTTGCCCCACGATGCGCCCGAAGACCAGCAGTTCGATCAGCGAGTTGCCGCCCAGCCGGTTGGCCCCGTGCAGCCCGGAGGAAGCCTCGCCGATGGCGTAGAGCCCGGGAACCTCGGTGGCATGCGTCAGCGGATCCACCCACACCCCGCCCATGGAGTAGTGCGCGGTCGGGGCGATCTCCATCTTCTGTTCGGTGATGTCCAGCATCTGCAGTTCCATCATGGTCTGATAGACCCGCGGCAGCCGCTTCATGATGACCTCGCGGTCCAGGTGCGACACGTCCAGCCATACTCCGCCGTTTTCGGTGCCGCGGCCCTCGCGGATTTCGGTGTAGGCGGCCAGTGCGACGCGGTCGCGGGTGGACAGCTCCATGCGCTTCGCATCATAGCGGGCCATGAAGCGTTCGCCCAGCGCATTGGTGAGGATGCCACCTTCGCCGCGCGCGGCCTCGGAGACCAGGGTTCCGGCGTCGCTTTCCGGTTCGATGATGCCCGAGGGGTGGAACTGCACCAGTTCCGGGTCGCGCAGCCGGGCGCCGGCCTGGACAGCCAGGCGGAACGAGTCGCCGGTGTTCTCGTCGCGGCGCGAGCTGCTGCGGCGCCAGATGCGGTTGTGCCCGCCGGCGGCCAGGATGACCGCGTCAGCGTGGATGAGGTAGCCGGTGCCATCGTTGACGTCGAAGCCGTAGGCGCCGAAAATCCGGCCTTCGGCGGTGAGCAGTTCGGTGATGTAGACGGTGTCGAGGATCGGGACCTGTAGCTGCTCGGCCCGTTTGATGAGGGTGCGCTGGATTTCCAGCCCGGTGTAGTCCCCGGCGAAGGCGGTGCGCCGGAACTTGTGGGCGCCGAAGAAGCGCTGCGAGATGCGGCCGTCGGTTTCGCGGGCGAAGTTCATGCCGTAGCGTTCCAGGTCCTCGATGCCGCGGGCCGCGCCTTCGGCGACGACCTGCACGGTGCGCGGATCGGCCAGGAAGTAGCTCTCCTTGATGGTGTCCGCCGCATGCTGCTGCCAGCTGTCCTCGGCGTCCATCGTGCCCAGCGCCGCGTTGATGCCGCCGGCGGCCAGCGCGGTGTGCGCATCGTGGCGCGGGCGCTTGCCCACGGCCAGCACATCGGTGCCCGCCTCTGCCAGCTCGATGGCCGCGCGCAAGCCGGAACCGCCGGTGCCGATGACCAGTACGGAAGTGGATATCTGCTGTTCATTTCTCATGTTTTCCAGCATCGACCCGCGCCAAGAATACGTCCAATGAATTATTGGCATGATGTCCATAGCAGTAGGCTATGCAGCATGAACCTAGAGCAATTGCGCGGCTTCACCGCCATCGCCGATGTGGGGCACTTCACCCGGGCTGCCGAACAGCTGCATCTGACCCAGCCCTCCCTGAGCCGGCAGATCGCCACGCTGGAGCAGGAGCTGGGCTCCGAGCTGTTCCACCGCGCCCGCGGCAACATCACCCTCACCGCCGCCGGACAGGCCGTGCTGCCCCGCGCGCGCCGGATGCTGGCCGACGAGGAATCCATCCGCACCGAAATGGCTGATCTGGCAGGGCTGCGACGCGGCCGGGTTCGCCTGGGCGCGCCTCCGTCACTGTGCGTTTCGCTGGTGGCCGAAGCGCTGTCGATCTTCCGCACCCGCTACCCCGGGGTGCAGCTGCAAATGTTCGAAGCGGGATCGCACAAGCTGCTGGAGCAGCTCGACGGCGGCGCGCTGGATCTGGCGCTCATCGTGACCTCGGAACACGCGGTGAACGGCAGCCATCTGGAGAACCTGCCGCTGCTGGAAGAACAATTGGTGGTCATCGACTCGCTGGAGCACCCGCATCTGGCCGGCAGCGAACTCGACCTGCGCGCGTTGGCGCCAGTGCCGCAGCTAGCCTTCGCGCACAGCTACGACCTGCGCGCCAGCACCGCTGCGGCCTACAAGCTTGCCGGCCTGATGCCGAACATCGTCGTGGAAGGCGGGGAAATGGACGCGGTGCTGCGCTTCGTGCAGCGCGGGCTCGGCGTCGCCGTGGTTCCAGCGACGGTGGCGCTGGACGCCCCAGGCGTGCGCTCCATTGCCCTGCGCGAACCGCTGGCCCGCACCATCGGACTGGCGCACCGGCGCGATGTCTCATTGACCCGCGCGGCCGCGGCCATGCAGCACCTGCTGTCCGAAACGGCCGCGCAGCTGGCGGCCAGGCACGGGCAAATCAGCTACCTAGCTTGATCCCCAGGTGGCTGGCCATCGCCTCGCCCAGCAGGCCCAGCTGCAGCGAGCTGATCTGCGCGCCGCGCAACCCATCGACACCTTCCACATCAGCGAAATCCAGCCCCTGCAAATCCACCTCGCGCAGTTGCGCACCATGGCAGTTGATCTGCCCTGCCCGCGAATCGGCGAAGCCCAGGCGCTGGATCTGTCCGCCCAGATCGATCTCCTCGAACTGGCAATTGCGGAAGCGCACGTCCCGCACCGTGGCGCCGCGCAGGTTCAGCCAGCCGAATTTGCAGTTCTCGAACGCCACGCCATCAAGCTGTGCCTCAGCGAAATCCGCGGAGCCGAAGCGGCTGTGGTTGACCCGCACGTCGTTGAGGAACACCCCGGCAGCCTGCAGCGCCGGTGCCCCGGCCTGCTCGAGCTCGCACTGGATCAGCCGGGCGTTGCGCAAGGACTCGATCTGCACGGAACTGAACCGGCATTCCTCCAGCCGCGCGCCATCGGCCGCCAGCGGTGCATCGAAATTCCGGAAGTGCAGCAGTTCAATGTAGTCGTCTCCCAGGTCTCCGCGGTAGCCGCGGGCCAGCTCGGGCAGGGTGAAGCGGCGGATCCTCGGTGCCAATGCGCGTCCTTAAAGTTGTTTTCCGGCCAGATTCCCGGCGACGTCTTCCAGTGCCACGTCCAGGTGCGGCCAGCGGAATTCGTAGCCGCTGTCCTGCAGCACCCCGGGCAGCACCCAACGGGACTTCAGCAGCATTTCGGGTTCCACGCGCAGCACGAACATGGCCGGTTCCAGCATCCAACGATACGCGGGTAACCCGAATTTCCTGCCTGCGGCGCGGCGCAGCGAGGCCATCAGTTCCCGATTCGCCACCGGGTACGGCGAGCTGAGATTGACCGGCCCGGAGATTTCGGGGTGCTCGATGATATGCCTGATCGCGCCGAGCGCATCATCCACGTGGATCCAGCTGAAGCGCTGGTTCCCGCGCGTGCGATGCCAGCCGCTGCGTTCGGATCCGCTCGGGTCTTCCCCGATGCCGCGGTACCGCCGATGCGCAGGCCACCAGCCATCGTGCTGCGCCCCGCCAAGCCACAGCCGCGCAATGGCCAGCAGCTTGCGCGTGGCTGGGCCATCGCCGAGCACGATCGCCATGCGCAGGGCCACCCGGCGCGTGGGCAGCTGGCCGCGGAAGAACTCGCGTTCCCAGTTGCGCGCCACATCCACCGAGAAGCCTTCACCGATCCGGCCGTCGGCCTCGGTGTTCGGCGCATCCATGCTGTGCCGGTAGATGGTCGCGGTTGACGCATTCAGCCACAGCTGCGGCGGATTCGCGGCCCGGCTAACCGCTTCGTGCAGCGCACGGGTCGTGTCCACCCGCGAAGCGAGGATCTCGTTTCGGGCCGCATCGTGATAGCGACACCCGACATTCTTCCCGGCCAGGTTCACCAGCAGATCCGCGCCGTCGACCAGTGCCTCCAGCCCCGGGCCATCGCCCCACTGGGCATCGGACTTCTCGCCGCGGCCGATCACCGCCACTTGGTATCCGCCCTCGCGCAGCTGCGCGATCAGCCGCACGCCGATGAACCCGCTGGCTCCTGCCACTACCGCCCGCCGTGCAGCGCCGCCCATTGTTCCCCGCTAGAAGTCGTTGATCACCAGTTTCTTCATCTTCAGCATATTCTCGAAAGCGCCGGGCCGCTCCATCAACTCGCCCATGTTCGACGGGACGATCTGCCAGCTCACCCCGAATTTGTCGGTGAGCCAGCCGCAGGCCTCGGCTTCGGGCACCGCCGACATAGCATCCCAGACGCGGTCGATTTCGGCCTGCCCGTCGCAGTGCCATTCCAGCGAGACGCCGGGGGTGAAGGTGAAGTCCTGCGGCACACCCGAGTCCATGGCCGCCACGCAATCCTCGCCCAAGGTGAATTGGGCGTACATCAGCGCCTCGGCGGTGGCGGATTCTGTCGGCTGGCCGTACGGGTAGGCGCTGTCCAGCTTCGCGCCGAGCACCTGCCCGTAGAATTCGATGGCCTCGGCCGCACGGTTCTGCGCGGCACCGCCGAACATCAGCGAGGGAATCACCGACGCGCGGGGCTCGACCGGTTCGCTGGATTCCATCAGCTGCCAGGAAACGCCGTACTTGTCTTTCACCCAGCCGTAGCGTGTGCTGAACGGGTAGGCATCCAGCGGCATCAACGCGGTGCCACCTTCCATCAACGCGGACCAGGTGGCGTCGAGCGACTCGCGCTGGCCGGTGTTGAAGACCAGGATGATCGATATCGAGGGATTGGGCGCGAATTCTCCGCCGGCGTTGACCAGCGTGATTTTCGTTCCGCGCACCCACAGGGATACGGTCAGCGGCTTGCCAGCGAAAGGTTGCTGGAAATCCAGCAGCCCTTCGTTCGGGTAGCGCGATTCAACTTCGGTAGTTGCCTCCGGCAAGGAGCGGGCATAGAACTCCCCCGCCTCCTCGCCATTGCCTTGCATCCATAGGTTGACAGTGAGATTTTGCATGACGGACCTCCTCGCTGGGCGATGCTCCCAAGCTACCCCTTCAAGCCCGCTGGCAACAGGCGGAACAGTGATTTTTCAGCCCCGGTTCACCTGCGCGTCCCGCGATGTTCGCCCGGTGAACTCGTCCATCGAGTGGTACACGCCGATGACCTTGCCCGCCACGAAATCCCACGCCGCTCGGGGCAGAACGCCGCGCAGCAGCTGGCCCAGCTTGCTGGTCCACGGCATCAGCACCAGCGGGGTGCCCGCAAGCATCGCCCGCCACGCGCGGTCCACCACCACTTCCGGTTCCAGGATCGGGGTCAGCAGCATCGACTTGGCGCCGGCGAACATGCCGGTGCTGATATAGGTCGGGCAAATCGTGCTCACGGCGATCTGGTCGTTGTCCTCCAGTTCGAGGCGCAGCGAATCGCTGAAGGACAGAGCCGCGGCCTTGGAAGCAGCGTAGACGCTCATGTTCGGGTTGGACACCAATGCGGCCGCCGACGCCATGGTCAGCACCCGGCCCTTGCCTCGCCGCCCCAGCTGCGGAAGCAGGGCGTGGGTCAAGTACATCGGGGCCAGTGCGTTGACCTGCATGGTCGCGGTAATCTGCGCGGTGCGGTGTTTCGCGAAGGACGTGCCGGTTACCACCCCGGCGTTGTTGACCAGCACGTCGATTCCCCCGCTCTCAACCGCTTCGGCTGCGTAGTGGTGGATCTGGGCCGGGTCGGCAAGGTCCACCACGTACGCCTCGACAGTGCCGCCGAGCCGGCGCAATTCTTCGGCGGCCGCGTCGAGCCTTGCCGTGTCGATATCCCAGATGACCACGCGCGCCGCGCCTTCGCGGCAGGCCTGCTTGGCGAAGAGCAAGCCCATCCCCTGCGCCGCCCCGGTGATCAGGACATGCAAACCGGCTACCGATTCAAGAGGCGTCTTGCCCATATCTGTACTCCTTCAGGATCCGTATGGCATCAGCCTAGCCTGTGTCGCGGCTAACAATTGGGCTATTTTCATTCAGTGCGCCCAGCATTCACCGCTAGCCTTGGAGCATTGGACCGACTTGTCGAAAGGACGACCGTGCGCATTGACCGCTTGGACGCGGATTTGATCGAACTGCTTACCGAATCGCCGATGCTGCCGGTGATGGAGTGCGCCCGGCGCCTGGGTGTTGCCCGCGGCACGATCAGCAGCCGGCTGGCCCGGCTCCACGAGGCCGGCGTCATCCAGGGCATCATCCCGCGGATCAAGCCTGCCGGGTTCGGCTACACGCTGGTCGCGTTCTGCCAGGTGGAGATCATCCAGCGCTATGGGCATGACCCGGTGGCGACCGCGCTGGAGGAATCCATCCCGGAGATCGTCGACATGTACACCGTGACCGGCAGCTCGGATTTGCAGTTGCGCGTGGTGGCCCGGACCCCCGAGGACCTGCAGGAAATCTTCAACCGGATCAACAAGGTGCCAGGTGTGGCAAGGACCTCATCGTCCTTCGCCCTGCACGAGCATTTCCAGGGGAGAACCCTGCCACTGGTCGCAGCGTGCGCTAGGAGCGCGGCCGATGTGGAAAAGAGTGGGCAGATTGACCAGTAAAATGGGCTACTTGGCGGAGAACGCTATGCAGCCTGCATAGGAACAGGGGTCGCGATTGCGCCGGCAGATTCAAGCAACCTACAGTCGATGCTTGTGAATCGCGACACGCGAGGATATGAGCAGGGCCACCGCTGACCACGCACCACGGCTTTGCCATACGAACGATTGCCGGCCTCGTGCAGCTCTGGCAGTCAGAGAGGAACCTCATGACCCTTCACCAGCGCCCCTCCTTGCAGGATGTGCCCGCTTACAAGCAAGGCAAACCCGCAGCCGCTGGAGCCTCGAAACTTTCGTCCAACGAGTCGCCGCATGCGCCGTTGCCATCGGTGCTGGACAGCATCCAGGACGGCCTGGCCACCATCCACCGCTACCCGAGCATTGCGGCACCCGAACTGACCGGCGCGCTCAGCGCGCAGTTCGGCATCCCGGCCGAGCACATCACCCTGGGTGCCGGATCGGTTGAGGTCGCGGCCCAGATCATCCATGCAGTCGCCGCCGAAGGCGACGAGGTCATGTACGCGTGGCGCTCCTTCGAGGCCTACCCCTCGCTGGTGCGCATCGCCGGGGCCACCCCCGTCGAGGTGCCGCTGGATGCCGAATGCCGACACGATCTTCCAGCCATGCTGGACGCCATCACCGAGAAGACCCGGCTGATCTTCATCTGCAATCCGAACAACCCGACCGGCACCGTCGTGGAGGCCCAGGCGCTGGATGAGTTCATCAACGCCGTGCCGCGCAATGTGCTGGTCGTCGTCGACGAAGCCTACGTGCATTTCGACCGTTCGGCCGTGCGGGCCGACGGGATCGAGCTGTTCCGCAAGTACCCGCATGTGGCGGTGCTGCACACCTTCTCCAAGGCCTACGGGCTGGCCGGCTTGCGCGTGGGATACGCGATCAGTCCGCTGGAAGTCGCTGCGAACCTGCGCAAGGTCGCCGTGCCGTTCGGCGTCACCGACCTGGCCCAGCGCGCTGCGGTGGCCTCGCTGGCCGCCGTTGACGAACTGTCGGTGCGCATCGAGGAAGTCGTCGCCCAGCGCGAGCGGATGCACGATGCCCTGGCCGCCGCCGGATACCCGGTAGTGAAGTCGCAGGCGAATTTCGTCTGGGTCGATGCCGGCGAGTCGACCGTGGAGCTCGAAGCCATGCTGGCAGCCGGCGGCGTGGTGGTTCGCGCCTTCCCGGGTGAAGGGTTGCGGATCTCTTCGGGCACCGCGGAAGATGTCGACCGCGTGCTCGCCGCCCTGCCAGCCGTGCAGGAGGCCACCGCGTGAGCGCAGTCAAAGCCCCCGAGCAGCTGCATGCCGGGCTGACCCAGCGCCAGATCTCCATGATGGGCCTGGGTGGCGCGATCGGCGCTGGCCTGTTCGTCGGGTCCGGCCAGGCGATCTCCATTGCCGGACCGGCGGTGCTGGTCTCCTACCTGATCGCCGGCACTGTGATCATCGTGATCATGGCGATGCTTGCCGAAATGGTTGCCGCGAACCCCTCCTCGGGTGCGTTCTCGACCTTCGCCGGCCAGGCCATGGGCCGCAGCGCCGGCTCCACGCTGGGCTGGCTGTACTGGGTCCAGCTGGTCGTGGTGATCGCCGCAGAAGCCACCGGGGCCGCCGCCATTACCGCCGGGTGGGTGCCCGCATTCCCGCAGTGGGCATGGGTGCTCAGCTTCGTGGTGATCCTCACCGGGGCGAATCTGCTCGGCGTGCGCAACTACGGACGTTTCGAATACTGGTTCGCCGTGATCAAGGTGGCGGCGATCATCGCCTTCTTGGCCTTCGGCGCACTAGTACTGGCGGGCGTGATCCCCACCCCTGAACCGGTGGGCTTTGCCAACCTGGCCGCCCACGGAGGCTTCGCCCCCGGCGGCATGGCAGGGATTGCCGCGGCCGTGCTGATCGTCATCTTCTCCTTCGGCGGCACCGAAGTCGTCTCGATCGCGGCCGCCGAGTCCAAGGACCCGGCTGGCAACATCAAGCGCGTGGTCAAGTCGGTGATGCTGCGCATCCTGTTCTTCTACCTCGGTTCGATCCTGGTGATTGTCGCCCTGGTGCCATGGAATGACCCGGCCGTCGCCGAAGGGCCATTTGCCGCCGCGCTGGATGTCATGCACATTCCGGGCGTGGGCTTCATGATGAACGCCGTGGTCGTGGTCGCGCTGCTTTCGGCGATGAACGCGAACATCTATGGTTCCTCGCGCATGCTTTACTCGCTGGGCCAGCGCAAGCTCGCCCCGCGCGCCGTCACCCATGTGACCGGCAAGGGCGTGCCGGCGAAGTCCGTCATTAGCTCGGTGTCCTTCTCGTTCCTGGCCGTGGGCCTGAACTGGATCTGGCCGGATGCGGTCATGCCGATCCTGCTGAACGTGGTCGGTTCGACCATCATCGTCATCTGGGCGTTCATTGCCGTCACGCAGCTGATCCTGCGTCGTCGTGCGGACCGCGACGGTGCGCACCTGCCGTTGCGCCTGTGGGGTTTCCCGGGCTTGTCGATCGCGACGATCGTCCTCTTGGCAGCGATTGTCGCCATTGCGATGACCGATCCAGCCGCACGCACCCAGCTGCTGCTCACCGGCGGGCTGACCGCCGCGATCTGGGTGATCTCCAAGATCGCGCTGCGCGATGAGAGCGGGGATTCGGCGGACGCCTGAACATCTCCGTGAAGCCTAGGTCCAGCAATTGCCGGGCCTAGGCTTTTCTCTTTGCCATTTCGGTGATCCAAATTGGCGCGAAGGGGGAAATGCACCCGGCAGAGGTCGGATAGTCCGCCAGCACCTGCAGCGACTCGCCGATCGCCAGCGCGCGCGGGCGCAGCCGCTCATGCTCGATGCCGATCTGTGCCAGCGTCGTATTCATCGCCCATTGCAAGCGGTCCGGTGCGGTACGCATCTCGGCTTCGATGGTGTCCAGCAGCTGCTCCAAATCCAGCAGTTCCGGGGCCTTCACGACCTGGTGCGCGGTCAATTCCCACGCGGCAGCCTGTTGCACCGGGTCGGACTCCCCCATGAGCAGCACGCGGAGTTCTTCGAGCAGCTTGGATTTCTTAACGATGTAGCTCAGAAACCAGGCTTGGACCTTGGGAGTGGTGGCGTCCTTGCTCCAGGCCTGCAGCTGGTCGAGTAAAAAACTGCGTGGCTTGGCGATCAGCAGCGCGACCAGCCGGGTTGCGGTGTCCCCCGTCGCCCAGAGCTCGTTGGCAAGTTCCTGGTTGCTTTTCAACGCCTTGGCCAGTGCCCTGAGCTTGCCCAGGTTCACGCCAAAATCGTCGCCATGCTTCTCATTGACTGCCCGGTGCTTGGGGTCTTCAAGTTCGGCCAAGGCCTGCTGCACGTCGGCAACGGTGCTCTGCGGTGTCAGTTCCATGTGTCTTCCTTCTGCTGAAGCGGTTCAACGGGCTGACGCAGGATGGTGCGAAGCTTTTCCGGTGCCACCTTGCGCGGGTCGCCGAGGTAGATTTCGTGGTGCTTGCCGGTCATGCGCAAACCCTGCGCCGGAATGAATTCGTGGTGCATCGTGGCCAGAATTCCGGCTTCGTCATCGTAGGGGCCGATGTGCAGTGTCTGCACGCATTGGCCTTCAAGGAGCGTCTCGAAGCGGATGCGTTCGGGGCATGGCAGCTGCTTCTTCTCCTGTGCCGCTTCCACGGCTGACGCGAAGTCTTCCTCGGTGATCCATGCAGGAGCCATGAGCATCATCGTCCAGCTCCATTTCGACTTATCCCGCCGCTCGGTAAACACTGCCATGTCCTCGGCCCACCAGAGGCCTTCCAATGGCGGGACGACATAGTCGCGGCCCTGGGCCTTGCTCGCGAATTTGAGCTTGTAGGCGACGGGATACGGAGTTTGCAAGGCTTGCTGGTACGCATCGCTGGTGTTGGGATCTCCGGTTCCGTCGATCATCAGGTATTGTGCTGCTGGCACCTGCAGGACACGGATTTCCCCGGCTTTCGACCGGTATCCGTCCAGCGACTTCTTGAAGTCAATTTTCTCCGGCAAGGTCTCGCCTGAAGCCTTCCGTCTAGAACCATTTACGCCATTTGAATACACCATACAGGGCTGCGGCAAAGCCGAGCATGAGGCAGACTGCCACCGGGTAGCCGAATGACCAGTGAAGTTCTGGCATGTTATCGAAGTTCATCCCGTAGATCGCTGCGATCAGCGTCGGCGCGAACAGGATGGCAGCCCAACCCGAGATCTTCTTCATGTCCTCGTTTTGGCGCTGTGCTACAAGGGTGGAGTTCACGTTCAAGATCTGCGAGAGTGCATCCCTGTATTCCACGGCTTGGGAATGCGCGCGGGTGAGGTGGTCGGTAACATCCTGGAGGTAGGTTTCCAGTTCGTCCGGCACCGGGTACTTCTTGAACCCGTCATCGAGCGATTGCACCACTTCCAGCAACGACGCGGTCGCGTGCTGCATGTCGATGACTTCTTGGCTCAATCGGTAGATGCGTTCGGTGACCGCAGCGTCCCCGCTGAAGACTTGGCGTTCGATCTGTTCCTTGTCGATACCCAGCCCGTGGAGCACCGGGACGTATCCATCGACGATCTCATCCAGGATCCGGTACAGGACTGCCTCTGCGCCCAGACGGAGCAGTTCCGGGTCCTTGAGCAGCAACTGGTCCTTGCGCAGGCGCCCGTTCCTGATGGACTCGACGAACCCTTCGCCGTCGGTGCCATCGATCCATCGGTGGTCCTGGCAGAGGACAGCTACAGCGCCTTTGCGGACCAGGATGTGGAACTCGGACAGCTCCACTTCTTCGGTTTCGTCCAGGTACAGAGCCGAACGCACAACTAGCAGAAGCACCTCGCCGTAGCGTTCGAGCTTCGGCCGCTGGCGGGCGTGGACGAGGTCTTCAACGAGCACCGGGTGCAGGTCCCACGCCTCGGTGAGTTCTTGGATGTCAGCTTCATCCGGGGTGGGATAGAGTGACAACGCGATGCGCTGGGGTCCGGACTGGCCGAAGGCCAACGCATCGGCTGCGCTGGTGCCTTCCGGTGCGGATTCCACGGTGCCGTCGTCAATATAACGCACTGCCATCGAGGCATGTGATGACTGATGGGTTCCATAGGCTGCTCTGGCGTTCGCTGCCCGGCGTTGAAGTCGTGACATTTTGCTCCTGAATGATCTTCGTTCATTCAAGTATGGCAAGTCCCGAACGCATTTTGGCGTTGATCAGTTCTCCGGCTTTGCGACGGCCGATTCTTGGCGGCCGAAGCCTAGGGGTCGACGATTTCTGCATCCAGCTTTCCGGCACGCCACTGTTCCGTAGCCTCATCGGCCAACGCTTCAGCTTCCAACGCCTCTGCCGGTGTCATGAAATAGGTATTGATTCGCAATTTCTGCTCGGGATCCAATTCGGGTGAAAGCAGCACCATGGGTCTGCTTTGCGGGATCTTCACCGCATGGAATAGTCCGCAATGACGGGCCGTGTGATGGATCACGCAACTCAAGGCCGCATTCTTGATATCCGTTCGCCCGCCCTTTTCCCAGGCGTCCAGATGATCGATTTCGCACCGTTCGGCGGGCATGCTGCACCCAGGATAGGAACAGCCCCGATAGGCTGCCCGTATCGCCCTGCGTTGAGCCTTGGAATACAAGCGTTGCGTCCGGCCCAAGTCGAGAGGCAGGCTCTTTCCGTTCAGCACCACCGGATAGATCCCTGCTTGGCACAGCGCTGCCCTGGCTTCGCCCGGAGATAGCTGGATTCCCGAAGAAGTGACCGCGAAATCGGATGCCCGTGCCAGCATCCGCTCATAATTCAGGATGATGCTCACCTGCGGAGTGGCTAGTCCCGGTTGCTTGTTCGGCGGTCTTGCCGTTCGATCGCTCGTCAGCAGGGCCATGAAACCGATGAGCCGCCTGCGTTCAGGATTCAGATCTTCCCACGGGGCTGATTCGGTGCCTGGTTCCTGCTGGTGTTCCGTAGTTCCATGCTCATTCGCGGTTTCGGAAGCTGTTGCATCGTCTGCGTCCGTGGCTTCGGGCGCCTCGGTGTCCGCTTCTGCCTCGTCGGCATCGGCTTCGGTGCCTTCGGCATGATCTTGAGTCCAATCGGGCATGGACTGCTCGTCGTCCCAATCGCTGGCTTCTTCTCCCGTGAATTGCGCTTCGGCATCCTTCAAGCCCTCGCGGTTGCCCGCCACGGTCGCCGGGTTGTCCAGCGAGGCGAAGAACGCCTCGATATAGGCTGCTTGGGAAGGCAACGCCTTCACCACATATTCGATGAGGCCATGGCGAAGGCCCTTTTTGAAGATTCCGATGCTTTCCAGCAGTGCCTTGATCGAACGCTTACCGGCCTTCACTTGCGCCACCAAGTCGCTGATATGCTTCCGGGCCGATTTGGGCTCCGCATGCATGAAAGTCAAGGATTCTCGTTCAAGCTGCGCCTTCTTCGCCTCAGCAGCCTCCCCCTCGCCCAAGTCCTTGCGTGCCGAATGCAGTTTCTTGCTGGCCGCAAAGACCAGACGTGGGTCTGACGCAGGATCATTGAATTCGGTCGCAAGCTGGGGCAGCCACGGGGGCGTCGGCAGTCCTGCCTCATCGACGCCGCCTAGCAAGCAGTCAGCAAGGATGAGCCGTTCGCTGGCGGTGCCCAGCGGGATATCCAGCCAGTCGCGCATCATTCCACGCGTGTTCCTGAAGTGGGTCCGGCCGGTAATGGTGCGGCCGGCTGCATCTTCGATGTTCTGCAGCTTCGGGTGCTCGGCGGCTTCTTCGATAGCCTGGAAGGAAGACTGGTCGAGCTTGTGGGCACCGGTGCGGCGCAGCGCGTGCGCTGCGTGAACCTGGGCTCGGGAAGTCTGCTGGGCGATACGCTCGGTTAATTTGGCGTAGCAGGCAGCATGGCCGGCGGGGATATTGCCCGCACCAAGCACAGCGGTGGCTGCGCCGATGAGCTCGGAGGCTTCAGCGAGCTGTTGCAGTGCTTTGGCGGTGTCAGTGGTCATGGATACAGCTTGCACCGAATCCAGAGCGCGCAAAGGCGGGCTCGGCCAGACTGTGGAAAAGAAAAAATCCTGCGATTCGGCCCGAGCCGAATCGCAGGATTTTAATTTGTGGAGGTAAGGGTGTGTAGATTCACGACATATTAGACACATGAGTCCAGACATCCTAGACACTCACCCATTGACCTATGAGCTGCGTCATCCTTGACTCTGAGACATGTCCAAGAATCATGTCATCGTCCACCAAATCCGCGATGCCGGGATGAGCGTCACCACCGCGTCACGCCAATACAAAATCTCCCGCCAACGCATCTACCAGCTCCTCAAAGCGTACGACGCCGGCGGCGATCAAGCCCTGGAACCACAATCACGCCGGCCGCTGAGCAACCCACGAGCTACCGACCCGAAAACTGTCGAGCTCATCCTTGAACTACGCACCAAACTCACCGCAGCCGGGCTCGACGCCGGCCCACTGACCATCCAATACCACCTGGGCAATATG
>NZ_SCKZ01000012.1:0-62553 GCF_004100365.1 Glutamicibacter sp. HZAU | reverse complement strand
CGGGCTGTGTACTTCGGGGCGTTAAATCCCGGGGAGAAGTGTCACCACTTTAAATGTTGAAGTGTTACCGATGTCCTGAGGCAGAACTGTTACCGATGTCCTGAGAGAAAACACCTTCTGTTTAACTGGTCGTTTTGAAATGGCTGACATGCTTACCAAGACCTCGGCGTGTGACTGATATTTTATCCGGCGGTTAGTTGCAGTTATGAATGGCTGGTTCGTTTCCCATAAGCGGAACCTTGACTGGGACACAAAATTCGGGGCAGGGAAAACAGAACGGTTAACTGTCAGGACTGCATCATGTCGTCATCTATTTCGAATACATAGAAGCCGTTGTTGAAAAACCAGGCAAGAGACACTCCCGGATTATTCAATCTTCCCTGCCACCCAGGAAGACCGATAAAAGTTGTTTCCATTCCCAAGGCGTGCACGCGTGTTCTTGCTTCATCGAGAATGATGGAATCTTTCACCTCTGGCTTGTTGTCCGTGATCTCCCACAGGTGGCATACGACTATATACATCCCTGCGGTGTTATTGACGACCTCAGAGTAATCCACGAGATCGAAATAGAATCCATCATTCATGGTGCCATTCTCTATGAAGATCAAGGATCTACGCGACAACGTCAACGACACCTTCGGTTCTCATTTACGGAATGCTCTGCGGGCCAGCTATCCTCGATCGCTGGGCGAAGGTCGGTATCACACGAAAAAGCTAATCATCGCTACAGAAGATCGATCTAGTGATTCGATGAGGAGCAGCCCGTAGTCTATGAGAATGACAATTAGCAATAAGCTAGCTAGGTGTGATGTCCAGGGACGTTGTTGAGTCGGTCGAAGGGTACGCCGCCAATCGCAGAGTGGTGTCGGTGGTGGTTGTAGAAGTGGAGCCAGCCGGGCAGCGCCAGGCGTCGTTCGGCCTCTGAACCGTAAAACCTGGCATAGGCCCAGCCGTCCCCGAGCGTGCGGTGGAATCGCTCGATCTTCCCGTTCGTCTGCGGCCGGTAGGGGCGTGTCCGCTTGTGTCGGATGCCGAGCCGAGCGCAGAAGTCCCTCCATGCGTGGGATCTGTATGCCGACCCGTTGTCGGATAGGACTCGCTCGACGGTCACGCCTCGTTCGGCGAACCAGGCCACGGCGCGTTCGAGAACTCCCACCGCTGTGCTCGCCTGCTCATCCGACCAGATTTCTGCGTATGCGACGCGGGAGTGGTCGTCGATGACTGTGTGAACGAACGCCGTCCCGGTGCGCGGCTTGTGATCTTTTCCTCGTGGTAATCCCGGAGTCGCGAGCTTGTTCCGTGCGCCTTGCTGCCGACCTACGTAACGATGTCCACCGCCGTCGGGGATGTTGCCGAACTTCGTGACATCGACATGAATCAACGATCCCGGATGAGGATGCTCATATCGCCGCAATGGCTCGCCAGTGACACGATCGATATGCGAGAGGCGGTTCACGCGGCAACGGACGAGGACCGCGTGAACAGTCGACGTCGAGAGACCAAGTCGCGCAGCGATCTGGGCTGGCCCCAGTCGAAGCCGCCAGCGCAGGTTGATGATCTTCTTCTTGACATGCTCGGGCGTCCTGCCTGGGATCCGGTGCGGCTTGCTGGAGCGATCCTGCATCCCAAACTCACCCTCTTCCCGGTAGCGGCCTGCCCATTTCCGGGCAGTGATCGGGGAGACCATGAACATCTTTGCGGCGATCGTGGCCGGATAGCCGTCTTCGACAATCAGCCGGGCTAACCGGAGACGGGCACGAGGAGTGAGAAGAGCGTTCGGATGGGTCATCAATTGGCCTCCGCCGCGGTCTTCGTAAGCGCGCGTCTGGTGAGAAGCATGATGACGAGAGCGATCGCTGTCAGCACCGAAGCGACCCAAACCGGCGCGAGCAGCCCCAGCCCGGTCGCGAGCCCGAGCGCACCAAGCACGGGCCCCGCTGCAGCTCCGATATTCAATGCTGCGGTTGCGTACGAACCGCCCATCGTTGGCGCACCCGATGCTGCATACAGCACACGCGTGATCAGAGTACTGCCGACGCCGAACGACAGGAATCCCTGAACGAGGACGAGGACGATAAGCGCGACGGGATGAGATGCGACCACTGCCAACACGATCCAGCCTGTCAGCAATAGCGGTCCGCCGACTGCGAGCACGAGGCCAGGTCGTTGATCTGATAGTCGTCCTGCGATCGTGACGCCAAGGAACGATCCGATGCCGAACATCACCAGCGCGACGGACACCCACGCTTCGGCCAAGCCCGCGGTCTCGGTCACGATGGGTGCCAGGAAGGTGAATGCCGCAAAGGTCCCTCCGTTGATCAGCGCTCCGAGTACCATGGCCAGGATGAGCCGCGGCGTCGCCAACTGGCTGAGCTCGACACGGAGCCTTGGTGAGGTCGCGCTAGTCTCGCTCCGACCAACATTGTTCGTGACGCCACGAATGACTCCAACGGCCGCGGGAATACAGAGGATGGCGATCGCCCAGAACGTCGTTCGCCAGCCCAGCGCTGTGCCGAGCAGTGCCCCGGCGGGGACGCCCACGACGGTTGCGATCGTCGTGCCGGAGAGCAGGATCGACAGTGCACGCCCCTTCTGGTTCGCTGGCACGAGGGTAGTGGCCGTGCTCAGTGCTACGGCGAGGAATCCTGCGTTTGCGAGAGCGCTGAGCACCCGGGTGATGAGCAGGAGAGAGAACACTGGTGTCATCGCTCCGATGACGTGGCTTCCCGCGAACACGAGAAGGCAAACGATCAATGTGAGCCGCGGTGGCCAACGGCGAGCGAATGCCGCCATCACTGGCGCGCCGACGACCATACCGACTGCGAATGCGGAGGTCAGCAGTCCCGCAGTGCCGACCGAGACGTCAAGTTCGGTCGCGATCGCGGGGAGCAATCCCGCGAGCATGAATTCTGAAGTGCCCATGACGAAGACCGCCAGGGCAAGCATGTAGAGGGCAAAAGGCATCGAGTACTCCGAGGTGTGAGATCAAGAAATGGTTCTTCTTGTCACCACGGCCAGCGCCCCGGGTACGCCAGACATACGCCCACACAGATCGTGGGCGTCGTAACTAGTGGTTCAAGGGGCTGGCGGTGTGACCGACAACCCCTGACCTGTCTGATTCGGGACTCGACATGCCTAAACTCTAACATGCCTTCAATGGCGAGCGGTCTGGACAGATACTTCTTGAATCGGCACGGTGTCATTACGGGCGGGGGCCAGAACAACGTCCCTGGACATCACAGCTAGGCCGGCAATCGAAGCGGATATTGGTTGTCTTTACGAATTGACGACCATGTTTACGCCGGGACTACAAGTACGCATTGAGGAATTCGAAACTCGATGTAGAGGATTGCTAAATGATCCCCGGTGGTTTGTAGCTGTAGCAGACGGGCCGAATGCTCTCAGTGGATATGTTGCAGTTCAAGACTTCGGGCTTGGGCTCCGGGGTTCATTTTGCGTTGGACGAATACATGACCTGTTCGTCATCCCAACAGCTCGCAGAAGCGGAACCGGCCGTGCACTGGTGGAATCAGCATTCGCATGGGCTAAAGATCGTCCTTCTCCGATGATTCTGGATTGGCAGGCGACACCCGAGTCTGTTTTGTTCTACGAATCTTTGGGGTTCAAGGCCGACTACGTCGGTGATTTCCCTGAATACCCCGGATTTACACGCGATTTACGTCAAAATTGAACGCGAGAACTACAGAACCTTTATTGCGTAGGCTTTGCAATCTGACTCGTATATAACTCCCTCGTGTCCTGCCCGTTAGGGAACCCTCTGCGAGAATTCTCCAGGTCGGTCGACTTGAATTTTGCAGATCTTGCCGGTTGGCTCGCCATTGACGGTAAATTCAAGAGTGAGGACCCCTGCCGTTTTTGGAGGTGCTGGAAGATATACCCAAGTGGATTCCCAGCCCGACATGCCCCCAGCAACCTGTCCAGCGCTCAACCGATATGTGGTGCCTACGTCATCCGAAATAACCGCTCCAACTACTCCAAGAACGAGCTGTCCGGGCATGGAGGGCGGGTCTCCTGCGGCTTCGGCTCCAGAAAGTTCTCGAAGCTCACCCCATTGGTTTAGTTGTTCTTCGAAGCGAGCGTCGCGTTGCCGAGTTTCGTCGCTACGTATTCCCTGAAAATAGAGCCTAAGTCCTTCTTTCCCCAGCCATTCGTCAGAAACGATGGAAACATCTGCAATCGATTCGATACCAGCAAATCGGACGCCCACACCTATATTGGTTGCTACGATGAGATCTGCTGGCGCTGAAATAACTGTCATCATGCGACTAGCCTAGCGTCGACCAGAAACTTCTCCACTAATGCTGATGCAGCGATCCCATAGGTCGAACCCCATGCGGGACGCTCAAGATCAAATGATCGTAGACAGAGGCAGTAACACGACCCGTTGGTCGCCATCGACGCCCAATGACACGGATCGATTGCACAGCGTCGGGAGTCACCTCGGCAATAATGGTCTGCATGAACGAACATGAACAGTGGAGCCTGAGATCCCTGAATAAGTACCAGTCAACTGGGTTGAGCGTCGCCGGTTTGGTGTTGTGCGCTGTCATCTTATCGGGATGTTCCGTCTTCCGGGATTACTCGGGCGATACCTGCGACGGACGCAAACCGGTTGGCTCCTTGGAGCAAGCCGGCAAGGACCTGGTTGCAGCCGCCTATGCCGCTGATCTGGACGGGGTATGCCGAGTTACCTCACCGTTCCCTGGCGGTGTCTTGGACGATGCAATGGTTGCCAAAACGCGGGAAATCCTTGTCGAGCGGGGCATCAACCCGCAAAACGTCAGTGTGGTGGTGGGGGAGCAGTTTGGAAGCGCGATGGCCGTTCACCTCACGGACGGCAGCCAGAGCGAAGAGAGCATACTCAATGTGGGTGGCACCATGGTCCGTGATGACGGATTCACGATTGGTCTGCCGCCAGAGGTGTACCCCGAGGTGCCCGAGCACCCGGCATCGCAGTCTGCTTCGACCGACGCTGCTCACTAATAGAGCCTGAGCCAAAGGCCGGATGCCTCAAAGAAGTCGCCACGGAGTGCGGAAAAATTCCCACGTTGGGGCCGTGTTGAGCCATGCATTCACTGGACTACGGCTACCCAATGAACGCTATCCAGAGTCAGCTCTCAGGGGGAACCTCATGCGGAGTATCGGGACGATCCATCGGTGAACTTGTAGCCGATCTGGAATTGTTGGATCAGTACATGGTCAACGAACTCATCTTTGATAGCCTCTGCAAATTCGCCAGCTTCACGCGGATTGTCAAAGACCCCGAGCACGGTGTTGTCAGGGGTGGCGTCCTGCTGGACGATCCATACTACATTTTTCATTAGCGTCTTTCTCGAGCTTTTCAGTTCAGGGTAGCGAACGGGCAAGCTCCATACGCAAGCAGTCTCGTAAGCCGGTCCTCATACGGGACGCTTTGCTAGTTGGCTACCTATGATTTCAAAACTATGCGGTAGCAATAATTCTTGATTCCCGTATACCCCGCCCGACAAAATGCCCGGTGAAGGCGCCTTATACGGACGCTATCCGAAGCACCTCTATTACCGGACGATCCGGTTGCCGGCTTGCTCGAGCTGCGCTGGGCGTTGGTCGGTTTGGTCTGCCAGCACCTGTCGGTCTCCCGGATCGCCGAAGGGCTGGGGGTCACTTGGAACACCGCCAACGAAGCCGTACTGGCTGAAGGCCAACGCCTGCTGATCAATGATCCTGCCCGTTTCGACGGGGTGAAAGTCCTTGGTGTGGATGAGCATGTGTGGCGGCATACCAAGACTGGAGACAAATACGTCACCGTCATCGTGGACCTGACCTCTGTGCGCGACGGCACCGGCACCGCACGCCTGCTCGACATGGTTCAGGGCCGGTCCAAAGCGGTGTTCAAGACCTGGCTGGCCGAACGCGACGAGCAGTGGAAGCAGGGCATTGAGGTGGTCGCGATGGACGGGTTCACCGGGTTCAAGACCGCTGCAGCCGAAGAATTACCAGCGGCGGTGGAAGTCTTGGATCCTTTTCATGTGGTCAAGCTTGGATCTGACGCGTTAGACAAGACCAGGCAGCGGGTGCAGCGTGAGCAGCACGGGCGGCGCGGGCGTAAAGACGACCCGCTGTATCAGTGCCGGCGTACCTTGACCGTCGGGTTGGATTTGGCCATGGAGAAGCAGAAGGACAAGCTCGAAACATTGTTCGCAACGAAGACGCATGAACAGGTGCAGTTGGTGTGGAGCGTGTATCAGAAGATGGTGGAAGCCTACCGGCAACTGAAACCCGAGATCGGTCGGTGGGCTATGGAACAGCTCATCAAAGACATCGGTACGAAAGTGCCCAAGGGTCTACCGGAGCTGAAGAAGCTCGGCGGGACCCTGCGGCGCAGGAAGGCTGATATCCTCGCGTATTTTGACCACGTGGGCAGTTCGAATGGGCCTACTGAAGCGTTGAATGGCCGGCTAGAACACCTGCGAGGTATCGCGTTGGGGTTCAGGAATCTGGCGCACTATATCGCACGGTCGTTGCTGGAGACTGGCGGGTTTAGGCCGCGGTTACACTCTGAATCCTGAAGAGCCCGAAAAGTCTGATGGCGCGAAGTCTTTACCCCTATGAATTCAGCAAATTGACCTATGAACGCTTCCAATAGAAGATAAACGCTATTTTCCTTAAATTTTCTAGAGGAAAATCAATGAAAGAAATCACACCCACGATTCACATCCGTTCGTTATACTTTCCAATAACGAGAAAAGGTTTGGGGCGAGCATAGCTACGGCCACAGCTCCTCAACGGAGAACGAAGCACCTATCCTCGGCCCATCCCACCACTCCCACACCCTGAGGTATCCCTATGCGCAATCCATCTGCTCGCACCACCAAAATTGTCGGCTTCGCCGCCGCTCCCGTAGCCATCCTGCTCGCAGGTGCCATGGTCTGGCAGGCATCCAACGCCGCGTTCACTGCAACCACTCGCAACTCCGGCAACTCCTGGGCCACGGGTCAGGTCGCACTGACCGATGATGACAAGGGCACCGCAGCGTTCACCGTCGAAAATCTCGTTCCGGGGCAGACTGGCACCAAGTGCATCGTGGTCACTTCAAACTCGACTGTTCCCGGTGAAGTGCGTTCCTACGTGCAAAACCTGGCCACCTCGGCAGTAGGTCTAGAAGACCACATCACACTGAATGTCGAACGCGGCACCGGCGGAACATTCAACGACTGCACCGGGTTCACCCCCATTGGCAGCGCCCCGGAAGCCTACTCCCTCAAGGAACTCTCCACAGCAAACCACGACTACGCCACCGGCGGCACAGCCACTGCGTGGGAGACTGAAGGCACCCCAGGTGAGGAAACCACCTACCGCGGCACCTGGACTTTTGACGCTGCAGGATTGAGCCAGTCGCAGCTCGACGCCTTGCAAGGCGCTCGCACCAGCATCGACCTCGTCTGGGAACTGCAGAGCGACGCGCCAGCCAACTAATTCCATCGCACTGAGTGAGCAATAGAAAACAACACCGAAAACCTGCAACACCCCGAACACCGGGGTGGGGCAGGCTAATCGGCTTTACCCTAGCCGAAGGCTACCTCGTCGCTTTAGCCACTCTCGCGGCCATCGCCTTCGTCCCGGTGCTCTTCGGCTGGCACGCGACGGTGATCCAAACAGGCTCGATGGAACCACACATCAGTCCGGGCGATGTGGCTGTTGCCTCTCCTTGGGATGAGAGCGATCCAGTGCCCATGGGCGGCGTCGTCCAGTATCGAAGCCCAGCAGCGGCCGAACCCGACGGAATTGAACGGCTGCGTCTGCACCGCATCGTGGAAGCTAACGACGACGGAACATTCGTCACCGCAGGCGATGCGAATCAGGATGTCGACAGCAGCTCGCTGACACGATCTCAGATTATTGGGCAAGCGCGCATTTTGATCCCGATGATCGGACTTCCGGGCTTCTGGCTGAACACAGGCAACTTCGGTCCGTTGATTCTTTGGGGTCTAGTTACTTTAGCGGCTCTGATATTGGCTTTCAGAGGCCCCGGGCGGCGCCCGAACATTGAGGATGATTCCGATGGGGATGCGGACTTACCCGAAGAAGAAGTGGCTGAAGAGCGTGTGGGCGTCGCGGAAATTCTCTCGCCACGGCGTTTTGACCGGCGTACCGCGCTCACGCTTGTTGGTTTAGCCGCCGCTGGAAGCATCTTTGGCCCTCAAATACCTGCCTCGACTGCCGCGTTCAGCACCAGCACCCGCACCAAGGCGAGCTGGTCCGTTGCGAAGCTGCCCGAACTCACACTAGGCAGAGCAGCCACATACCTGCTCATGGCACATGAAAGCATCCAGCATAGCCCTGCACTGGGTATTGGAACCACAATTTCTGGCAGTGTTGCCACGAGTCCGGGAACGAAAATCGAGGGGTTCTGGCCTTGGGACATTTCGGGAAGCACCGACCGCAACACCACTGGCGCACGCAACGCAAAAACAGACCTACTGGCTCTGTATGCCGCTTTGAATAAGTACCCCGCGACGGCCACCCGAGACCCGGTACTTTCTGGGACTATCAAACCTGGAGTGTATACGAGTTCCACCGGACGCTTCACCATCAACGGCACGGTAACCCTGGATGGACAAGGCGACCCGAGCGCACGATTCATTTTCCGCGCCAGCACCATCACTTCCGCCAGCGGGAGCACCATTGCCCTCACGCGGGGCACCAAAGCTGCCAACGTGTATTGGCGTAGCACCGGCGATATTACCCTTGGATCTTCGAGTACCAACCGAGGCATATATTTGGCTAACGCGGACGGTGTCATGCAGTCCCGCGCAGAACTGGCCGGTCATCTCTACTCGTGCACCGGCTCGCTGACTATTATCCGATCCACCGTCCAGTCGGCGTAAACCATAAGTGTTAGGTTGACGCTCCGGGTAGTTTCCACGGCACATTGCCCTGTATTCGGTGAGGCAAAGAAACTCCCACCAACGACAGCCCGGTTGTGGAGAAAAGAATAGAACGGGACATCAGCCAATCTCCGACTAGATGCCCCGCACTACGAGAGGCTTGCAAGTACACTCCTATACCTACCGTATGAGCCTATCTTTCCCCAGTTGAATCTCACAATTCGCTTAGAACGCATTCAGGAAATACACAGATCCTCCTATGCGTCATGACTAATTCATTAAATTTCGGGAATTCTAAGTCTTCCAACTCATGGGTTGCAAGACGTCTCACCGAGCGCCGCTCCCCCAGCTGAAAATCCTTGAAAACTCAACGGTTCTAAATTCTCGCAACTATGTGTCACAACCAATGTCGTAGAATCATATTGACACTATTAGTTGCGAGACACTTTCAAGGGTTCCATGACCAAGCTGATCGGATACGCTCGCGTATCCACCAAAGCCCAAGACGCCGACCGGCAAATCCAAGACCTATTGGCGGCTGGCATCCGGCGCGATGACCTCTACACCGACCATGGACTCTCCGGGGCGCTGGCCAAACGTCCTGGACTCGATAAAGCCCTCGAAGCACTCTACCCAGATGACACCCTGGTGATTACTACCCTGGACCGGCTCGGACGCTCCACCCAGAAAATGCTCGAACTCGCCCAAGAACTGCGCGAACGGAATATCGGACTGCGAGTGCTAAACCTCGGCGGCGGCGATGTAGATACCAAGACACCCATGGGAGCCATGGTCTTCACTGTCATGGCAGCACTCGCGCAAATGGAGCTGGAGATCAAACGTGAACGCATCAACGACTCTGTGACCAAACGCCGCACCGCCGGAGGGGACCTCGGCGGTCGCCGACCTACCTTCACCGAATCCCAGATCCGAACCGCAGCCAAGCTCATCCAGGCAGGCGATCCAGCCACCCAAGTCGCCAAAGATATGGGAATGTCCCGAGCGACCCTCTACCGCAGAATTAAAGAGTTAGACCACTAAACATCCCAAAAACCTTCCGTGCCCCTTCAAGCCCGGTCGACTTTCGGTACCAGGTTTTGGGAATCCAAGAACATTGAAAAAGCGCACTTCGAACTGATGCTCGGAATGCGCTTTTCAGGTTCTCAGAAACGATCATTTTTGAAATGATCAGTAAAACCCGGCGACATGTGACTGTTAGCTTCGAATGGCGGCTTTTCACACCAAGAATTGACGTATCGATCGGTACTCATGACATTGATTTCTGGAACTGATGGCGGTGCACTCTTCCACATAGGAACAGTGCACCGCCATCAACAGCTTTAACGATAGCTTTAGGCCAAAACGGTATCGGGTTGTCGGGACAGTTGTGCTCGGTGAACACGAGCCGCGCGTAAACCGTTAGCAATCACCACGACCTCGGCTACCTCATGAACGAGCACTACGGCTGCTAATCCCAGCACACCGGTAATTGCCAGCGGTAGCAGAACGATGATGATTGCTAAGGACAAAATGATGTTCTGATTCATGATGGTTCGGCCCCGTCGAGCATGTGACAAAGCCTGCGGGATCAACCTCAGATCATGACCGGTAAAAGCAACATCAGCCGATTCTATGGCCGCATCAGCACCGGTTGCTCCCATCGCAATACCTACCGTGGCAGTAGCCAGAGCGGGGGCATCGTTGATTCCATCACCAATCATCCCTGTTGGAACCTGCTGCACCGACGCAGCGACTTCACGGGCTTTATCTTCAGGACGCAGCTCGGCATGAACGGTGTCGATGCCTGCGATAGCAGCCAACGCGTGGGCAGTACGCGCGTTGTCACCGGTCAGCATGAGCACGTCGATTCCCTGATCACGCAGGTGGCGAACCGCTTCAGGTGCTTCGGGGCGCAGTTCATCGCGCACACCGATCACACCAATGACTTGCCCTGCACGGGTCACCATCACACAGGTTTGCCCCGATGCTTCCATGCTTTCCACGGCAGGTGTGAGTGTTCCCGGGGTGATCCAGCGAGGGCTACCCACCGCGACTGGCTCACCGTTGAGTACACCAGTAATGCCGTGTCCGGGTTCTTCAGCAACCTCGGTTGCTTCAGGGGTCGAGGATACCGCTGAGCTAATGGCCCTAGCCAAGGGGTGGGTGCTGTGTTGTTCCAGAGCTGCGGCCACGTTGAGCACAGCATCCTGGCTCACACCGTCAACAGCGTGAACCTGGGTTACCGCTGGCTGATTACGGGTGAGTGTGCCCGTTTTATCTACTGCGATACGGCGCAGTGAACCTAAGCGTTCGAACGCTGCACCACTTTTGATGATGACGCCAAATTTACTGGCCGCACCGATCGCGGAAACAACGGTCACGGGAACAGCGATCGCCATCGCACACGGTGATGCGGCAACCAGCACAACCAGGGCGCGGGTGATCCAAGTTTCCGGATCGCCAAAAAGTGATCCGATGGTGGCTACCAGGACGGCTAGGACGATCACCCCAGGAACAAGCGGGCGGGCAATGCGATCGGCTAGACGCGCTCGCTCACCGCGTTCTGCCTGAGCTTGCTCGACCAGGCTCACCAGCGTAGTCAATGAGTTATCAGTGCCGTTGGCTGAAGCGGTCACTTCTATGGATCCTGAAGTGTTGATTGAACCGGCGGCGACCTGGTCACCTACGGACACGTCCACGGGAATGGATTCACCGGTAATTGCCGAGGTGTCTAGACTGCTAGATCCTTGGCTGATCACCCCGTCAGTAGCTAGGCGTTCTCCTGGCTTCACACGCAGGAGGTCACCAATCCGAATCTTTGATGCGCTGACGACGGCGGGCATGCCGCTGCGGATGACCGTTGCTGTTTCTGGGACCAGTTTCAGTAAGGATCGCAGTCCTGACCGTGCTCGGTCCATGGCCTTATCTTCGAGGGCTTCAGCGATGGAGTACAAGAAGGCCAGCGCGGCTGCTTCTTCAACGTAGCCCAGGATGACCGCACCGACCGCGCTGATGGTCATCAGTAGCCCGATGCCGATTTTCCGTTTCGAGAACAGATTGCGCAGGGCGCCAGGAACGAAGGTATATGCGCCGAGCAGTAGACCGATCCAGAAGAAGACTAGGGCTACTACTTCAGCGGTATCGCTTGAGGTGGTCCATTCAAGGATCAGGCCGGCGAGGAAGGAAATACCAGAGGTGATAGGAATGAGCACATGCCAATCCCGGTACCAGGGCAGATCTTCCTTGATTTCGTCGGTGGTTTCTGGTGATTCGCAACCGCACGCGGAACTCATGCTTTGTCCTCGACTGTTCGTGAACTATCGGTAGTGCAGTCCGGGCAGGAAGAATCTACACACGGTACTTGGTCATCGACGGCTAATGTCACATCGACGAGTGCGCTGAGTGCCGTGGTCAGATGTGGGTCGGTGATTTCGTAGCGGGTTTTACGTCCTTCGAGTTTCGCCACGACAATCCCGCACCCTCGCAAGCAGGTCAGGTGATTCGAGACGTTCGTTCGGCTCAGCCCTAAGTTCTCGGCTAACTGCGCAGGGTATCCCGGTTCATGCAGCAAAGACAGGAGGATACGCGAACGTGTGGGGTCGGCCATGGCGCGGCCGAGCCGGTTCATCGCTTCGATCCGCGATTCAATATTCATCATAAACTGTACTATACAGTAGATAATGTATAGACGATCTCGTGTCATAAACAATCGATTATGGGACGGTCAGTGCGCCACCGTCCGACCTCAGCCATCCCTATCTTTTCGAGACCAACCCAAAGAACCTCTCAAAGAACTCCCCAAGCTGCTGCACCACCCGCCGTTTCTTCTCCCCATGGTTCTTCTCCTTTGAAAAACGAGACACCGGAGGCAAGACCTTGGTGATCGCTGTTCCCGAGGCCCGAATGCTTCCCTCACGGAACGCAGCATCGATGAACTGGGCTGTTTCTTCCGGCTTCAAATTCTCCGCAGCGATGATCTCGCCCAGTTCCTTCTCCCGCTGGGCTTCCAAGTATGCAGTCACCGGACCCTGGACCCGAGAAGCTATATAGTTGCAAATTTCTTCTTCCTCGGCACCAAGATTTACGGTTCTTGGCGGTGCTTAAGCTGACCGGTGGTACTGCTCGTGGACTCGATCCATAACCTTTCCGATACCCCGGCAGCAGACATACTCACTCTTGGAAACGATGCTGCATTAACGGTAAGGAAACGGCTATGCGCCATCGCTGAAATTTGTATATCCGACGCTCATGCGGGGTCGTGTTTGTTGCGCTACTGTACGAGTTACTTAAAGGCTTCAGTTCACGATCTCAAAGTGGTAGCGTCCGCGGTATCCATCGAGACTAAGGAGCAAAATCAATGAGTCACATCATCTCCATGCTGAAAACCCACCCCAACAAACCCAATGACCCGGTCCTTCAGAAGCTTGCGGACTGTATCGCCGCCTGTTTCGAATGCGCCCAGAGCTGTACCGCGTGTGCCGACGCGTGCTTGGCCGAAGACATGGTCGCCGAGTTGCGTCTCTGCATCCGGACCAATCTCGACTGCGCCGATATCTGCAACGCCACCGTCAACGTGCTGACCCGCCAAACCGGCCAGAACCCAACGGCAGTCAAGGCAATGCTTGAAGCCTGCCGGACAGCCTGCCAGCAGTGTGCCACCGAATGCGAGAAGCATGCTGGCATGCACGAGCATTGCCAGGTCTGCGCTGAAGCTTGCCGCCGGTGCGAAAAAGCTTGTGCCCTGCTGTTGGCGGCCATCGGCTAATCGTCTGTTGTCGTGCACGAGTGGACAGATGAGTCTTGCCAGAAAACTCGATTTATACCCCCTTGGGGTATATTCTGAACCTACGCGAGACTTAACGGGCGGTTGCCCCCAGTGTTCGGGCCGGCGTATTCAGACGAGAATTCGAGGCCGCCCTCGGGGGTCCAGGAGGGAAGCCATCATGAACCACGCACCGGAGAACCGGGAACACGGCCACTCAGTCTCCCCTGGACACGAGGGTCGCACTCTCGCATCCAAAGACAGTCACACGGGACACCCGATGTCTGAACAGCCGACTCATGGCCAGGCGACGCCGGCTGGCCATGCGCATTCGGCAGTTGACGATGAACACGCCGTCCACAGCCACGGCGAGCACGCAGGACACAGTACCGCGATGTTCAAGAATAAGTTCTGGCTGAGCCTGGCACTCTCAATCCCGGTGGTAATTTTCAGCCCGATGTTCGCCCACCTCTTCGGCTATCAGATCCCGGACTTCCCCGGCGCCGCCTGGATCGCTCCGGTGCTCGGATCGGTGATCTTCTTCTACGGAGGACTGCCCTTCCTGAAGGGCGGCTGGAAAGAACTGCGCAGCAAGCAGCCTGGAATGATGCTGCTGATCACGCTGGCAATCACTATCGCCTTTCTCTCCTCGTGGATCACCACGCTAGGCATCGGCAACTTCAACCTCGACTTCTGGTGGGAACTGGCCCTGCTGGTAGTGATCATGCTTCTGGGCCACTGGATCGAGATGCGCGCCCTAGGCTCGGCGCGCGGCGCACTAGATGCTCTGGCAGAACTGCTACCTGATGAAGCCGAACGCGTCACCGCAGAGGGCACGGACACAGTACGAATCAGCGATCTATCCGTCGGCGATATCGTACTGGTCCGCTCCGGTAGCCGGCTGCCTGCTGACGGGGAAATCACCGAAGGCCAAGCGGAACTGGACGAATCGATGATCACCGGCGAATCCAAGACCGTACCGCGAGGTCCCGGAGACAGCGTAGTGGCCGGCACTGTGGCCACGGACAGCTCCCTGCGCATCAAGGTGGCAGCCGTCGGGTCAGATACCGCTCTAGCCGGAATCCAGCGTCTGGTCTCTGAGGCCCAGGCCTCCTCCTCGAAAGCCCAAGCGCTAGCGGACCGTGCAGCGGCTTTTCTGTTCTACTTCGCTCTGGGCGCCGGCATCATCACTTTCCTCACCTGGGTGCTCCTGGGCAGTCCCAACGAGGCGGTTATCCGCACCGTCACCGTTCTGGTCATCGCCTGCCCGCACGCACTGGGCCTTGCCATTCCACTGGTCATCGCGATCTCCACCGAACGGGCGGCACGGGCTGGAGTGCTGATCAAGAACCGCATGGCCTTGGAACGGATGCGCACCATCGATGTGGTCCTCTTCGACAAAACCGGCACTCTAACTCTGGGCCAGCCTGCTCTGACCGGCATTGCCACAGCCCCTGGTCTCAGCGATAACGACTTGCTGGCACTGGCGGCCGCAGTTGAGGCGGACAGCGAACATCCCTCGGCCCGGGCTATCGTCGCAGCGGCCCGGGCCCGAGACATCCGGATTCCGACTGCTACCGAATTTACCTCGCTGACCGGGCGTGGCGTGACCGCCAACGTCGATGGAGCCGACATCATGATCGGCGGACCGAACTTGCTTGACGCCCAAGCCCTGACGATCCCGCGAGAACTGCAGGAGCAGACTCAGCCTTGGGTCGAGCGAGGCGCCTCCGTACTCCACGTGGTTCGTGCTGGGCAAGTGATTGGTGCCCTGAGTTTGGAAGATGAGATCCGCGCCGATTCCCGCCAGGCCGTTGCCGCGTTGCAGTCCCGGGGCCTCAAAGTCGCGATGATCACCGGTGATGCGCAGCAGGTCGCCGAAGCAGTGGCTGGAAAGCTGGGCATCGACGAGGTCTTCGCCCAAGTCCTGCCCCAGGACAAGGATAAGAAGGTTGCCGAGCTGCAGGCCCGCGGCCTGAAAGTGGCCATGGTCGGGGACGGGGTCAACGACTCCCCAGCACTGGCTCGGGCCGAGGTTGGCATTGCCATCGGTGCCGGCACCGATGTGGCAATAGAATCGGCGGGGGTTGTCTTGGCCGGCAACGACCCGCGGGCGGTGATGTCTATGCTGGAACTATCCAGAGCCAGCTACCGCAAGATGATCCAGAACCTGGCGTGGGCCACCGGCTATAACGTGATTGCGGTCCCGCTGGCTGCCGGAGCACTGGCGTTTGCTGGGGTGTCGATCTCTCCGGCCATCGCAGCGATCCTGATGTCCCTGTCCACCATCGTGGTCGCGCTCAACGCCCAATTGCTGCGACGCATCAATCTCGATCCAGACACCATACATTAATCACACTAGACCAGTTTCAAGCGCTTTCTTTTGCCGGGCACAGGATGCGCCAGTACCCTTGAGATGAAAACCTTCGCTCAGGTGGAAAGGCAGGATGCGATGAATCAGGTTATGACGCCTCGTCGTTTCCTGTCTCTGCTTGTCCCTGCGCCGGGCAATCCTGCTGGCCGCCGCCCGGTTATTCTTATGCTGGGTTTGGCCGGAATCATCCTCGGAATCTTGGGGATGCATGTCTTAGGAGCGTCCCACCAAGCGCCAGATACTGCTGGTCTGAGCGCGGCCTCTACGCACCAAGCAGTCTCCCACGATCACGGTCCACCCGTAATGGCCACAGATGGGACGGTCGGTGGCGAGGCAGATAGTACCTGCTACGGGCCATGCAATGGCGAACATCATCTCATGGCTGCCATGTGCGTACTCATAGTCATTGTCCTGGCCGTCTTGTGGTTTCTTCCTAAGCGTTGGTTCATTATTCCTGGCAAGGGGCTGCGCGCCCCGCCAGTCATGCCTGCACCGGCAAACCGGTTGCCGTGGACTCCCTCACTCATCGAACTCTCTATCAGTCGCACATAAAAACGCCGGCCGCTTTCCCCATACCGGGGAGAGCTCCGGCTATTCGTGCTCACCCCTGTGTGCCGTCTTGGCCGGGTATTGATGGATACCCCGTTTGAGAACACTTTGAAGGAATACCCACATGAAACGCCTGACTTCCATTTCGGCAACCGCTCTTGCAGCAGCGCTCGTCCTGTCCGGATGCTCCACGGACGCTGGCACCACCGAACCTGAAAGCACTATGTCCGGCATGGATCATGGCAGCATGCCGCCGTCGGCCTCCGATGCTGCAGCCGACCACAATAGTGCCGATGCCATGTTCGCGCAGATGATGACGCCTCATCACGAACAGGCTGTCCAGATGAGCGACATCATGCTGGCCAAGAAAAACCTGGATCCCCGGGTTACCGAGCTTGCCCAGGACATCAAAGCCGCCCAGGGGCCGGAAATCAAGAAAATGAACGACTGGCTCCAGACCTGGGGCGAGCCTATGAAGATGTCCGGAAGCCATGAGATGGACGGGATGATGACCCCGGAGGACCTTTCCAACCTCGAAGCCGCCCAGGGCACCGAAGCTTCGCGGTTGTTCCTGACCCAAATGATCGCCCACCATGAGGGGGCCATCACTATGGCTGAGGACGAAGTCGCCAACGGATCGAATCCTGCAGCCGTCGAGCTGGCTAAGGATGTTGTCTCCAGCCAGGGAACCGAAATTCAGGCCATGAAGGCCCTGCTAGCCGACCTCTAAAGACTCCACGTTGCCGCTGCTGCCTAGGGTGCCGCCTCCCCTGACCCATCTGAGCAGCACTTCTGATTGATTCAAGGAACCACCATGCTTACACAGAACTCACTTTTGCGCGCTCAAAAACGCGCAGTCTTGTCCGTCGCCGCGCTCTCTATGGCCCTACTCACGGGCTGCACGCAGTCAATCAGCGAAGGACCCGCTGCGCAAGAAGCTGCCAGCGTCGCAGTCTTCAGCCACGTCCACGGCATGAGCGTTGACCCGGATTCCGGGCGCATCCTTTTGGCCACCCATGAGGGACTCTTCGATGCCACAGCTGACGCACCGCAGAAAATCGGGCCCGCCATTGACCTGATGGGATTCGCCACCGCCGGAAAAGACGAGTATTACGCTTCCGGGCACCCGTCGACTGAGACCGGTCTGCCCGACCCGGCGGGTTTGATCCGATCAACTGATGGCGGGTCCACGTGGGAACCGCTCTCTCTTCAAGGCAAATCCGATTTCCACGCCTTGGCCGTCACCGGCGAGAGCGTCATCGGTTTTGACGGCACACTGCGGGTGACCGATGACACGGTCACATGGAACACCATAGATGCCGGCATCCAGCCCTATCATCTCGCCGGAAGCCCGCTGTCCCAAGTCGTGCTGGCCACCACCGAACAAGGAGTACACCGTTCTGAAGATGGCGGGAAAACCTGGACCTTACCCCAAGACGCTCCGGTCCTGCTGCTGACCGCTGTTGCCAGCAAATCGGTCGCCGTCGGAGTGGAACCGGATGGTACGGTGCAGCTCAGCCGCGATGCCGGACGCACTTGGCAAGAGACTGGTGGAGTCGTCACCGGGCAACCGGCTGCCATTGCCGCCACCGGCGACGATGGCGGACAGGTGCGGATCTGGGTGGCCACCAGTACGGGCATCTCACACTCCACGGACGACGGAGCGACTTTCACCGAGAAAACCCCATGAGCCGAATAACCTCAAAGAATCCCGGCACCGGCTCACCTGTCGTCATCAGAGATGCCACAGAACAAGACCTGAGCAGGATGGCCTCGGACATGATCCGCTACCTTCCAGATGGATTATTCCCCCACTTAGGAAACCACTTCGTACGTCGTTGGATGAAAACGTTCCTCACCGAACGATTCGGGATTGCCCTTGTCGCCGTGAGTGACGATGAACAGCCAATAGGCTTCCTAATTGGCTCGACCAACCAAGTCCGCCACATCGCTGACGTACTTGCCAACCAGAAGTGGGGACTTCTCCTCTCGGGTCTCGCGGCGCTCTCCATCCGGCCACGTGTACTTCTTCATTTTCTGGGCACCCGCGCACGTCCCTATGCCCGTCGTCTGCTAGGACGCACCGCTAGCCCGGTATCCAGCGACAGAGTGATACCGTCGCCTGCTGTCATTACATCACTTGTGGTGTTGCCAGATCGGCGTGGTGAAGGAATAGGCGTTTTTCTGATGGACGCATTCCTTAAACGTGCAACAGCGGACCATGCTAGGTTGGCCGAGCTCGCCACCGCGGCCGGTGCCAACGGGGCAGGTAAATTCTATGAGAAGCACGGTTGGACATGCGTCGAGCAGCGATTCTCCAAGGATGGAATGGCAACCAGTATCTACCACCGCTATCTTCAGTAACCGGAAATGTAGGCTTCGGCCAGATCAACGACCCGCCGAACCTCGGTCACGATCTCTAATCACCGCAGGTTAGCTCTTAGGCACCGTGTTCCTCCAAGATCAGAGAGCTAGGAGTCGAAATACCAGACGGCGGCCAGCGGCATTGCAGACACGGCGGACCGCCAAAGCGGCATGAGGCTGCGTAAAAACCGTAATCCGTTGGATTGACTGCGTGCCACGAGCTGGCCGCCATCCTCTATTTTCCTATGCTCCCCCAAGACTCACACTTCATAAAGGACTGCTTCATGACTTACCAATTCAACCGACGTTCCTTCCTTGGACTGTCCATTGCCACGACCGCAGCTGCTGCCCTAAGCGCCTGCGCACCCAAGGCCCAGAACTCCACCGGGGTGTCCCGAGTCCTGCCCACCGACCCGCTCATCGCAGAAGTCGAAAACTTGCGCCCCAGTACCGGAAAGACGGTCACGAAAACGCTGAAGGCAGAGTCGATAAGCACGGCAATGGCCGGAGAGAAGATCACTACATGGGGATACGACAAGAAGCTGGTCGCCCCCACACTACGTGGCATGGTCGGTGACCAGCTCAACCTGAACCTCACCAATGAGCTTCCTGAATCCACCAGCATCCACTGGCACGGTCTTGCCTTACGCAACAACGCCGACGGCGTGCCTGGACTCACACAGGAGGCAGTGGAGACTGGGACCAGTTATTCCTATGACTTCAAGCTGGCACATCCCGGCACGTATTGGTATCACTCCCACGTCGAGATGCAGCGCGAACGCGCCCTCTATGGCGCTCTGATCATTGATGATCCGCAAGAACCATTGCAGTACGACAAGGAGTGGGTGATCGTCTTGGATGACTGGCTTGATGGTGTCACCGGAACGCCTGATGAAGCGATGAAGGAGCTCGCTAAGGGGATGGCACCGATGAGTGGAATGAGCCACGGTAGCGAAGACGGCGGCATGGTGATGGGCCATATGCTCATGGGTGCAACCAGCGATTTTTTGGGCGGAGATGCCGGTGACGTGGCCTATCCGTTGCATTTGTTCAACGGCACCACCATCGAAAACCCCGAGGTTTTTATGGCACAACCCGGGGATCGAGTTCGATTGCGTATTATCAACGCCGCGGGCGACACTGCCTACCGGGTCGGAGTTCCGAAACAGAAACTTATCGTGACCCATACCGATGGATTCCCGGTCGTTCACGCTGAGGTTGACGCCGTCGTCTTGGGCATGGGAGAGCGCATCGACGCGCTTTTGACGATCCAAGATGGTTTCACACCGTTGTTGGCCTTGGCCGAAGGGAAAGCCCAAATGGCCTACGGTCTCATTGCAACCGGGACAGGTACGGCCCCAAGAAAGGGTGATCTCCCGACGGCCTTGACCGGAGAGATCGTTGACGGTGGACAGCTCACCGCCGACCCTTCCGTGAATCTTGCGGTCAAGACGCCGGACCAAGTCCACGAGCTGCGGTTGACCGGCGGAATGGAGAACTACGACTGGGGCATCAACGGCCATCGTTTCGACATGGCCAAGCCATTTGAGCATACCTTTGATCTGAAAGAAGGACAGCGCGTGGAAGTGAAATTCATCAACGACACCGACATGTGGCACCCGATGCACATCCACGGCCATACCTTCCAAATCGGGCAGTCCGGGGCACGAAAGGACACCGTGATTGTCCGTCCACGGGAAACTGTCACCGTCCAATTTGATGCCGATAACCCGGGCCAATGGCTCACACATTGCCACAATGCTTATCATGCGGAACGCGGCATGATGGGAGTATTCTCCTACGTCAAGTAGCTCACGAAACCATGGGCATGTGCATAAATCCAAGCGGCTGCGCGGGTTGGGCATCTGGACGGCTAAAGACCTGCGCGATGCGAATGAGGTGCGGATCAGGGATAAGTTCTCCATTGTGCAGATGCGCACCGTGCTAGAGCTGCGCGGGATTCCCTGCATTCCGATGGAGGAAGAACGGGTGATCAAGGATCAGTTGATCTTCTCCCGTAGCTTCTCCGATCCGATCACTGACCGGGTGGGCATTGAGCAAGTGATGGGGATTTATGCGCAGCAAGCCTCCGCCAGATTGCATAAGCACCAGAAACAGGCCAAGATCCTCTCTGCGTGGGCGATGACCAGCTACTACAACCAGCACCAGGATCACCAGCCAGCGATCACGGTGAAACTGCCAGGGCCAACGGCTGATCCGGTGGTGCTCACCCGCGCAGCGAAGCAGCTGCTCCCCCAGATATTGGTCGGGGTGAAATATGCGCGGGCGGGGGTGGTGGTTATGGATCTTCAACCGTTAGCCATGCAGGAAACTTTTGATCCGTTCGTGTCAGCGCATGAGGCGAAACAGATTGGCCCGTTGATTCAGCAGATCCGTTCTGAACACGGTGTGAAGTCCATCGGTTTAGGTCGTGCTGGGCTACAGCGGGGGCCGGCGTAGGAGATGCGGCGGGGGATGATGAGTCCGCGGTACACGACCCACTGGCGTGAGCTGTTGACAGTGAAAGCTGCCTAAGGGTAGCGATGCTTATAGACGGCTATGGCCGCGCGCTTTGCACTGATACTTGCGCCGAGTCCCATGAAGCCCAGTACCCCTAGCACAACAACCAGCCCTGACCACAGCACCAAAACCCAAATACTGGGAGCCACGCCAGCGAGGCTTCCGCCCGCGAACAAAATTGCTACCCCGGCCAGAATCAAGGTGAAGGCTTTGCTTATTTGGTCATAAGCTCCGGAGTCGAATTCGGTTTTGGCAATGAGGTGTTCGAAGGGATCGTTCATCGGTGGTTCGCTGAGCGCTTGGAGTTCTTGGTTAGTACGGCGCGCGTGCTTTTCGCTGACTCTGCCTGTTTTACTTTGCCGCATCTTCTGCGTACCTCCCATTTTTCTTGTCGCTTCCGTGCTCATCGCTAGATGCCGTGCATGAGCCATGATCCCCTGTCGTAGGCGAACTCAGGTACCGCAGCTTGTGGCTTGTGTGCGGGTGGTCGTTTGGTTCCTGCTGTCCACGTGGGTGCAGGAAAAGCAGCGCAGCGGATAGGGCTTTTGCTGTGCACAGGTGGGCAAGAGGCTTAACCCCGTTGCCCCGGTTTCGTGTCGGTTGGGCCGGCGGCGGGTAGGGTTTCCATCCAGCAGGTCGCGTTGATCGCGACCTGTAGCGCTGCCAGGGCTTGGGCGACGGCTGGTTTCGTGTCGGGATAGTCTTTGTTCCATGAGTCGGTGCTCATAGTGATGCGTCCGGTAGCGGCGAGGTCTTCCAGCTCGTTGGCCAGGGCTTTGAGGTCATCGAAAATCTCTGAGGCGTTGCGAGTCATGGTTGCTGTCCTTCGGTGGTGGGGTACGGAGGAAGATTATCGAACGTGACCGACAAGTGCGGCAGCCACGTCCCGTAGGTCTCCCCTTTCTCGTCCTCCCAGACCACGTGCACTAAGTGCGGGGTGCGGGCGGTGGCCTGTCCGTGAATTTGTGGGGTTCCGGTGGGCGTATGAATGAGAGCGGTTACGGCTTGATGTGGCTGGATGGGGTGGCCTGGGTAGTCTCCGGGCTGTAGCCGCATCACTCGATAGGGTTTGCTCTGGTGAGTGAAAACGTCCCAGGGGTTCGGTACCGGGGGTGAGGTTTGAGCGCGGCGGCCGGGGGAGCTGGCGGCGGAGGCCGCCGCGCCCGATTTCTGCAACCGCTCAGTGTCCGCTTGCAGGTTTCTTTCCCAGATGCTGGGGTCGCTAGTCATAGGTTTTATTGTCCTTGGTGTGCTGGGGATATGGCTAAGTGAGGGGCTTGGTTGCCCCTCACTTAGCCGGTTATTTACTTATCGGGTGTGCTGGCCGATTTCGGTAGCTTCCCGCTGGTGAACAGTCGCTGTTGCAAGTGTGAGAGCCGGTGTTCCGGATCAATGGCTAGTGCCTGATCCAAGAACTTCATCGCTTCGGTGCCCTGTCCGGCCATCCAGCGAGTCCATCCCAGCGCTGCCAAAACGTTAGGGCGGTCATCGCCGGCCAGGAACTCTAGCGCCTCGTAGAGCATCGCTGCGCCGGCATCGAAGATCTTCCGATCAGCGATCAACGTATCTCCCATGAGCAGCTCGGCCAGCTCCTGCTCGGTGCTGGCGGTTCCGGCCAGTGATGCGGTGGCGGTGTCGCGTCCCATGCGCAGGGCGTAGGTTCCGGCGATCCAGCCGGCCATGTCCTCGGTGACTTTCCCGTGATCGAGGTAGCGGGCGATCTGGTGCATCATGTCGTTGCCGAACTGAAGAGCGATGCCAATAATACCCCGGGCTTGAATGCTCAGGTAGTCCTCCCCCGCCATCTGCGCGATGCGGTCAACCTTGGCATCCATGGTGGCCTCGGTGGCTTCGGTGCACTGCGGTGTATCCTCGGCCAGCCGAAGCGATCCGGTGGCCAGCATAGCTTCGAGGGTGAACGGGTTGGTGTAGACCTCGGCGTAATCCACTGCGTCGGTACTGTCCCCGTCATAGTCCATGATCTGCCCGTTGGTGACCAGAACAGCCTTGGCGATGGGTGCGCCTGCTGAGTCAAGGCGCTGGCTCAGTTCGTCGTACTGGGCGAACGTCATAGCCTTGTCGCCCTCGTAGCTGACCAGAATGGTCGCATCGATCGGCTCGCTAATCGAGGCGAGAATCCGAATCACTGACGAGGCGAACTCCGAAGCTTCGGTCTCAGGGTGTGCGTCGATGCGCAGGGTGGCCAGTACCGAGCTGTTGGCGCAGAGTACCAGCACGACGGAATCGGTGGGGTCAAGGTGCAGGGCTGAGCGCACGAGGCTCGCAATCCCTACCTTGTCATTAATGGTAGCCATGGTGACTGCCTTTCCTTGGTTCTCAACTGAGGCCCGAGCTGGTCTTTCCAGCGTGGGTTCCTATCCCCTGTTGATACTTCAATTCTAGCAGTTTGCTATCTTGCTAGCAAGCTAGTTTGCTGTTTTTATTGAAAGATTTTTTGCAATCTTTCAAGCATGTTATATAACTTGCTTTGCAGGTCAACCCAACTTTTATGCCTGATTGCATGGGTTCCCCTTGTTCCGATACATGCCAAAATGCACGCCTGAAAGTTCTGTCAGGGGTGGGCGCTAGCCCATCGCGTAGCGACGCGCAGCGCCCTTGACTGGGCTTTCAGACGTACAACAATCGGGCACCGGGCAAGGAAAACCCCGCTTAGAGAATGTCGATCTTATCCGGCCGGAATCCTGACCAGTGATCTTGATCGGTGACCACGACAGGGGCTTGCCCGTATCCCAACGATCGGACATATTCGAGCGCTTCTGCGTTCTGGCTGATGTCGATCGTTTCGTACTTGATGCCCTTTTTGTCTAGCGCCCTATAGGTGGCGTTGCACTGGACGCAAGAAGGCTTGCTGTAGACGGTGACAGTCGTTTTCATGGCTTTCTCCCTAGTGCTAGGCCTGGGCTTCCAGGGCGGTGATTTCTTGGGGACTGAGCTTGTAGGCAAAACTGCATTGTCCGAATGCTGTCGCTGCTGCGCTGGCTTCTTCCTCCATGTCATAGAATCCGAGAATTTCCGTGACTGGGCAGTTCAGCACGACATAAGGGGCAACGGTAGTCATTGGTGACCTGCTTTCAGGGGCGTGGTGCCCCGCCTTTCGGCGGGGCGGTTGGCTAGTCGTTGGGTAGTCCGCGATATTTTTCGGGTAGCTTCTCGAATTGCTCGGGGACTCCTTCAGGGCCGTCGCTCTGTCCGGTCTTCCAGAAGAAGTGCGCGTCGCGGTCTATGGCTTCCTTGCACGCTTCCAAGTTGTCGAAATACTTGGTGGTGGTGTCGCCTTCAACGTAGAGGCCGTATCCGAAGTGGCGCTGTCCGCTGGCATCCTGGGCTTGTCGGGCGAAACCGATGATGTAGGGCCATGCGCCGAAGTCGTAGCCTTCACCTCCCCACTGCGAGATGACCGTCCAGCCTGCTTTCTCGGCGGTTTCGATGTAGTCGTAGCCGTCTCCTGCGCAGTCATCGAGTGGCAACTGCGGGCCGGCGAATTCGATGCTAGTCATTGTGACTACCTTTCCTTGGTTCTCAACTGAGGCCCGAGCTGGTCTTTCCAGCGTGGGTTCCTATCCCCTGTTGATACTTCAATTCTAACAGTTTGCTATCTTGCTAGCAAACTAGTTTGCTGTTTTTATTGAAAGATGTTTGCTATCTTTCAAGCATCCTAGAAAACTTGCTTAACAGGTCAACGCAACTTTTACGCGTGATTGCATGGGTTCCCCTTGTTCCGATACATGCCAAAATGCACGCCTGAAAGTTCTGTCAGGGGTGGGTGCTAGTCCATCGCGTAGCGACGCGCAGCGCCCTTGACTGGGCTTTCAGACGTGCAACAATCGGGCATCGGGGCAAGGGAAACCGGTACCAGGTTTCGGGTACCAAAAGGCGAACCCGACCGCATAGGAAGGCGGTCGGGTTCGGTTTGCTTCCAAGGAAAGGAAGTGAATCTATTGTCTCACGGGCGGCTTAAGCACGCTTCTCGAGGAATTCTTGGAGAGCTTGCGCCACGAGAACCTGCTGTTTGATGTCGTTAGCCGCAGCGTAGAGCTTGATCTGAGTATGCAGCTCTTTTGGTATCCGCACGTTGAGCGGCTTCATCTCCGGCTCATTTGATTCTGGGGTCCTGAAGCTCTCGCTCACCGAGGCAGTCTTCTCGGTTGAAGTTTTCGCAGCTGGCTTCATCTTGTCTTTAAGGCTGCTCATGACAGTGCCTCCATTAGTTCCTTGGCCACTTCTTCATAGCCCATCAGGTCGGTAGGAATTTCGCCTGGAATAGTCTTGAATGCCTGGCGGTGCTTGATTCGGGTGTCGAACAGGGCTAGATCGCTGCCTTCCAGGAACTCTAAGCTATCCCTGAGTGCGACAGTTTGTTCGTTGACCTTGGTGAAAAGGGCAATCCGCGCGGTGTCGGCCGGCAAGTTTGCGTTCGTGGCGACCAGTCGTCGTAGATCCATGACCGCTGGCTCTGTTGGCATGATGACCACATCAGCAATCTTGATTGCAGCATCGATAGTTGCCGGATCTCCTGGGGGAGTGTCGATGATGACGAAATCCGTGGTGCTCTTGCCGGCAAGCCGCTTCAGTTTGGCGATGTTCACTATCTCGACCGGGAACGGCAGTGGTGTGCCAGCCTCCTGAGCGTCTTCAGCCCATTCAGTGGCAGAACCCTGCATGTCGGTATCCCAGAGCTCGACAGTGAAGCCCAGGGCAATTAGCGCACAAGCGAGATAGATGGCACTGGTCGTTTTGCCTACGCCACCTTTGGTTTGCACGAGTGCAATGGTTGTTGCCATTTTCGCCTCCTAATCATTTGCACACAAGATATTTTGCATGCAATAACACAAAATCGCAAGCTAGCTTGCAAGTATTCTATCCGAATTCTAGCGTACTAGTTTGCTAGCATTCTTGCAACCTATTTTTCAAAATAGCTAGCAAGATTTTTGTATGCGGATCTAACTGTCGGAGCGGGGGAGTAGCCTTGGCACGTTATGTCTGACGAATTTGCAGAGGTGCGTTTTACGGCGGCCGGTGTGCCGTGGAAGATTAGGCGCGGCGGCCGTCTCTGGCAAGTCGCGGTCGAGCCGGGCCGTCATTTTGAGCGGGTGAACTGGTGGGAAGACCACTCGTTCAGAATCAAGAAGGGTGCTGCTGATCCTATTGATTTTGCGGTGTGGCGGGTGCAGGTGCGCTTAGGCTCTAATCCCCGCTCGGATCTGCTGACATGGGATCTGGTAGAGCATCCTCGGGATGGTTCCTGGACTGTGCGAGACGTGGCGTAGATGCAAGAAAGGGCCGGCCTTGCGGCCGGCCCTTTCTTGGTGTGCTGATTAGATGAAGATGTTGAGTATGAGCGCAATAAGCACGATGGGAGCTGCGCTGTATCCCAGGATTGTGAGTGCTCGGTTTTCGGTCGTGTTCTTGTAGTCCTGGAAGTGCGCTGTCTGCCAGATAATACGCATCAAGCAGGCTACAGCCACGGTTACTGCTGCTAGTGCAATTCCGAAAAGTACTGTGAGCGATCCTGAGACGATCACGCCCAGGATCAACAGGACGGGGACCAGTGGCGCTGCGAAAAAGAGGGGGCGTTGTTCGCGCATCTTTGGCGCTGCTTCGTCTGCTGCGTAGGGGGTCATTGCTTCTCCTTCGGGCTTATGGCAAGTCTAGGTGTATCGTCGGACAGTTTGGACTTCGCTGTTCATTGGTGAGTGGTGCCTAGTCAGAGATCCGTGCACATGTCATGCTCGCGTGTCGTGTGCTAACTCGAGTACTAAACGTGTGGCTTGTGTGCGGTCGGTCGATTGGTTCCTGCTGTCCATCATGTGTGCGAGAAAAGCCGCTTGCGGTTGAGCTTTTGTCGTGCCCATGTGGGCAGGAGGCTAGGAACATGACCCGGTTCGGCGTGCGGCTGCCAGGGCGGCGCGTGCGGCGGCGGCACCTCGGGAAGCGGTGGTGCGCAGTTGCGGGCGCTGCGCGGCTTGCTGGGCGCGGCGTTCGGCTGCGGCTCGGGCGGCGGCGCGCGCGTGGCTGCTGGCGGCTGCTGCTCGCTGGGATCGGCTAAGCATGATTTCTCCGGTGGCGGTGCGCCATTGGTTCATGCGGTGCAGGATCGCTGCGCGCAAGATCCGGCAGTAGTCGATGTAGGACTGGGTTTCACGGTCGTGCTGGGGGAGTGCTCCCCAGGCTTCCTTGCCGTGCAGGCCTGGTGTGCTGCGCCATTCGAGGGCGTGCTGGATATCTGAGATTGTCCATCCGGCATTGAAGAACGGCTTGAACATGTTGAGCACGTTTTTCTTGGAAAAACGGGCAAAATCTGGCATCCGACGCAAGATTTCAGCGGCAGCCGATAACCCCTGTCCTCTAGAGCTGATCGTTCTGTGAGCTGGCCACAGTTCGACTGGTCGATCATCGCTGTGGCGAGTTCGCACGGCGGAGCCGTGCCCAAAAAGGTTTTCAGTGCCGCGTAGCGGCTCATTTTGAGTGTTTTTCTCGCGCGTGCGCGTGTAGGAACTTACTTCGTAAGTGGTTAACCCCCCTACGGGGAGGGGTTCTAAGTTATTTCCACAGGCAGTGTTGTTGGGGGTTTGGTGGGTTGGGCGGGTTGTGGTGGTGTCTGGTGTGTCTTGGGGGCGGAGTCCGAGCCCGATGGGGCGGCAGATGACGTAGACGGGGGCTTCGTTTTCGGCTGGTTGGCCAGCTTTGGCGGCGTATTGTGCGCTGCGGCCTGAGGCTACGATGCCGAGGATGCCGTGGGTGCGCAGGAAGCGCAGGGCGTTGCCTACGGTGGCGCGTGATACGCGTGCTTTAGAAGCGATGGTGTCCCAGGTGATGCGCACGGTCATGCTGTCGTGGTCGGTGTAGCGCAGCAGTACCCAGAGCACGGCGAGGATGTTTCGTTTGCAGTCGGCACGGCGGCATAGCAGTTCGTCGAGGGAGCGTGTGGCGCGCCAGGCTTGGGCGGTGTGGTCGATTTTCTTGCTGCCGGTGGGGATTGCCCAGGCAATCGCGCGGGGAGAGGTTTCCTGGGTGCGTGAGACACGCTTGATGTGCAGGGGTGCGGGGGTGTGAGCGTGTTTGGTGGCCATTGCTTCTTTGGCCGCGTTGAACTGTGTTTTGCCTTTGGCGCTGAAGGTTTGGGGGGTTTCAGCCTTGGTGAAAGGGCGGTGTCCTTTGGCGGTGTGGGCGAGGATTGCGGCGATGCGCCCGTCGGTGGGGCGGGTGCACCAGCGTGGGTTCGTGGCGTGGATCGCTTCGTTTTGCGGCGTTTCGGGGGTGCTGGTGCTTGATTGGGCGCGCGAAGGCGCTACTATAGACACATAAGTCCTTTTCTCTTTGGAGGGTAAAGGAAGGGGAGCGTCCGGCTTGGTAACCGGAAGCTTCGTGGTAAATCACGATCTGCTGTACTCGGCAAAGTGTTCAGATCGGATTCAGAATTTCAGTCCCGCGCTTTGCGCGGGCTTTTCTGTTTAAGGCTTGTCGATAGGCAGCTGGTCCTTTTCGAGTTCCTGAGGAACCCACGTTGGGATACCTCGGCTATCAAGTTCGACTGTTTTCACCATGAGGTCAAAAAAAGCGGCGCTTGTATATCCCGACTTCTCAGCAAGCTCAGCAAAACGATCTTTGCTGGCCTTCTCAACCTTCCACCCAATGGATGTAGGCTCATGGAGCGTCCCACGAGGTCGCCGTTTGATAGTCATGACAGCAGTCTAAGGGTTATCAGTAACCCTAAGGAAGGTGCGACACGCGTCTACTCTAAATTTGTTGACCTGCCGTCGTTTCAAAAAACTCATCGCATGATCAGGGATAATCAGATTTTGATTATTCACAAAGTTCCTACGCCTGGAACTTTTGCCAGTCAGGATCGGTCATTGGAAATTATTCTTGCTCTACTCGTAGTCTTTGTGGTCGTTGGCCTAATTATGCAGGCTGGGAAGCCCACTAAACAGCAAGTCAGAACGCAAAGCAATATCGATCAGATGCGCCCTCTTCGTGTGAAGTGGCTTCTTGACGAAGGCGTGAGTGGGCCGATCCTCAGCCAAGCAAGTGATGGTCATGTGTTGGGGCAGGGGAGCAAAGGGCAGGCATATCTATTTCGTCCCTCGTATACCTCAGGGATGCTCTTAGACCATGCCTCCGTAATTGGCGTTGATGTAGTTGAAGACGGAATTACGGTAACGCCTGCTGGGCGTGGTCGTCAGATCGGTTCCGCCATTGTAGGTGGAGCAATCGCAGGAGGGGCAGGAGCCGTCATCGGTGGCTTAGGTACTTCTAAGACAAGTCAGGAGCACGTGAACAAAGTTCTATTGCGCCTCAGCCTTAACGATGCCCGATGGTCCTTGATCGAGATAACTTTTCTCGATGCTCCTGGCAGTGGGCTACCTAAAAATAATCCTGCCTACCTCAAGGCGAGAACCGATGCGTTCGGCTGGTGCGCGAAAATCGAATCAGCAGTACGTGCCAGCAGCGAAACAGTCGCCCCGGTAACTACAACACCCTCTGGTGATCCTACTGCTACTCCAACGCAGGGAACGCAAAAGAATTTGAGTGGCTCTTCGGATAACGACTTGCTTGGCAAGTTGGAAAGACTGATAAAAATGAAAGAAGCTGGACACCTAAGCGAGTCCGAGTTTGAGGCTCAAAAGAACATAATTCTCGGTCGTGACTCTTAAATTTTCGGAAGCTACCAGCTAATTCCAGCCATTGTTCATGCTTGGTCTCTAAATCCAGTATGATCGAGGTCTCTAAATCCAGTATGATCGAGCATTTTGTGAGGCCACCGCCCGTGCCGGTCAAAGGTCGGAATCACCAAGGTATCGTCCGAGTACAGAGCGATAAGTATGTTGTTCAATCCGCACAGGTCAGCTTACTAGCTGGCCGTGGCCGGCGGGGTCATGGCGCAGGACGACGCCCACGATCGGGTTCAGGGTCTCCCTGAGCGTGTTTGGTCTTTGGCCGAAACACAGCACAACTGATCCGTACCGGCAGTGGCCCACTAAAAGTGTCTCGCACCTAAGGAAGAAGACACGATTTTACGCCATTAGTTGCAATACATAGTTATAAGAATAGTGGAGCATTGATTTCTCACGGATTTTCCTCAGGGGAGTGGCATCCAACAAGGCGTCTTGCAACTCTTAGGTTGCAAGACTAGGACATGGAGGCAGTGGAATTGATGTCTCAATCTGAAAGCACGCCCTGGGTTCTGAAAGCTTTGAAAGCTAGTTCTGTGGCCTAGCAACGTCAGCATCTAGAAGGTTCGCCACGGCAGTGGCGAACCGAGGCCATTCTTCGCGCATCGATTGCAACTGCTGACTCCCTAGGACGGTAATTTCGAAGACTTTCTTCCCCGGGCCGCGGTCGCCTTCACTCCAGTGAGAATTGACTAACCCGTCTGCCTCCAAACGGTTCAACACCGGGTAGAGTATTCCGACTTTCAGTGATCCGATGCCCATATGCTGCAAGTATTGAGCAATGGCGTAACCATGCGCTGCCCCATCAGCCAACGTCGCTAGCACGCCTGGGGAAAGTACTCCCCGCTGCCATTCCCGCAACGCTCCTGGCTCCTTCATAGGTTCAATCATGACATGACCGCTCAGTCGGTGTTTCACGCCTAAAGAGAAGGGAAATCTCATATTCATCCATGGCTACGCGTTCCTTTCCGAACGGATGACCCTCAGCCATGCAAACATTGCGCTAAGCACAAAGAACATCGTTGCGCTCCAGGGAGTACAGCGGGAAGCTGCGCGTTGGGGCTCACCCGACGCGAAGATCCTTGCGGTATACGACTTCTTGGCTTCCTGGTTCGCGGAGGAAACGTTTCGGGGGTGCGGGTTCATCAATGCATTCGGTGAGCTTGGCGCAACCAGCAAACGAGTGGCTGAAGCTGTTAGGGCACATAAGAAGTCCTTTCAGGACTACGTCACCGCACTTGTTGAACAAGCCGGATGGCCAGCGGAGCTGGGGACGCAACTAGCGCTTCTCGCAGAAGGCGCGCAGACCACCGCTGCTATATCGGGAGACGTATCGTCGGCCGAGGCAGCCCGCCGAGCGGCAGTGATACTCATCGAGGCATCTCAAAACGCATCTCGCTAGGCAATTGCACAAATGCCAGTATGCTCAAGTCGGCAACTCGCACCCATTTAGCTGTCACTAGTACCGGCTTGGACACGGCTCATGCCCGTGGTCGTGCAGGTAGACGTCCAACTTCCCTGTCGCCCGAGGAAACACAATAGCGGCACACGCGCCCATAGGCGAGGCCGACTTACTTTCCTTCTTTTTCCTGGCGGGCACGTTCATCAAGCACGCTTTTTACTTGCACCTTCGTATCCGGAGTGAAAGCGTACAAACGGCCATCCGCCTGATGCACCCAGAAACGACCACACAGATCAGTCGTCCTCGACTCCGCACCTGCCGGCCACCAGTCAGCTTCCAAAGTCCGAGTCGTAGACATCTCACTAGGATCAAAGTTCCTTGTCCGCGAGTCAGAAGCATAAGCACGAGCCAGCTCCTGGTCCGTGGGCTCACCGGAATCATCCAAAGGGACACACTGCGGCACATCGATCTCGACGGGATAATCCACGATGAAGATACGCTCAGGGCCGCTATTGCGCTGCACCAGCTTCACGCCGGTTCCTCCACTTGGGACCCACTCAGGAAGCAGGCCTTTCTCAACCGCTTTCTCTGAAGTTTTCGCAGATTTTTCTGTCGATTGATCCGAGCTGTCAGCGGCCATTTCACCAACATCGCAACCGGCAAGCAGCAAGGCCACAGGCAAAAGGAGCAAAGGGACAACAGCAGTACTTTTTATCGATCTCACACCTCGAGCCTACGGAAGCGGAGCCCTCGATCCATCGGATCCCAGTGGGAACCACAAACAGAAATTCTCATCCCTGGGGAGGACATCGGTCTGGCGCTAGCCCGAACGATCGGACGATTCAAAGGCTGATAGGCGCGGCGAAGACCGTATCAACGGCGTGTGCATAGAGCACCGAGTCCGGCGCCCGGGCGGCTAGTCCTTCAAATCCGGCGGCAGCCAGCAACTGGTCGTCCAGCGACACGAGTCGCGCGGTCCTCAAAGGCCAGGGCTCGTGGAAGTTCCGGCAATACAAAGTCCGACCCAGATGACGTTGGTGAAATGCCCACCTCGCGGTCAGAGCAACGGCGCTTGCTTGCTCGTTCTCCGGCAGGGATTCGATCCCATCACTTTGAGGTTCGACGATGAGATTCGAGCGAGCTTCTCTATTCCCATGGCGGCGTGTTGAATAGCTTATCCGACCATTCTGCCGCTCGATGGCCATCGAGGCCCACTGGTACTTCAAGCCAAACACGGCCCTCGCACAGAGCACGGGCAGCAGATGCGATGCTTCCAAACTGAGGAATACGACGCCGCGCCGGCCCTGCCGGTCAACCGAGTAGAGCCGGACATTGACTTCCGGGAAATCCCCAAGCCACGGGATTGCAGGCCCACCGAAGAACGCGCTACGCGACATCTGGAACGCTATCAGCCCCACCCATGCGCTACCGTCAACGATGTCCGGGACACAGCCTTCGGGCATATATTCGGCGACTTGATCAGGGGAGACACGCCAATGCAGGAACGAAGCATCGCTCCACCGCTGGCTCATGATCGCTTTTGCCCCCAACTGCGGCGGCACAGACGAAACAACTTCCACATTCAATCCTTAGTCAGGCGGATTCATTCACTCTATCCGCTTTTCGCAACGCTCGATACACGGTGCTGCGGCTAACCCCCAGGACTTCGCCAATCTGTGCCACAGTCATGTCCTGCTGTTCGTAAAGCCTCTTCGCGGTACGCAACTTATCGGGGGAGAGGGAAGATGGCCGTCCGCCGGTGCGGCCGCGGGCACGAGCCGCTGCTAGACCGGCTTTAGTCCTTTCGCGAATGAGATCGCGCTCAAATTCCGCAAGGGAGGCGAAGATGTTGAATACGAGCCGCCCACCAGAAGAACTGGTGTCGATATTCTCCTGCAAGGATCTGAATTCGATGCATCGTTGCTGCAACGCGTCCATGTGATTGATGAGGTGACGGATAGACCGGCCGAGACGGTCCAGACGCCAGACTACGAGAGTGTCACCGGGGCGAATCTGGTCCAAGAGCTTATCGAGCTCAGGACGTGACTCAAGAGCGCCGGAGGCAGTGTCTGTAAAGATGCGATAGCAGCCGGCGTTAGTCAATGCATCGAGCTGAAGTTGCGCGTCTTGGTCGCCGGTGGAGACTCTGGCGTAACCGAGGAGGTGTCCCATGCGTCCAATGCACCAATACTCGTGGGATAGGCGATGTTTCAACACATAGTTTGTGACACTGGGTTTTGCGACCAAACGAACTTGAAAATCTATTGAGTTTTCAGCTGTGAAGGAACTTCAGCCCAGATGGCAGGATGGTGTGTCATAAACGAACGTTTTTGACACCATTCTCATAATGGTTCGGATCGGTGATTCGGCCCATGCCCTTTTGTACAGTGGGCACCTCGAGCGTCTTGCGATGAATCACCCCAAAACGTGTCCGCAGAAGGTCCGCTGCCCGTTCACTTTGCTTTTTCTCAAGCAGGATTTACCGGAATCCAAGATCATAGAGAACTCGAAGTTTCAAAACCGCTTAAGTAAGCCGTTTGAGTGCCCCGTATAGCGCCCCGCAACGGGCAGGTGATTGTCCAAATTTATAATACGGTCTGGAGCCCTCCGCTTACGTCTCGAGCTCGAAGTAGCCCATCTGAAGATCATGTTCAATCTGAGCGCGAAGGTTCGCGATCACGTGCAGGAGATCGTTGAAGTGGTAGACGACAGCTTGTAACGCTGATTCGATACTCACGTTCTTTATGCGCGATAGACGCTCGTCGTCTTCATGTAGGGCAATCCCGTAGATGTAATCCATCGCGATCAAATCGCTACCAAGCAAGATGCCGGGACCCAATCCATTGTCCATCTCCAGACGGCCCGCATGAAATATCGGACCTGACGCGCCAATCCGCGAATCTGTGACTACTTGGGCGACATGCTGCTTCAATGAGCGTCTAGCCTTCGCCTGCTCGGGCGTGACGAGGCTTTGAAGCGCGGTGACGATCCCTGGCAGATGGCAGTCCTCGCCTTGGGTGAAGAACACTCGGCACTCAACGATCGTAGAGTCCACTAGCCGCTTATCGAGTCGATGGTCTTCCATCCCACTGATGCGCCAGGTGTCGTCGTCGAGTCGGATCCAGGTGAGTTCGAGAATCGGGATGCGGCCGCTCCCGTCCCTCAGGCTGGTAATTGGCTCACCCAATCCAGCTCTGGAGCGCTTGAGGAACTTTGAAAGTTTGCGGCGGGCATTCTCTTGAACGTCAGAAGGGATTGTGGACATACTCAAAGCCTATCCTTCGCTGCCGCCTGCTGACACTGGGAAATCTTCTTCGGCACGCGCCTGTAAGACAGTCTTCTCACGGACGCCCCGGGCGAAGCAGACGACATTGAATGGCCAGTTCAGTCGGCTTTGAAAATGGCGACGGTGTGCCGCATCAAAATTGGTCCGTTCCGTTTTGAGCAAGGATTAAGACACGATTCGACCCGGTATGCCGCCGGGGTCGATACAAGTTTCAGAAGTGGTAGGCACCAAATGTCTGAAGTCCTCTGCGCTGGCCGCGAGTCGGAAAACGTCTATTCACGCCCGGGGCGACGAAGGCCCAGACATGGAAATAGTCCGACCTACGGGAATGAAGAGTGAACCACTGATGTCTAGTTTCCAATCCGTGGTGACTCACAAATGCAACTATGAGTTGCCGATGCTGTAATTTATCCAGACGTGTTGCTCTTCCATGGTGGCCAACAGTTTTGGCGGCCCGTCAAAATTGCTGGATTGGCGGATTGGACGCACTCAGAACGATCTCATCTTGAACAGTCTGCCAGCGTCACCATCGTCGTGTAATCTACGAACCACTTCATCTGTAGCGACGGTGTTTTCACTTGATCCAACGACATCTGGAAGATCCGAATCGAGCGTGGTTATCACCGGTTGTAAGCCTAATTCCGAGTACTCTCGAAGAACCTCGATGAGTCGCCGTTTAGCCCGTGGTTCCAGACTTTCAAACACACCGTCATGGAACGAAAACCTCGGAAAATTCTGACCCTGATACGAACGCAAGACAGCTAGATCAAAAGCAATACACAACAGCTTCTTGAACGTGAATCCACGACTTGCGCTCGTTGCGCTGCCCGTCGAATCGACAATTTCAGCTGAAAACTCCAAACTCCCAGTGGAGGACACTGAAACGGAGAGGAGCGCATGTTCGTCGAGCACCGCATGTACGATGTCGTCGAAGTATCGTTGGATCTCGCGATATCGACCTGAAGAATTTTCTGCCTGTATCCGTACATCCTGTTCAATAGCGGTCTGCAGTTGATTCTTGCGCTCTTGGATTTGGCGTTGCATCTGTTTCAAACGCTCGATTTCGTTCAGCGCATCGCGCTGTCGTTCCAAAGAGGAAATATCCGTGCGAAGCGTGACCGCTTGCGCCGACACTTCCTTGTACTTGCTCAAAGTGTCAGAGCCTTCAAGGAAGTCGAACAGCGCTGCTCGCTCGCGCTGCAAATCTTCCAGTTCAGGGCGTATTTGATTCAACCTCGACTCAACTTCCGTACGATCGGCGATCAAGTACTCCCGTCGTTCGTCCGAGATCGCCCGATTGAACGCAACAAGTTGTTCGAAATCCTTCTTGATCTGTCCGCCGAAAGCCACACCGGCTTCAGAGAAAAGCTCCTCGGTTTGTTCAGGACTGAAAAGAATCGCATCTTCCCGAAGAGATTCATCGAGTCGTTGCAAAAGCTGGGACAGCCGGTAGATCTCTTCATTGCGCTTCGAGATCTCCTCCTCGACTCGCTCCACTAGCTCCTGGTTGGCTTCCGCATCGGCCCGGGAGAAATTGAAAGTATCTAACGTCTTCTGGAGCTCGGAGAGGTCACGTTGCCGGATCCCAATGATCCCCTCTATCTTGACCACTTCGGAGTCTCCAGCGGTTCCACCTTCTCTTCTATGGTGGACTATCGAATTTTCTAGCTCATCTGCGCGAGCGATCTCCATATATAGTTCGACGGTGAGATCGGCATTAAGACCTAGAAGATGGGCAAGGAAAGGCTTCCAGTCTTGGTGTTTCCCACGGAATTTCTTAAGGTGAAAAACGTCTCCGTAGTCATCCTGCTCACGGAGTACGTACCCCATAATGGCGCGGTAGTCATACGGCGAAATTACAGAAAATCCAAATAGACCATCGAGCAGACGCTTAGCGGGGGCTATCCCCAGACCAATATGAGCCCACTGGTCCGCCTCAACCTCTGTTGCATTCGGGACGTCAACGTTTGAAGTAAGAATGGACACTGGTCTACGAGATTCCAGCGACCGGGAGATGGTTAGATAACTTCCATCCCCAAGCTCCAGTTGTAGGAAAAAAGTGAACCCAGAAAATAGCTTTTCATGTTTAAAAAGGAAAAAAGAGGGAGACCTCCCCTTAAGAAGGCAGAAGTCGACTAGACGGGCTACTGTACTCTTCCCGAGGTTATGCACAGTCTTACCTCGGTTCTCGGTTCGTCTGACCTCTGCCAGGATCACCGAAAGGCCCTCGTTAAACTGAATGGGTTCGAAAAGATCAGGTCTATTTGAATACAATCTAAGAAGCTTCATCCTGCGGCCTTCTTGAGCCATTCAAAGGAATCGGACTTGGGCAAGTATTCAACTATCCCGAGTAAATAGAGCAGGCCAATCGCTGGGGAAAACAGGTAGTCGATTTGCTGGCTCCTGCTCCTGCAATGTTCAAACAGCGCATCGTATTTTACAACTCGATGGCGGGCCAGATATTTAATCATCGTGCTTGCGAGAGCGACGACGGTATGGTCTGGGTGCTCATGCTTGCCGGGGAATAGCATCCGTATCACTTTCGGTGTCGCCAATGTCACAGTTCCAATACATGTAAAATACGATTGCTCTCGTTAGTCTTCTGTTTCGACCGAGTAGCGAGTCGCGGCTCACTAAGATATCAACCAAACGCCCGAACACCGCATCGAACGTATGATGCGCTTCCTTTTGGGCGACGATCTTCAGATCGAAATCTTCTGCACAGTCGACGTAAATTTGACGGATTCTCGCATTCCCAGGGTCCGCCAGGAAGCTCTGAATCTGTCGCAACAGGTGCCCGTAATTCCTCATCAAGCGATCTGAGGTCTTTTCGGTCATCGAGTTTAGTTGGTTCTTCTTTGCCAGCGAGGTACGTGCCACGGGTCGGCTGTCGTGTGAGCCAAACTCAAAATCGATGCCTTGGGCAATTGCCTCGACCACCTCGGCCAGTTCGCGACTGGAGACGATCAGAGGGCCGTCGAGAGGATTGATGCCGGAAAGTTGCGCTAATCTCGGTTCTTCACGAAAAGCTTCGTCAAGCGCTTCCACACCGCAGAGATGAATTTTCTCGGTTGGGATACCTATGCCGGATGCGAGCGTATTCACTATGGTTTCGTTCGCATTGGCTGTCAAAAAACGATTCGAGTACAGGAGATAGTTGTCGAGCATGCGCTCCTCATAGAGCTTCTTTGCTCGCACCATTTCCTTGCTCAAGACCGAACTCGCCGCGTCGCCACTGAAATCGGCGTCGCTAAAGTAGCCGTACGAGAAAGTGTGCTTCGCTTGAATTACCGAGATGCCATCCCATGGGCGCGAATAGCTGGGGAAGCCGTTTGTGAGTCCTTCAAATCGCGCGTCTCGACCACCATCGACACCGGTCGCAAAAGCTTGGACGCCTTTGCCCAGCAGAAGCTTTGCGGCCTGCACCACGAGTGCCTCAAACTGTGCCTCTGCGAGGTCCTCGTACGGATATCCCATACTTCATGGTATCGGCATGCTCCTCCGGAAATTCTTTTTGACGCACCGGGAGCAGATGCAGGGAGCTCGGAAACGAAGAGTTCCGAGATCACAACGAATCGACAATACCGGGTGTGGTCGCGCTTCGAGGTCGCACGTCGTCTTGCTATAGATAATTGATCATCGAATATTTATGTATGGGCTTGCAGAAATCTGATTTCCCGAAAATCCTTTACTTTACATAACGGAGGTTATCGGCCAACAACTTACGGGAATAGAAGCAGCTGCGAGAACTCCCGTCCATCAGCGAATCCACCGTATCTGCATGTCAGGCGGACTTTGCATGCTTCGTCGCTCATATGGCCGGCGGCTGCTCTTGCCTTTGGCGCTCTTGCGGGCGTAGGCTTCCTGCATCTAATGCATGTTTCCATGGTTTAGGGGTCGTCGTAAGTGATGACGTCCCTGGTTTCGTCCCGCGGATGCTGGTGGATCCGGACATTGGGCCGTTCCGGGCAGACCAACGGGTATTCACTGCCATGCTGGATGGGTGGCAGCCGTACCCTAGGCTCAATACATCGCAGCGCACTGAACCTGACGGTCAAGGTGCCCAACTGGCCCGGATTACCGCCTACACGCGCCTAACGAATAACCGTGCATGCCAGTTAACTTACGGGAGTAGAAGTAGCTGCGAGAGCTCCTTAGACACGGTGAGAAGAGTATTTCTGCCGAGGAGACCAGTCTTTGCTGTTGCGGCCAAATGGTGTCGCTAACCCGATGTTGCCCCTGTGTTCTTTGAGGGGGCCGCCATTAATTTAGTGATCGGTTCGGATCATGCACCAAGCCATGTTGAAACGTTGCGCTTTAAGATCGCTGGCGCGCATCCATACTTCGAAGTTTCCGGCGTCTGCGAACCAACCGTCAAAATGCGTCCAGCTTTCGACACTAAGGATCAGAACGTAGGTATCTCCCGGCTCTAGTGGGCGAACTGCCGTAAGGATTTCGTGAGCGTAGGTATCGCCTGAGTCACTGTGGCCGTACAGGTGCGAGGTGGGAATGACCGGGCCGGTGACAGAATCAGCTCCCTGCCGCCAGGCCATCCAGGTCGCGTTAGCTTCTTCTTCAACCCGCTCAGCAGCCTCGAAGGCAGCAGCATCATCTATGAACTCCACAGCGCGCGGCAGGCTGAAACCCGTCCCAAGCAGGACTGGTTGGCACACTGGGTGAGGGACTTCCAAATCCTCAGGACCATCAACCAATGGGGGGAAATGCTCACCGGTTAGCGGCACATGACGAACAAGCCATCCGCCGGTGTCTTCGTCTTCAGGGTTCCCGTAGGTGCCCAAGTGATGGAATACCTCAAGATAGCCAGATTCCGGTAAACGGGCCGTGGGTTCGGGCCAGTCGGGTTCCGTGAAATCCGGGGATTCAATCAGTGCTTGGGCCTCACCAAGTTGAATCGTTGCGATATGCGCCAGCGGTTCCCCGTCCGCGTTACGAGGCCATTGCTCCATCGGGCCTAATGCCGGTCCTCCAAGCCAGGACAGCTCCCCTAGTTCGGCCCGCTCGGCAAGGATCCGGTCGACACCGGCCTCGTACTGGTCTAGCAGCAGCAAAGAGAACTTCAAATCCTCGCGCAGAAACGCGGCGTCAACTTCAGGGGAATCGAGCCACTGAAGAATCCGCTGACGGGAAGTCGCAGTGACGCGAGTACGAGGCAGCTTGACCACTCTTAGGTCCTTTCAAGCAATCCGTTCACAGGGGAATTTAGAACTTTACACCGCAGTGTTTGAGCAGAGCTATACCGATCTCGTGCTGCTTTGAGAAGCTCAAGCTGTGCACGGTCTGTCGCATAGTTTTGCTACCTGAGTTTATTCCGAAGTTGCGAACGTTCTTCTTCGCCATCCAGCTGTTCACGCACTTCTGGTGTACTTCTTTAGGAATGCTCACCAGGTTATTTCTGTTGTGGATCCACCGTGCGTCCCACTTACGCTTAGTGATATTGGACTGCTCCACGATGTGATGCCATTGGTTGTTCTTTGGGGTAGATCCTGCAATGTCTGCCTTGAAGCGTGAAAAACTCGTGTAACCGCCCTTGATCGTCGGACGCACACCGGCCCGAATGGTTTGGGTTGCCAGAGCCCGCGCGCTAGAACGTAAAACCAATGGCAAGAGCGCACGTGCGGCGGCAAGAAGGCCCACAGCTACCAAAGGAATCGGGTCCGAGACGACAGGGAACTGCGCTCCGGTTGTATCAACAACCTGAGTAATGGTGTTGCCGTCAAGTTCGTAGTGAGTTGGAAGAACCGTTCCGTTGGCATCAGCTGACCAAGCCGTTTGGTAGGCGCCAAGCACCTGCCATCCTTCGGCGACATCGAAATCCCCCGCGAGTTCTTCTTCTGTCGCGATACCCTCGCCAGCAACTTCCTCGACCGGTGCTACTTCTACATCTGCTTCGGGAAGAACTTCGCTCAAGTTCACCGGTTGGTCATCGACCACCGGGGTGGTGGGAGCAAGGATAAACACAGTGCCTTGATCGCTTTGCTCGAGAATTGCACCGGTGGGCAGATCAAGTTCATAGGAGTATCGATGCTCAGTTGAGGGGCTGTACTCTTCTTGCGCGACTGTGAGAATTCGCCCTAAGCCGTCGTCTCCAGCTTCGACAATCACATCCAGGCCAGGGGCAGCATCGGAAAAGACGACAGTGCCATCATCGGTGGCAATGCCTTCACCAGTTTCAACCGGCAGCGAGATATCTGGGTAGTCCTTGCCCATCAGCACTTCGGTGTCCCGAACAGCAACACCCGATTCAGCTGCTAGATACCCCTCCCCCGACTCAGTAAAAGAGAAACTTTCCGTGAGCCCAGCATCAAGAGCTGCTGCGGTATCTAGCGCCAACTCTGAAGACTCAGAAGCACTGAGTTGCTCTTCGTCAGCGTGAGATGGAGTGGCGACCAACAACGTACTGACCACCGCTGCGGTCGTAACGGCAGCAACGGAACGAAACATGCGAAATGAAGACATGGACAACACCTTGCGTCTAGCGACACTGACTAAAAAGTTCAGTTCTGAATGAGCTAATTGGTCACTGGTTTCAACGCGGTGATGCCTTAGACCGTGACTATAAGAAGGAAGTTACCACACAAATTATCCAAAAGGTATATGTAAACGAACTCATACTTATGTGATCTGGCGATTCAGACGTATGTCACGGTCAAAGAGGGGTTCGGTGGTGGCCACATGGGTTATTGGGCTATCAGCGCGGCGGCGAGCTGGTTTCTCTCGGCGCTGCGGCGGGTTTCTCGTGTCAGTCTCCACGGTGCCATTCGGGTGTACTTTCACAGGCCAAGAGCCTTGGGAATCGTGCATGACGGCGCGTACGACGCTGCCTTCTTTCTTTGCGTGGGAACTGACCAGTTCAACGGTTTGTGCTCGTGCAGCGGCTTCATTATCTGCCGTGAATTCGTGGGTTTTCCCCTCAATGATCACGGTTGCGCTGCCGTCTGCGTTGACGGTCGCCTTAATGAGTTCTTCGGTGGTGCTCATGGTGTGCTCGCTTTCTTCAAGAGGAAATCGGCTGCGCCTTAAGGGCTTTTATTGGATAGATGAAACGTAGTCGCGGATCTTATACGGTTCGGTGTCGGTGAAGGTGAAGAAGAACGTCTGCTTCCCTTCCCCTGCCCAGGATTCCCCGTCCTTGGTGACCCATTGCCAGGTGGCGGTGACCGCAACCGTGTCCTGTTCATGGTGATCAGTCATGAGCTTCACCGTGGGCTTGCTGGTTGCTTTCTTCTCTGCGGCGGTCAGCCATTCAACGCCGGTCGCGGGCCGCTCTGGCGCGATGACTTGCTTGGCTCGTTCGCTGGTCATGAGCTTTCTGGCGCGCATTTCGGCGGCGGTGCGGTTGAAGTCCTTGTTCGGGTTCCAAGTGGTCATGATCGTTGCCGCTTGCTTAGCCAATTCGATTTTGGCTGGGTCATCCACAGCATCCCCGTGCTCATGGCTGCTGCTGGGCGCAGGCGTGGTAGGACTGGCTGTGGTTGGGGCAACGCTCGGGATGCTGCTTGCTTCGGTCTCGTTGCTGGCGGGGGTGCATCCGGCTATCCCTGTTGCGAGTCCTGCCGCCAGTGCCAGGGTGAGGATTGTGGGGTGTTTCATTGGATGTTCACCTTTTGCTGTCGAAGGATCGGTACCGGGTCATAGGTTGTGCCGTTGTTGATTGCTGGGCGGTCGAACACGCTGGTTTTCGGATTGTTGATCTGGAAGTGGACATGGATGCCGCTGGAATTGCCGGTAGCTCCTGGCTTGCCCAGCGGGGTTCCCTTCTTCACTACGTCGCCGGTTTTTACCAGCAGGGAGTTGTCTTGGGCTTCGTGGAATTCGAAGACCAGGTAAGGGGCTTCGGTCATCTGGGCGAAAATATAGTTGCCGTAGGAGCCGTAGAGCTTGTCGATGTTCCCGATGCTGGCATAGGTGATCTTCATGTCCGTGGGAGCGTAGAAGTAGGGGTCTGATCCGGCCAGGTCGATGCCTTCGTGCGTCAAGAGGAACGGCATGCCCGCGCAGCTGGCCAGCGGGCAGGCGCGTGGCCCGAACGGCGAGGTCATGCGTGAATTGGGCATGGGGTGTGCCCATTCATCGGCTTGCAAGTCACCGAAGTCGAAGCCACCGGGCGCTTCGCAGGTTGAGGAATAGTCCATCTGGGCGTTGCCCATGATGATTTCCACGTAGTGGCGGGTTTCCTCGAAGGGCGGGATGCCCCCGTATTTTTGGACGTTGCCTGCTCCGGCGTTGTAGGCGGCCAGGGTGAATTGGATTTTTTCTTTCTCGTTGCTGGCCAGATCCGCGATGTGTCCGGCGAGATGTTTCATGTAGCGGCCTTGGGCATCAAGGCCAGCGAAAGGATCGAACGGGTCTTTACCGTTGCCCCATTCCTCCCATGTGCCGGGCATGAACTGGGCAATACCTCGTGCTCCTACCGGGGAGACTGCCTTGGGGTTCCAGCCGGATTCTTGTTGGATTTGCGCGGCAATGATCCCTACGGGCAGTCCTGCGCTTTTGGCTGATTGCTCTACGGCGTCCCGGTACTGTTCGGGAATTTTCACCGTGGATGTTCCGTCTTTGCCCTTGCCGATGGGCGTGCCTTCAATGACACAGGGGGCATTGGGATCAGATTCCTCGCTGTCGCCTCCACCCATGAACAGAATGATCGGGGTGATCACCAGAAGGAGAAGGACACCGAGGATTGCCAGAACGATTTTGGCTCCGCCACCCTGTTCTTCCATGACCAGACCTCCCTACTGGCGTGTGCTGCCGTTGGTCTTGTTGGATCGGTAGACGGTAGTGTTCTCCAACTGGGTTGCCACCAAATACACCGCGTCATCGGTGACCAGTGCCGGGGCTGGATCTTCGGTACGGTAGTTCGCCCACGACTGCGGCTCGGGCTCCGGGGAGGCGAGGTCCAGGGTGACTGGCCCGTTGCTGGTGTTCGCGTAGATCAGGCTGCCGTGGATTGCTGACAGGTCAGCGGTAGGAAGGTCTACGAGTGCTGCCTGGTCGCTGTAGCTGATTCCCACGCTTCCGATAGCTGCGGTTTTCGCTTCCTTGTCCACCAGCAGGGGTTCGGTGGCGGTGGGAATTGCCCGTGGCGTGCCGGAGAACAGCATTGAACCGGTGCTGGTGTTCAGCACTCCCATGACGCGTTCGGTGTCATCCCACGCCAGCAGGGCGTGGGTATCGTCGAGCAACCACACTCGCACCGGGTATTTCGTGGCACCGTCTGGCGCGGTGAAGTTCTTCTCTTCCAGGATCTTCCCGGTGTTATCCAGGGTGTAGATGGTGGTGGCGCTGATCGTGGTGATGGTTCCATCGGCCGCCACGTCCAGCACGGTCGATCCGGGTGGGATCATCACATCGTGCAGCGTGCCAGCCGTATCGGGGACACGGATATACCAGTCCCCCAGTTCGATGTAGGGGGTGTGGGTGTCGGTGCGCGCTGTTTGCCCTGGTTCCAGCCCGATGCTGGTCGGCGCCACGCTCGGGGTGTCGTAGGGCATCTCTACTGGCCAGAGGCGCAGTTCGTTGCGTTCTGCTGCCGTATAGACGGGCTTGCCGGCCCAGGTGCCCTGATGGATGCTGGCCAGGTCTTCTGGGGCTTTGTCCCCGCGCCAGACCGGTTGCCCAGTGACCGGGTTGCGCCCGGTGACGGTGCCTTCTGGATCGGCGGTGAGCAGCCGGCCGGGGCTGATCTGGTTGACCGTAGCATCAGCGAGAGTGGGATGGCTCCACGCGGCCGTGGCCGAGTGCTGCGGCGGCGGCGCGGCTGGCAGTGTGGCGCCGACTCCTTGCGGAGTATAGACCGGAGCGGTCGTTGCGGGCTGGTTGGCGATGACCACGGCGGTGCCGATGCCGCCGAGGGCGAGCACCGCCAGGGTGCTCGCCCCAGCAATGAACAAGCGTTTTTTCGTGCGCTGCGCGCGTTCAATCTTCGCTTGTTCGGCTTCCTGTTGCGCGGAGAGATCGAGCACTTCCCCATCAACGGAAATGATCATGTCCCAGGAGCTGTTCGTGGACGCATCAATAGCACGCACACGAACAGCCCCGAAGTGGTGGGTGGCGAGTTTGGCGATGACCGCGTTTTTCCCTGCCTCGATGAAATCTTCCTCATCGAGCACGGGGACCGGTGCCCCATCCAAGGTCAGCCTGTGGCGGTCTTCGCTGATGTGCAGCGTATAGACCGGGAAGGCCGGGACCTTCTGGGGATCGATCAGCGCCATCTCTTTCGCCACCCGTTGCTTCCTTGGGTTAGTCGGCGGCCTCATCGCTTTTCAGCAAGAAGTCGCGCACGTCTTTCTTCCTGTACCGGCGTACCCTCGATCCGATAGACACCGATTTCAGGCCGTATTCCTTGTTCCATTTCAGAACGGTCTGCGCTTTAACCCGCATCACGTCTGCGATCTCCTCAGTCGTTGCCCATTCCGGCAAATCCGCGATGAGATCTTCAACGGCTTCTGGGTCGTTCATGGTCACACTCCAAATGTGCTTGAGTACGAAAACCGCGTCAACCCTGTTACGTCATGTTTCCCCATAAAACGATGTTTTACATGTTTTCACAATGTAACCGCTTTACAACATTGACACTGTTTTCTATGCGAGTTAGCGTAAATAACGAATCGCTACTTACGGTTGATTACTTTACTGAGGTGAACCCGCATATGTCAGGGATCCCAAACCCTTTTGCGCCTACAAGACCAAATAAGACGCCTAATAGCGGTCATGACATCCGAGATGACCTTCTCGGCCATGACCTCATCGTCACCGGGCCCACTGCACCAGGATTATCCCCCATGCTGGAAGCCCCATCTTCCCCGTGGCCGCACACGGATATTGGTCCCTTCGAAGGCCTGGCCGTCATGGGACTGCACGGCGGAGCAGGCGCCACCACCCTCAGCACCCTCCTTGGCGAATCCGCCCTGGACGTAGGCAGAGCGTGGCCGCTCTCGCAAAGTACCCGAACTCAAGCCCCCTGGCCGCTTCCGGTGATCGCAGTCGCTCGCACCGACCACACCGGGCTGTCTGCCGCGGACAGGTTCGTCCGCTCATGGGCCAACGGACAACTGAGCGGTTCCCAGCTCTCAGCCCTGGTGCTGATCGGAGCAGGGCCCCGCACCAGTGACGCCCGCAAAAAAGCCACCAAGCGCCTATTGCGCATGGTTCCCCGAGGCACCCATATCCCCTGGATGGACCCCTGGCTGGATGCCCCACCCGATCCGGCCCGGTTACCCGGGCGCATCAAGCGAATCATCAAACTCCTGAACACTCCCACCAAATAGAGAGGCAAACACATGTTGCTGCAAACCCTGGCCTTCGTTATCGACCTGGCCGCCAGCATCCCCAACCCAACCCCAGAACAGCCACCAGGCACCGAAGGTTTCACCACGATCCTGAACTGGATCGCCTGGGCCGTGATCCTGCTCGGAGTAGCCGGATTCCTCGCCTCGGCAGGTTTCCTGGCCTTCGCATCCTTCACCGGACGGGAAATCAACGGATTCAAGGGACTGGTCATCTCGCTGATCGTCTGCATCCTGGCCATTAGCGCGGGAACGATCATCAACGTCTTCGTCTAAGCACCGGTGAACCGTCTAAGAGAAAGAGAAGATCCTCATGGCTGAAACTGATCCATTAGGTAAAAACTGGAAGCTCTGGGGCGGTATCCTCGCCTTCATCGCTGCGGTAGTGATCCTCGGGCTCATTTTCTTCCCCCGCACCCCACCGCAGCCAGAAGCAACACCGACCGCGCCAGCTCCTTCGGTGCCGGTCGAAACCGCGCCACCTTCTAATTCCCCCTCGGCCTCGGCGTCCAAGCCAACGACTGGGGATTGTCCTGCGCTGAGCACTGACACATCGTTCCCGAACGATGCCCCGGCTACGGAGTGGAAGCGTCACCCTGCCGGGATGCTGCTGCCGGTCTCGGCGGAGCATGGGCCGGCGAAGGTGGACGGTGAGTTCTGGCGCTGCTTTAGCCACACGCCGTCCGGCGCCCTCTATGCAGGCATTTCCTTGGGCTTCAGTTTCACTGCTGGAGGAGCATTAGAAGCGGCCCATGAATCTCCAAAACGGCAAGAAATTTTTGACCGAGAAAACAGCATTGAAGGTTCAAACTATCCGCTTATTGAGGGATACCGAGTCATGAACAGCAGCGATGATGCCGCATCAATCGAATACCTAGCCACCGAGGCCGGACAAAGCGGCTCGTTGCGCATCGACATGGTGTGGAGCGACAAAGAGCATGATTGGCGTTTAGACGTCTCTTCCGGAATTGCTGATTGGAAATTGGTCAACGACACGTCCACTTTCACCGACTGGAAGTAGTGAATCAATATGGCTCAGACAGAGGGGTGTGGTGCATTCGAATTTGGCTGTCAAATTGGCGATGGGATAAAAAACCTTGCTGATAGCGCGATTGCCGAGTTCATCAAGTCCATGTTTGATGGCGCGGTGGCCTTCATGTCGCAGATCTCCACATTCTGGATGGACTCACCCAGCCCGGACGTGAACAACGCGGCAGTCATCAGCCTTCGAGAAGATATGTCCTGGTACGTTGCAGGGTTCGCCGTCCTGGGATTCTTCCTCGGCCTGATCAAGCTCGTCATGTCCCAAGATGTGAAGAACAGCCTGATCGGCTTGGCCACCCCGATCGTGAACCTGATTCTCGCCGCAACCGCCTACGCAGTCGGCATCGGAGTGCTATTGACGGCTTCGGACGAGTTCTCCAAATGGATCGTGCAGCGATCCACCGGGGGCGAAGTGGATCTCACCCAAATGCTCCCCGCCGTCTCGGCCCTCATCGCAAGCCCCGGCACCGCTTTCTTGCTGTATATCCTGTTGCTTCTAGGTTCCATCATCAATCTACTGTTCATGTATTTCCGCGACGTGATGTTCCTGATCCTCTCAGCATTCATCGTCGTGCTGGCTGCGGCCAGTGGCTCCGAACAGGGCCGCCAAGCATGGCGTAAAGCCAACGGTTGGCTAGTCGCCCTATTGCTGTTCAAACCTGTGGCGGCGGGAATCTACTCACTGGGCCTGCGCATTCTCGCCCCTACCGGTACCCCGGAAGGACAAGAACCATCAGTTCCCGAGGCGATGCACGCCACCCTCATTGCATTGTTGATCCTGTTGTTGGCGGCGTTGGCGTTGCCCGCGTTGATCAAATTCATCGTTCCTGCCGCCGGGGTCGGCGCTGGCGCGTTCTCCGGCGGCGCAGCCTTAGGCGCGGGTGTCACCCTCGCAGCCGGCGCCGCCGTTCTGGCGGGCACTGGCGGTGCAGCAGCAGCCGGCAAGGGAGCAGCAGCGATGCCCCAAGGTGCCAGCAACACAACATCCACGACTGGGACGGGCAAGAGCGCGGAATCAGCAATCACTGGCAGTTCCTCTGCTGGTGGCGATACCGGCACTGGTGCTGGATCTACCGGTGGCGGTTCTGGCGCGTCAGAAACGATCAGCAGCGGTGGTACGGGCGGCGGGGCTTCGGCCTCCGGAACATCCTCAGGCGAGGGCAGTTCTGGCACTGGGTCCAGCTCGGGCGGATCAGCCACCGGCAGCAGCACTGAGTCGACGGGTTCAGGATCTTCGGGTGCTGGCTCCACCGGTTCCGGATCAAGTACTTCTACTGCAGGTACTTCGAGCGGTTCTGGTTCGTCGGCTTCCACGGGTTCCAGCTCGTCTCCCTCGGGGGCCGGCTCCAAGTCCGGGGACGCGGCCCAAGCCTCCAATACCGGCCAAGGAACGTCAAACAGCCAAGACACACCGTCTGTTGGTGGCCCGCCCGGGGCGAAAGCACCCAACAAGCTCAACGAAGCCATGCAGAAAATGAGCGATGTTAAAGGCATCGCCAACGGCGCGAATCCCAGCAAGCTCGTAGACGAGGACGGCGAATAATCATGGCCACCACAGATACGCGAATCGAACCGAACACCTTCGGCAACCTGACCGTGCCGCGCCGCTCAGGCTTGCTGGGCCTGTCCATGGGCCAAAGCCTCATGCTGGTGCCCATCGTCCTGATCGTCATCGTCACCGCAGCACGCGGCTGGATCATGGCCGCCGTCATCATCGCCCTGGCCACCATCCTCGGTGCCATGCTGCTGCTGGTCACCAAAAAACAAGGCCGATCAATCTACGGGAGACTCATGCTACGTCTAGCGCAGCGGCAGAAAGTCGCATCCAAAAAGCACGTATACCTTTCCGGCCCCACCGGGTTCACCCCCGACGGGCAAGTGCGCTTGCCGGGGCTGATGGCCAAATCGCATTTGACCGAATCCATGGATTCCTACGGCAACCCGTTCGGCCTGATCCGCCTCTCATCCCGTGGCCACCACAATTACTCCGTGGTGCTCGAATGCTTCCCCAACGGGGATAACCTCATTGACCAGGCCGACGTGGATAACCAGGTAGCGCACTGGGCGAACTGGCTGACCCAGCGCGGGTTGGATGAAGGAATCCGCGGTGCCTCCGTCACCATCGAATCGTCCCAGGACTCGGGCCTGCGTCTGCAAAAACTGCTGGCGGATAACCACCGCGAGGACGCTCCCGAATTCGCCCAGCGTGTCGTTGAACGTATCGCGCAGACTGATAACTCCACCGCTCCTGAGGTCGTGGCCCGCATTACCCTCACCTTCGACGGCCGCCGCCTCGATGGGAAGGCCGGGGATCGAGGCATGGAAGAAATGGCCGAGGAAATCGGCAACAAGCTCCCCGGCATCATCTCCGGTCTGGCGAACACCGGGGCCGGAGCAGTACGCCCTAACACCGCCCAGGAAATCATCGACTTCACCCGTGTTGCCTACGACCCGACCACCGCTGTAGCAGTGGAGGAAGCGCAAGCCGCTGGCGGCACCGGCCTTGCCTGGGAGGATGCGGGGCCGTCCTTCGCTTTGGACGCGTTCGATCACTACCGGCACGACCGTGCGGTGTCCAAGTCCTGGACGATGTATGAAGGGCCGCGCGGCGCATTCATGTCCAACTCACTGGCCCGCTTGACTGCACCGAGTGAAGGCGCGCTGCGCAAGCGCGTGACCTTGCTGTATCGTCCGATCCCGGCTGATCAGACTTCAACGGTAGTGGAGAACGAGCAGAAGGATGCGATGTTCTCCGGCTCGCAGCAGCGCGTATCCGTGCGTGCCCGCCAGCGTTTGGCGGCAGCGCAGAAAACCGCCCAGGAAGAAGCCTTGGGTTCCGGGTTGACCCGCTTCGGACTGATCATAACGATCAGCGTCAAGGATGAAGCGGAACTGAAGAAGTTCGACCGCACCGTTCCCGGCCTGGTGTCCCACGCGAAACTGCGGGTACGCGAGGCGTTGGCGAACCAGGCAGTGACCTTCCAGTCTGGCTTGCCTTTGGGCATGGTGGTACCTGATCACATGATGATCCCCGACGAGATTAAAACGTGGTTCTAATGACTCCCCTGAAACTCTCGAAGAAACGCCAGCACACTAGCCCTGAGGATCTGGCGCTCTCACATCTCACCCAGTCCCACAGCCTCACGCTATCCAAGCGCGACGTGGCCCGTTTGGAACGCTCTGCGAAGAAGGCAGCCCCCAAGCCAGCCAAGGAACCAGGCTTGCTTTCCCGACTGCTGGCTGAGGGCGCCCAATCGCGCTATGTTCCAGGCGATGCAGGGTGGAACCGCCGTGGCGGCGGGCCGGTGAACTACATCGAAAACCCGGTCGAGATTCAAGGTTCAGCGGTGCAGGTGTGCGGGTTCTGGCCCTTCGTCAACGGAGCCGGATTGCCGACCATTGGCGCACCTCTGGGCCGCCATCTGCTGCGCAACACGCTCGTGACCGGCGATCCTATTTCCTGGTTCCTCAACGGCATCATTTCCAACCCTTCCGCCTTCATCCTCGGCCAGCCAGGACTAGGCAAGACCTCGCTGGTGCACCGCCTGCTGGCCGTGCTCTCAGCCTGGGGCGTGGTGCCGATGATCCTGGCCGACTCACGCCCCGATTACGTGCCGCATATCCGCGCTCTGGGCGGGCAGGTCATCACCTTCTCCCCTGGCCAGGGGCATTTGAATCCGTTGGATCTGGGGCCGCTGGTGGCCAGCTTGAACGAGATTGAGAACGAGAAGGCGCGGGACATTGCAATTCAGGAGATGATCAGCCGCCGCCGCTCGCTCATGGAAGGCATCGCCTCGATGATGCTGGGCCGGCCGCTGAAACCGCACGAGTCCACGTGCCTTTCGGTGGCGATCAATGAACTTGACCCGAATCTGACCGAGGCACCATTGATCGGGGATCTGGTGGACTTCATTCGTTCCCGGCCCGAGGTGCTGCGCCAAAACGTCCTGGCCTACGATGATGACCACGAATACGACCAGCGCCTTCAAGCGCTGCTGGACGCGTTGATCAACCTCGGCCCTTCCGGCGCGTATGGGGACATGTTCGCCAAGCCTTCGGATGCTCATATCACCCCCGGTGTGCCGGTGGTATTCGACATTTCCGGCGTGAACGAAAACGATAGTGTTCTGGTCGCTGCCGTGCAGTCCTTGTGCTGGAACCTCGGATCAGCCACCGTCTCGGCCGAACAGCACCTGGCGGCAGCGGGCAAACGGCAGCGCCGCACCTACTTCCTGGTCATGGACGAGCTGTGGCGCATCCTGCGCGCCAGCGATGACATGGTGCACTTCATTGACACCATTACGCGTCTGAACCGTGGGCGCGGCATTGGCCAGGTCATGATCACCCACACCATGAACGACCTCAGGCTATCCAAGGAGCACCTGACGGCCACCGCCTGGGGGTTCGTGGAACGCTCCGCGCTCGTGTTCCTTGGCGGCTTGGCTCCTTCGGAGATGGGCAATCTGGAAGAAGTGTTCGCCCTGTCCTCCAAGGAAAAATCGTTGATGACCGACTGGACCGGTGAAGCCGTGGTTGATCCGAAAACCAACAAGGCTTCCCGTCGCCCTGGTGCCGGTCACTTCATCATGAAAGTGGGCAAGAACCCGGGCACCCCGTTCGTCACGCAGCTTACTGATCTGGAATTTGAAATCAGCGATACCAACCGGGCTTGGGAGATGGTCAAATAATGTTTTCCTCAGATCCGCGCTCGGGGCGCAAGAACCAGCCAGCGAACGATGACGCGCTGTGGATGGTCGGCGGCGGCATTCTCACCTTAGGCATCTTGGGGGTGTTGCTGTGGACTCTCGGGGCAATCCTCGATCCCAAGGTGGAAAATACGTCGAATAATCCGGTGCAGATCCTCATGGATCAAGGCCGAGGATACGCGCCGGTCGGCGGCATCCAAATCGCTGTGTTCATCCTGGGCCTGTTGCTGTTGCTCTCAGTTCTCGTGATGCTGCTGATCGTGTGGCGGCGCAGCCGGGGCACCAGCTCGCGCGTGGATCACCTGGCCAGGGAGATGGGCCATGCCAAGGATTTCAAGAGCCTGGAAGAACCAGCGGCCCGTGCCGACGCGGAACGCCTCGGTGCCCAGAAAGCCGGGATCGGCTCGCCCTTGGCCAAGCTGGTCAACAACCGCAAGCCCTTGTTTGCTTCTTATGAGTGGGTGCAGATCTGGTTGATGGGGCCACGTGCCGGTAAGACCTCGTGCGTGTGCGTCCCACAGATCCTGGAAACCGGCGGCCCGGTGCTGGCCACTTCCAACAAGCGCGACATTGTGGACATGACCCGTGGCCCACGCGCCCGCGTGGGCACCGTCTGGGTTCACGACGTGCAGGGCATCATCGGTGAAGAACGTTCCTGGTGGTGGAACCCGCTGTCATTCGTCACCGACATGGAAACAGCCGAAAAGCTCGCTGACGTGTTCCTGGCCTCGGCCACCGACGCAGGCGCGAAGCAGGACGCGTATTTCGAGTCTGACGGTAAGCGGTTGCTCTCGCACCTGTTTTTTGCCGCTGCTGTGGGCCGACGTCCGATTACCGATGTGTTTTCGTGGGCGCAAGATCCCGAGGATTTCAACGCCCGCGACCTGCTCAAAGACCAGGGCCACGTCGCCCTGGCCGGTTCGCTAGAGCAGATCCAGAAGCTCACCCCGAAGCAGCGTGACGGCGTGTATGGCACGATGCGCCCCTGGGTGAATGTCCTGTCCTACGACAAGGTGATTCCCTGGATTCGCCATAATGGGGCCAATCGCCCCGAATTGGATCATCGCAAGCTGGCCACCGGAACAGACACCCTGTATCTCATCTCCAAGGAAGGCGGCGGATCAGCTCGTGCGATCACCGCTGCCCTGGTCATGGCCGTCATGACCGAGGCAGAAAAGACCGCCTCTAGACAGCCCGGTGGCCGGTTGAAAACCCCGCTCACAGCCGTGCTGGACGAGGCCGCGAATGTCGTTCGCTGGCGCGAGCTGCCGGATGTGTATTCGCACTACGGCTCGCGAGGCATCGTAGTGTCCACGTTCTTCCAGTCCTATAGCCAGGGCGTGGAAGCCTACGGCGAGAAGGGCATGAACAAGCTTTGGGGTGCAGCCAATATCCGCGTGGCAGGATCTGGCCTATCTGACGATAAGTTCCTGCCGTTCCTCGCCCAGGTGATCGGGGAACGGGACGTGCTCAAACGCTCGTCAAGCACCAGCGGCCGCACAGGTCGTTCAGTGTCCAGCTCGATGCAGCGCGAAAAGATCCTGGATGTCGCCGACCTGGCGGCGTTGCCACGGGGCCGGGCGATCCTCACCAGCTCGGGCCTGCCCGCGGGATTGATCGAGCTGCAGCACTACTCGGCCAAACCGTATGCCCAGGATGTACAGGGCTCGCAGAGGTACTACGAACATGTGGGGACTATACGAAACCTCAACTAACGGAATGAAGCCCTCGACAAGTTCTCTTGTCGAGGGCTTCAGATTAAAGATGAAGATCAGACAGCCATGGAAGATACAGTATGGCCGCTAAAGTAACGAGAGTGGGTCTTCTTAATGGTCTCCAGTGAGTCGCTGTTCAAGGACACGATTTCCCAATCCGAATTAGGGCGCTCTGTTTCGAGTTTCAGCCGTTCAAGCAACGCTTCGCGAGAACCCTCTGGACCGTCAAATTCTTTGACGATACGGTCACCAGAGAACCGATGATATTGGATTACGAATCCAGCCATGGCTTTCCCTCCTCCATCCTTCGTAGACCTTCGAACTGCTCTCTAATTTCGTCACAGTCCAAGGCGATACGGCTTTCCATCCTTTTCAGAAGAAGCCGTTCTCTCTCATGTCTTACGTATATATCGTTAATACGATTACGTCTACGCAAGTCTTTCTTCCTCATCCTAGTGTAGCGAGTTGAAAACTTTGGACGCTGATCTATTGATAGGTCCTTGACGTGAAAAACACTATACCGTCGTTCAAGTTCAGCAATCGCTGACGAGATGGCATGCAGAAATAAGACCGTTCGCGATTCATTCGGATGTGTCGGCATAACTCCATACCGAATCTCTCGTCCTAAAACGTCAGCGGCTGCTTCATACATATTCGCCCACTTACCTTGGAGTTGAGTGCGAACTTGGATCTCGGCACGTGCAGGCTCTTTCAACCAAAGGTGAACCGCCCGATAGCCGCTATGGGGTTCTGATCTCAAATCACGGATCTGCACCTCATTCTCATCGAACATCCCCGCAATGGCGGTAACAACTGCATCCTGCTCGAGCAATGTCATTTCAGCTTCAAATCTGATGCCCGCAATATCTTGGATGCTCTGTAACGGCGTTCGTCTGTCACGCTGGAGCTTCTGTCTGAGCGTATCAATGGTTTTGGGCCTAGACGAGACCTCATACTCTCTATCTGAAAGTAGAGTAGTCCAATCAAGAACCTGGATTTTTTGTCGAATTTCATCTGCATAATCGTTGAAATACGACATGACATCTACATAATCAGGCGTGCCTGACCTAGGTTCTGTTTCGTCGCGGATGGATTCACCAAGCCTACGAAGCTGATTAGTACCCCACTCGTGCTTATTCATAGTGCCAACAAAAATAGCAGAAGTTCCTGGCTAATCACTTGCAATCGAAACGGTGGAATCTGCATTCCTGAAATATCCGTCCGGGGCCTCGTGCACTGGGAACATCTCAGGAAGATCTGGATGCATCACCTTGTCATACGCATGGAACGGGCCGTCCAGCGCGGTGAGTCTGTCCATCAGCGGGTAGAAGTAGTCCCGATAGAACACCAGGATCTGCTGCGGGCCATCCCACCGCATCTGCTCCCATGTCTCCCACAACGCGGTGATCACCGAATACACTTCCGGGTACTCATACCAATTCGGTGCCCACGCATGACCTGAGGGGCCATGCTTGCGCAAATAGCGGGGCAGAGCATAGCCGTGCAGCCATTGTTCGGCATCTTCGTAAACGAAGGGCCGTTCGTCCGCTTCTTGCCCGTTCTCCGGCTGTTGGGCGGTTGACTGCTGCTGCTCTGGCTCGTTCGTCTCCCCGCCGTCCAGATCCAGCTCATCATCATTTGGGGGAATGCCAATCATCGCGACAGCTCCTGTCCCTGAGTCCGTGCGGACGCGGCCCCGGCCATGACTCGTTTGCGATTCTTCATGGCTGTCTGGGGATTAGCGGTGGTTGGTGCCAGCGGGAAATCAGCGTCTTTGCCGCCCTTCTCTTTCCACACCGTCAGCAGCCGTTGCGCAGCCGGGCTGTTCTGGTTCTGCACTGCATCAACAGAACCAGGTTTCGCCCCATCGGCTTGACCAGGAGCTGCGAGAGCCGCAGAATTTTCAATTGCCTCCCCCTGTTCTTTTCCGCCAAGCACCGGCTCTTGCTCGGCGCGCCGCTCGGCCGCGTCAACGTGAGCCTCATCAGACTGTTCTTCACCTGTTGCACGCTCTGCCACTGCTTGGTGAGTTTCTTCGTTCTCCTGCGCCCGCTCGGCTGCTACCGGGTTGCCTTCGGCGTTCTCCCGCTGGCCGGCCAGGTAGTCATCCAGCGCATCACGCAAGGCTTGGTGGCGGTCAGTGGCTGCCGTGGGGTGATCCCGGTTAATGTCCTCCACGTTGATGCCAAACTGGTTGCGGATACGGTCAGCACCAGCCATGAACGCCTGGGAAGCTGACTCATGGCGTCCAGCAAGTTCGCTGGCCACGATCATCCTGTCGGCAATCGCTTCGCTGCCAGCACTCTTCCAGAACTGCGCTGAGGATAAATCTCGGTGAACCATCTGAGCCACGTTGCGTTCACGCTCTGCTTCCGCATTGACCTCAGACAGCCGCATTTGTGCTCGGCGCTGGGCGTTCTCGGCCATTTGCATTCCCGAACCCATGACAGCTCGGACAATGCTGCCGAAGTCCTGCATCATCTCTGATTCTTCTTGGCTTTCCACGGTGCTTCCTCTCGTTAGGTTTGGGCCTATCGTTCGTAACCCTGGTCAGTACCCGATACAGGACGTGCCCCGGCGTTCCAATCTCGGTACGGAACATGCGGTGCCTTCGGCGCACCCACTTTCTGCGCTTCCTGTGCCTGGATACGTTTCATTTCCGCGTTCACAATGTTCTCGGCATCGTTGATCAAGCGATCAACACCCGAAGCAAAACGAGGCCGATCAGCAGCCATATGATTCTGCATCATGACGCGGCCTAAACGACCAGCTTGCTTCGCCAAAGCCACCCAGCCATAACCTTTGCCAGCTTTGAATCGCTGGTTAAGCCTTGCCGCGTAGCGCACGTTACCTCCACCCTGGGCAGCACGGGCGTAAGACTCGGAAAGCTGCTGGAACGTCGCTGGCTTGCCGCGCTCGAACTGCAACGACAAGCGGGCGTAAATGTTCGCCAGCGTATCCGGCCCGGTCTTGTGGCTCATCATCCGTTCCAACTGCTGAACAGACACCGGACGAGCTACTGCCTTGCGGTGCTCCCGGGACTGGTTCGATGAATGCAAGGACACCAAATAGGCATCCCCGGCCACGCGATCCTTGTTCCCGAACCTGGCGTGAATATCATTCCAGGCAAGAGTGGAATCCAGCTTTGATGGCGCGTACCAAATCACTTTGTTGTCGCTGCCGCGTTCGCCCAAAGACACCCGATAGCCACGCACTTCACTGTTCGATCCGGCCTTGAAACTCGGAGCAATACGCACGCCCAGATCCTGCGCATGGCGCACATATTCTTCGGCACTGTTCGCTGTGGAGAGTGCTGCACGCAGACGGCGACGCAGCTCGAACTTATCCGACAAAGCATTGTTCCCGCGCTCGGCCCTCGCACGCTCTGCTGGCTTCTCCCCCGCCAGACCCTTGCCGTGTTCCTGGGACTCCAACCGAGGCAATCCGTACTCTAATTCGAGCTCGCGGCACGCGACCTGGGCACGGTGGAAATCATTGTGCGTGCTCGCCTTGGTTCCGTCCTCGCGAACCATCGACACCACTACGTGAATATGGTCGTTGCCGTTCTTCGATGCGCCGTGATGTACCGCAACCCAGCGCGAGGATTTTGCGCCGTCCGGGTCAATGAAACCCATCTTTTCCACGAAGGATGCCGCAATCTTTTCCCATTGCTCATCGGGCACTGAACCGTACCCGGATTCAACAGCCAAGGAGCAATGCCATACGTGCGCATCCTTCGACCCGGTGCGGATCTTCTTGCCGTTTTCATCCTTCAAGAACTCGCCGGATTCTTCGTCTTTCGCATACACCGGCTTGGTCACTTCGGTGCCGTGCAGCTTGCGTGGAGCATCCAGCATCTCGGCAATTTCAAACGCATCGTACTTCGACAATTCAGCACCTGGCGCGTAGGCGAAAGTCACCCGATCATCTCCGGCAATGAACCGCTGGTTCTCGTGCTCGTTGGAACGTCCAGGGCCAACCAGGTAGTTCATCAAACCAGCCATGCGACCACCACGAGTGACGTTGGGGATCATGCCGGCTCCCCCACGATCTTCAACGACTCCAAGACCTCATCAATGCGCGCCACCGTCGCGCGCAGATGTTCCAAAGAATCGTGCAGCTCGCCCTTGATTTCACCGGTCGCATTCGTCGCCCTGGCGATCTGGTTGATGTTGTTTCCCGCAGCGGCAAGTCCACGCTGCAACAAGAACAAGGAAGTGATCAGCTCGTGGCGTTCGGCAGCAGTTTCTCCACGGGACTGCGACAACGTGGACTCCACCAACAACCGCGGAACAGAGACATCAAGCTCGTCGGCCATGACCTGCAACGCGAGGTTCTGCTCAAGGGTCAGCTTCACCACGCGGCGCACCGAACGGCCGCCAGTCGCGTTCGGCTGACGCTTGCGCGAATCGAAGCGAGCCATGCGAATCAACCTCCCAGCCCAGTGCAACACCAATCGACCCAATAGGTCGATTGTCCCACCCGCAGAACCACAGTTCAAGGACACAAGCAACTTAGGGCACCTAAGTTTATAGCTTGCTCCGCCTTCTCGGCGGGGCACTTCGTCTCTAGCGGGTGCAACATGCGTTGGCATCAGAAGATGCCCGCGCTACGCTGGAAGCATCACAAGTTCGCCAGATCGGCCTAGCCGAGGTGGCGCAGTCCTATCGGAAGGTTCAAGCCATGAGTGACGCAGCAAGCCGCATCCTCGAACAGCTCCAAGCGCAAAACGACCTGCGCATGCAAGCCGCCAACGACATCGCCCAAGCCGTCGCCGCGCGTGTGGAAGCCGAGCAGCAGCTAGAGCAAGCCAAGGCCGCCGAAAAGCAAGCTTTCGCCGCTGCATTGAAGAAGGGATGGACGCAAACCGAGCTGAACAAAATCGGCTCGCCGTCCCGTCGCCGGCCTCGCAAAAAGGCCGACCAAACGACTGCACCAGCAGAGAGCTGAACGAGCACATAGCAATGGGCCGGCACTCACCCAAAGGTGAGTACCGGCCCACTTTTTAAACCTGGTTACGTTAGGTAGCCTCCTGCCCACATGGGCACGAAAAAAGCCCTCCCGCTCCGCTGCTTTTTTCGCACACATGATGGACAGCAGGAACCAATCGACCGCCCGCACACAAGCCACAAGCTGCGGTACCTGAGTTCACTTACGACGAGTGATCGCGGCCCGTGCACGGCCTCTAGTAATGGCAACCCGCCAGGATAAAGCTCCCTGAATCGATCGGACTTTATTCTCCGATTCCAGTACCTCGATCCCGACCGGCTCGATTAGACTTCCCGATAGTTTTCGGCACCCCGTGGCCCTTGGGAAAACCTTGCCGTGCCGTCGCTGCACGACGCGCCATGAGCTTGCCATCCTGCTTCACTTGATCAATCTCAGGGATCGCAGAACCTCGACGGAACTGCTTGAAACTGGCAACCCCCTTGCCATTCTCAGCCAACCACCTTGCCGCTTCCTCGGTAGCAGACTTGCCCTCCGGCGTGACCAAATTATTCGCAAAATCAGATGGCACCGGACGGCCGCCAAGCTGACTCTCTCCGCGTTCAAAAGCATCGCGCCCGGCCTGCCACCGGCCATAAATTCCGGCCTTGGACTCCTCGAATGAGGCCTGCACGCTCACCACATCGTAGGTGTAGCCGCGCTTGTCCAAGGTAGCGGCAACTTCCTGCGCCGACCCTTGCGATTTGAGCACCGTATCAATGACATAGTTCGTGCCGTCCTTGCGCAAGTCTTTCTGTAGCTTGGCGCTGAGCATGGACGATTCTTCATGCACCAACGCAGCAAACTCCATTGGAGCGAACTTGTGCCCCTGGGCTTCAAGCTCTTTCACCAATGGCGTTTTCAGACGATCCAGGTTTCCGCTATCCAGCTCGTGCTGGATGATCTTCTCCTTGAAAATATCCGGGTCGCACTGAACGTAACCAGGAACATCATTCAAGCGTTCGCGCTGCACAGTGCCTTTGCCAGCTCCGGGCGGCCCAGCCATCACAATAGCTTTTCCCTCGTGCTTGATTTCTCCGCGCTTAGCAGAGTCCTCAATCACTTCTTGCATCCACTTCTTGTGCAAGAGTTCCCGTTCCGATGTGGCACGAGGCCGCGATCCGCTTTGGATGAAATACTGCCCTTGTCTGATCGTCGAGTATGCCCCGCGCGGATTCATATCAGGATCAGCCAGCACCTGGCGCAGGGCCGCGTAATGTCGTTCTATTGATTCGTCGTTAGCCAACGATCCGCCCTTCGGTTGCTCGCCGCCTAATCGGCCGTCTTCGTCAACACTTCATCGTAAGTAGCTGCATCAATCAGCTCATGCCGCAGTGCGTCGCCTACTTCTTCCCACGTACCGTCCAGGCTCTCTTCGTACTCACCATACTCGTTCGCCCAAGGGGTCGGCTTGTACGGCCACGCGACCAGCACACGCACCAGCTCCTCACGGTCGATAAACCCGGCCGCGTACCGCTGGCACACCTCATAAGGACTTGCAGCGTTGAACTCGCCCACCACTTCCGGTACCGCCTGGGCACGCTGCAACGCCTTCGCCACCGCTGGCTGAGACATGCCCAGCAGCGCCGCCATCTCTTTCTGAGTCATGCCGCCCGCAGCAGCCTTCAAAGTCCGCTTATAGTCCAGCGAATCAACTTCCATACGCTGCCGAGCTTTCAGCAGCCGCGCACGCATTTCATCATGCTGCGGACGTTCCATCAGCTGGCTCATAACAACCTCCTAAACCTCAAAATAGAAATTCCTTCACTTCCAATATAACATTAGTTATATTTCTGAATCAACGATTTTCGCTCGATAACGAACGGTAAATACTCGCTGCACTGACACCAAGAATCTTGCCGATCTGCGCATAACTCTTCCCCTCTTCGCGCAGCTGCCGCGCCGTGTCGATGCGGTCTGCATCCATGACGCGCGGCCGGCCTCCTACCCGGCCCTGGGCGCGCGCATGCGCCAAACCCCGGCGGGTGTTCTCCCGGATCATAGAAACGCGCAGCTGCGCCATAACCGCCATGATGCCCACAATGGCTTCGCCCATCGGCGTAGATATGTCCACGTCCAAAAAACGGCTCAGTAAGACTTTTGATCCTCACGCCACGCTCCCCCAGCTCGCGGATAATCTCAATGGCCATTCGCTCTTCACCGGCCACGCGATCCAGGGCGCGGATGATCAGCGTATCCCCCGGCTTCAATTGCGCCTTGCATGCCACCCACTGCGGCCGCGCAGCCTCCCTGCTCGACTCCCCACGGTCAGTAAATATCTGCCCTGCTCCGGCCGCGCGCAGCTCGGCCGCCTGCGACTCCGGGTTCTGCTCGCGCGTACTAACTCGCGCATATCCAATGACTGCCATATCAAAAACGGTACACAGCCAGGTTGTGCAATGAATCAGTTTTGAAAGACGTTTCTGAAACAAAAAACCCCGGCGTGTCGCCGGGGTTCTGTCAGTTTCCGAAGTCCTCAGCACTTTTGTCCGTAGTCCTCAGCACTGCGCCGAGCCGCCCGCAAGAGGAACCCCTACTGGGCAAATTTGACGGCGCCCACCGATCGATTGTTCTCCTCAACAGGTCAAGATCTTCGGCTGGTGTCCGCGTCAGCATGGCAGCCCAGAAGTCCAAGGATCTTGGCTACGGGCTGGGGATGAGGATATTGTCGTGGATCCTCGTCCATCCTTCGGATTCCAGCGCTCGTGTGTCCGCGTCATCCCTGACCAGAGTCGCCGCCTTGTTGCCGGGTGTTGTCGACGCGGTGACAATCACGTCGGTTGCCCCCAGCAAGCCACAGCCGGCGAACCATTCGGGGTCTGCTCCTTGGGGAACAACGATGATGCAACCGTCCGCGGAATCATTGGCCGTGGCAACGAAATACTGCACTTGTTCGTGGGTGGTTAGTAATCGTGAGCTTTCCCTGTTGATGGGGTCAGCGAGTTCGATAGCGTCGGGAAGGATGTCCTCGGGAGAGGCCTGGCGCTCCAATGCCTGAATTCCTGTATGTCCTGAACATGCACTGATCGACACCATCGCACCGAGAAAGATCATTGCTGCGAAAACCTTGCGGATACCCATGTTTGAACCCTTCAGCTGATGTTAATGAAAGGCTACCTCAGTACCGTCTTTGTGGCTCGTAGCTTTCAATTTTCTTGTCCGCTGGGGCTGCTTCAAGCTGGGTAATACCCTGTTGCACTCATTCCTGAGCCATGAATTTAGTCCATTGGGGGAACCCTCTGCGGGACGGCAATGAGATTTTGTGTGCAACCGATGCAGAGCGGCGACTTCCCCGAAGGGATTCGATGGAGATAGAGCGGGGATTGTGCTTGAACTTAGCCCGGGGTACCACTGTATGCCGCCGATTCAGAGCAAGGTTGTATCTATGAAAATTGGCTGGCTCAATTTGGTAGCCCAATTTACTAACTATTGCTTCCCACTATCTGTGGGGTTAGACTCCGAGCCATAAGGAATATGGTTCGATGATTCCCCGGCGATGCATTGTTTGGAGCACAGACTGATGAAGGACCTAACTAAGATCTCCGCACTTGTGGTCCTACTGGTTGCCCTCGGTTTGCTGGCTTTCGCAAACTGGTTACCTGCATTGATGTTCCTGCCAGTGGCCGGAGGACTGTTTATGCTAGATCCAGCTATGTTCAGTTCAAAAAAACCAAATCAAGACCAGCGTCATTCGCTGGGGTTCAAGAGCAACTATCACGAGTAGACATAACCGGACGGAAGGGTCTGAGTCATACTTTCTGTCGATCGGAATCTATAGCTAAGAATTACCTCGGATGGTGAAATGAGCAGTTCCGAGGAAAATTGGAACTGCACCTTCTGTTTAACTGTGTGATGTCTCAAGACACCGGTGACACTTCTGTCTCAGGACATCGGTAACACTCGGTGTCTCAGGACATCGGTAACAGATCAGACCGGGTCAGGCATGTTTTGGAACTTCGCC
>NZ_SCKZ01000011.1:0-62763 GCF_004100365.1 Glutamicibacter sp. HZAU | reverse complement strand
AGACCACTGGGTTGATAGGCAGGATGTGGAAGCAAGGACTGAAGACTTGTGCAGCTGACCTGTACTAATAGGCCGATGGCTTACAACACACAATAAAACAATGATTGAACTGATATTTTTCAATGCTGTTCGCGTTCACTATGCGGTTACGAGACAACAACCTCTAACCAACAAATACGGATGAGTTACAAGACTTTGTAGCACCGGAAAACACTGACCAGGAAATATTTGGTTTGTGTGCTTCGTGATTGTTACGGCGGTCATAGCGTGGGGGAAACGCCCGGTCCCATACCGAACCCGGAAGCTAAGGCCCATTGCGCCGATGGTACTGCACTCGTGAGGGTGTGGGAGAGTAGGTCACCGCCGGACTTAACCTAAGTGGGTTTGAGGCTCTAACCAGTGATGGTTGGAGCCTCACCTGTTTAACCAGAGTATTTAAGCCGTGCGCGCATCGGCATCCCTCGCTCTTCTTATCTTCATGGAAGTGGATAAGGTGTGTAGTAGACATAACAAGATCTTCTACGCGAGGGGCTTTCCTTGACCACCGAGACCACGAGTCCACTGACATACCGCGACGATTCAATTCGTCCCCAGGACGATCTCTACCGCCATAGCAATGGCAAGTGGTTCGAGACAGCCACCATTCCAGGAGATCAGGGAATCTACGGTTCCTTCATGGAGCTTCGCGACCAGGCCGAAGCCGCCGTTCATGGAATCATTACCGAAGCTGTTCAGAAGGTTGCTTCCGGTGCAGAAACGGACGATGCTACCCGCCGCATTGCCCACCTCTACAGCTCGTTTATGAATGAAGCCGTGATCGAAGAACGTGGTGCTGCTCCGGTAGCTGTCTTCCTGAACACCATTGCGGATATCCAGAGCACCGAGCAGCTGCTCGAGGTTTGCGGTTTCTTCCAGCGCAAGGGCATCAGCGGCTTCATGGATGTCGGCGCGATGAACGATGCCGGCAATCCTGATCGGAACCTGCTGACCTTCCTGCAAGGTGGTCTGGGCCTGCCTGACGAGTCCTACTACCGCGAAGAGCAGTTCGCTGAAACCGTAGCCGACTACCAAGAGCACCTCGGCCGGCTGCTGGGTCTTGGCAGCATTGCCGGCGCTGAAGCAGCCGCAGCCAGCGTCGTGGAGCTCGAGAAGGCGATCGCCTCTCACCACTGGGACCGGGTCAAGGTCCGCGACGCCCAGGCACGCTACAACCTGCTGTCCGGAGAAGAGCTCGCCACGCTGTTCCCAGGGGTGACCACCTGGCTGGCGGGAGCCGGTATCGAGCAGAAGTACTACAACGAGGTTGTCGTGTGGCAGCCAAGCTACCTTCAAGGGCTGGCGGGTCTGATCGACTCCCAGCCGTTGGATGCCTGGAAGAACTGGCTGCGGATACAGGTCCTGCGCTCGTTCGCACCCTACCTGTCCAGCGCCTTCGTCAACGAGAACTTCTCCTTCTATTCCGCAAAGCTCGGTGGCGTAGAGCAGCTCAAGGAACGCTGGAAGCGCGGTGTCGCATTCACCGAGGGTGCAGTAGGCGAAGACATCGGCCAGCTGTACGTGGCTGAGCACTTCCCTGCAGAGGCCAAGGACGCCATGGACGCGCTGGTCCAGCGGCTCATCGAGGCTTACCGCATCTCGATCAGCGAACTGTCCTGGATGGGCCCGGAGACCATCGAAAAGGCACTGGATAAGCTTTCCAAGTTCCGTCCGAAGATCGGCTACCCGAACCAATGGATCGACTACTCTGCCATCCAGGCTGATGAACTGGACGTCATCGCGAATATTGCCTCGGCGAACGAATTCGAGTTCGCTCGTGAACTGAAGAAGATCGATGACGGGGTGGATCGCGAACTGTGGTTCATGTTCCCCCAGACGGTGAACGCCTACTACCACCCGCTGCTGAACGAAATCGCGTTCCCGGCTGCCATCCTGCGCCCGCCATTCTTCGACGTGAACCGCGACATCGCCTCGAACTTCGGCGGCATCGGCGCGGTCATCGGCCACGAAATCGGCCACGGCTTCGATGACCAAGGCTCGCAGTTCGATGGCACTGGCCAGCTGACCAATTGGTGGACCGATGAGGACCGGGCTTCCTTCGAGAAGCTGACCGCCAAGCTGGTGGACCAGTACAACGCGCTGTCCCCTTCAGAAGCCCCGGAACACAACGTCAACGGTGCACTGACCTTGGGCGAGAACATCGGCGACCTCGGTGGATTGGGCATTGCCTACAAGGCCTACAAGCTCGAGCTGGCGGCCCGCGGCATCCAGGAAGATGAAGTGATCGACGGTATCACCGGCGACCAGCGCTTCTTCTACTCCTGGGCCGAATGCTGGCGCACGCTGATCCGTCCGGAAACCGCGGTGGTGCGCGTGACCACGGACCCTCACGCACCCGGCGAATTCCGTTGCAACCAGGTGCCGAAGAACCTGGATTCCTTCCACGAGGCCTTCGGCACCAAGCCGGGCGATGGTATGTGGCTGGATCCGGCCGACCGCGTGGAAATCTGGTAAACCGCATCACCTAATGGATGGGGCAGGGGCAAAGCAGGCTTTGCCGCTGCCCCATCCTGCGTTGCGGGCCAAGATCACTGTGTAAGGCTGATCATGAAGGGCTTCAACTGCGCGCCATGACACGTAGAATGGACTATTGTGACTTCCGAAAATAATTCCGCACCGGCCCCAAATCCAAACGACCAGCGACAGGTGCGCACCGATAAGCGCAACCAGCTGCTGGCCAAGGGCGAGGAAGCCTACCCGGTAGGCATTGCCCGCACCCACTCGTTGCAGGAAATCCGCGACAAGTACGAGCACCTCGAAGCCGGCGAGGAGACCGAAGACGTCGTCGGCGTCGTCGGACGCATCGTCTTCATGCGCAACACCGGCAAGCTGTGCTTCGCCACCTTGCAGGAGGGCGGCCAGAAGGGCGAAGGAGTTCGCCTGCAGGTCATGCTCTCGCTGGCCAACGTCGGCGAAGAGCGCCTGGCGCAGTGGAAGTCGCTCGTCGATTTGGGCGACCACGTATTCGTGACCGGCAAGGTCATCTCCTCGCGCCGCGGCGAGCTGTCCATCATGGCCGATGCCTGGGAGATGGCTTCCAAGGCCCTGCGCCCGCTGCCGGTGCTGCACGCCGATCTGAACGAAGAGACCCGCGTGCGCCAGCGCTACGCCGACTTGATCGTGCGCGACGAAGCCCGCGAGATGGTCTACAAGCGTGCCGCGATCATCCGCGCCGTGCGCAATACCCTGGAGAACCGCGGCTACGTCGAGGTTGAGACTCCGATGCTGCAGCTGGTTCACGGCGGCGCATCGGCCCGCCCGTTCAAGACCCACCTGAACGCGTTCGACCAGGAAATGACCCTGCGCATCGCCACCGAGCTGTACCTCAAGCGCTGCGTCGTCGGCGGCGTCGACCGCGTCTTCGAGGTGGGACGCATCTTCCGCAACGAGGGCGTCGACTCGACCCACTCGCCGGAATTCACCACCCTGGAATCCTACGAAGCCTATGCCGACCAGTACGTCATGGCCGACCGCATCAAGGAAATCATTCTCAATGCAGCTGACGCCATCGGCGCTGGCCGCACCATCGAAACCCCCAAGGGCACTGTCAACCTGGACGGCGAATGGCGCTGGGTCAGCGTCTACCCGGGTTTGTCCGAGGCTGTCGGCGTCGAGATCACCCCGGAAACGGACGCATCGGTGCTGCGCGAGATCGCTGCCAAGCACGACGTGAAGATCGACCCGGCCTGGGGAGCTCAGAAGCTGGTCATCGAGCTGTTCGGCGAAATCGTCGAGCCGACCTTGATCGACCCGACCTTCGTGTGCGACTACCCGCCCCTGGCACAGCCGCTGGCGCGTCCGCACCGCTCGAAGCCGGGCGTTATCGAAGCATGGGACCTGATCATCGGCGGCATGGAGCGCGGCACCGCATTCTCCGAGCTGATCGACCCGGTAATCCAGCGCGAGCGCCTGACCGAGCAGTCCCTGATGGCTGCCGGCGGAGACCCAGAGGCAATGCAGCTTGATGAAGACTTCCTGCGTGCCCTGGAATACGGTGCACCGCCAATGGGCGGCATCGGTTTGGGCATCGACCGTTTGGTTATGCTTTTCACCAACGTCGGTATTCGTGAAACTATTCTGTTCCCACTGCTAAAGCCGGAGGCATAAGAATGCCATATATTGAGGCGATCGTCCCGACAATCTGCCTGGCGCTGCTTTTCTGGTACGTGATGAAAGCTATTACAAACGCGGATCGAAAAGAACGCCAAGCTGAAGCTGAAGCTGATGCGCTAATTCAAAATGGCTCGGATTCAAATAATCCAGTAAACGAGAATTAGTCGTTCCTGATAGAACCTTGTGAATTCTGATGATAATTAGAATTTAGCGTGCCTATTTGTATATGCTTGTTGTTTGAAATGGACTGATGGCTGAATGCCGATCTGTCCAGTACATTCAAGCTCGGAGGAACCCCTAAATGGCACGTCAGGTTCAAATTGCCCTGATCGACGATATTGATGGTAGCGAGGCAACTGAATCAATCGCATTCAGCGTCGCTGGTCAGCATTTTGAAATCGACCTGAACGACGAGCACGCTGCTCAGTTCCATGCAGCCATCGAGCCGTACATCGAAGCGGCTCGTTCGTCGAAGCAGACTGCAGCGAGCGAAGCTCCAGCAATCCGCGCATGGGCGAAGGAAAACAACATTAAGGTCAACGCACGCGGACGCCTTAATGCAGAGGTTGTAGACGCCTACAACGCTGCTATGCGAAAGGGTGGTCGAGGCCGCGCGAAGTAATTCGCGAGGTTTCGCACAAGTCTCAAATATGAGCCGGCACGCAATGCGTGCCGGCTCATATTCTTATAACGATGTTCGTTATTCACGATGCATTTTCATTGAAGATCGCAATATTGGTGAACCAAGTAATTCTCATTATTAATTGCATGCCTATTACTGATTCGCAGTAAAGGGGAGCCGTTTCGGTTATCCCTGTGGCGAACAAGGGAGCATTGCGGGCGCATGGTGCGTAGCATCGAGTTATTGGTAAGCAAGGAGTGTGCCGAAGATGTTTGAGAGATTTACCGACCGTGCCCGCCGAGTTGTCGTGCTCGCCCAAGAAGAGGCGCGCATGCTCAACCACAACTACATCGGCACCGAGCACCTGTTGCTCGGTCTAATCCACGAAGGCGATGGCGTCGCCGCAAAGGCGCTCGAGTCGCTGAACATTTCGCTGGGTGCCGTTCGTGAGCAGGTTCAGGAGATTATCGGCAAGGGCCAGCAGGCGCCTTCCGGTCATATCCCGTTCACTCCTCGCGCCAAGAAGGTCTTGGAGCTCTCGCTGCGCGAAGCGCTGCAGCTGGGACACAACTACATTGGTACCGAGCACATCCTGCTCGGCCTGATCCGCGAGGGCGAGGGCGTCGCAGCCCAGGTTCTGGTGAAGCTTGGCGCCGACCTCGGTCGCGTGCGCCAGCAGGTCATCCAGCTGCTCTCGGGCTACCAGGGCGGCAAGGAGACCGCGTCCGCTGGCGTCAGCTCGGGTGGACAGCAGGAAGGTACCCCTGCAGGCTCGGCAGTGCTCGACCAGTTCGGCCGCAACCTGACCGCAGCCGCCCGCGAAGGCAAGCTCGACCCGGTGATCGGCCGCGAGCATGAGATGGAACGCGTCATGCAGGTCCTCTCGCGCCGCACCAAGAACAACCCGGTACTCATCGGCGAGCCCGGCGTCGGCAAGACCGCCGTAGTCGAGGGCCTGGCCCAGGCCATCGTGCGCGGCGACGTGCCGGAAACCATCAAGGACAAGCAGCTGTACACCCTGGACCTCGGTTCGCTGGTGGCCGGCTCCCGCTATCGCGGCGACTTCGAGGAACGCTTGAAGAAGGTCCTGAAGGAAATCCGCACCCGTGGCGACATCATCCTGTTCATCGACGAGATCCACACCCTGGTCGGCGCCGGTGCCGCCGAAGGCGCCATCGATGCCGCGTCGATCCTCAAGCCGATGCTGGCCCGTGGCGAACTGCAGACCATCGGTGCCACCACCTTGGACGAGTACCGCAAGAACATCGAGAAGGACGCCGCGCTCGAGCGCCGCTTCCAGCCGATCCAGGTCAAGGAACCGTCCGTCGAGCTGACCACGCAGATTCTTCGCGGCCTGCGCGATCGCTACGAGGCGCACCACCGAGTGACCATCACCGATGGCGCGCTGCAGGCTGCCGCCCAGCTGGCCCACCGCTACATTTCCGATCGCTTCCTGCCGGACAAGGCAGTTGACCTGATCGACGAGGCCGGCGCACGCCTGCGCATCCAGCGCATGACCGCGCCACCGGCACTGAAGGAAATGGACGAGGAAATCGCCACCGTGCGCCTGGAGAAGGAAGCCGCGATTGACGCGCAGGACTTCGAAGGCGCAGCCTCGCTGCGCGATAAGGAATCCAAGCTGATCGAGGCCCGCAACGAGAAGGAGAAGTCCTGGCGCAATGGCGACATGGACGAAATCTCCGAGGTGACCGAGGACCTCATTGCCGAGGTGCTTGCCAACTCTACCGGCATCCCGGTAGTGAAGCTGACCGAGGAAGAGTCCACGCGCCTGCTCAACATGGAAGAAGAGCTGCACAAGCGCGTTATCGGCCAGGATTCGGCCATCAAGGCCATCTCGCAGGCGATCCGCCGCACCCGTGCCGGCCTGAAGGACCCGAACCGCCCAGGCGGCTCGTTCATCTTCGCCGGCCCGACCGGCGTGGGCAAGACCGAGCTGGCCAAGGCGCTGGCGGAGTTCCTCTTCGGCGAGGAAGACGCGCTGATCACCCTGGACATGTCCGAATACTCGGAGAAGCACACCGTTTCCCGCCTGTTCGGTGCCCCTCCAGGCTATGTCGGCTACGAAGAGGGCGGTCAGCTGACCGAAAAGGTCCGCCGCCGTCCGTTCTCCGTGGTGCTCTTCGACGAGGTGGAGAAGGCCCACGCGGACCTGTTCAACTCGCTGCTGCAGATCCTGGAAGACGGCCGCCTGACCGACTCCCAGGGCCGTGTGGTGGACTTCAAGAACACCATCATCATCATGACCACGAACCTCGGTACCCGTGACATCTCCAAGGGTGTGATGACCGGCTTCCAGTCGGCCGCGGATACCAAGACCGGTTATGAGCGGATGCAGGCCAAGGTCCAGGAAGAACTGCGCCAGCATTTCCGCCCTGAGTTCCTGAACCGTGTTGACGACACCGTGGTCTTCCCGCAGCTGAACCAGGAGGAGATCGAGGAGATCGTCGACCTGTTCATCGCCCGCCTGGCCAAGCGCCTGAAGGAACGCGATATCACTATCGAGCTCACCCAGGCTGCCCGCAGCCTGCTGGCCCAGCGCGGCTACGATCCTGCAATGGGTGCCCGTCCGCTGCGCCGCACCATCCAGCGCGATATCGAGGACCAGCTCTCCGAGCGCATCCTCTTCAGCCAGATTGTGTCCGGCCAGAAAGTCACCGTCGATGTCGAAGGCGAAGGCGAGAGCCGCAAGTTCGTCTTCCACGCCGAAGGCGGCACCGGCCAGCTGGAAGGCGAGCCGGCACCGGCAGCCCTGGAAAGCTGAGCAGCTAGCGTCATCGCCAATAGCCGTGGAACTGGGAAATCCAGTTCCACGGCTATTGGCTTTAATCCGCCCATGTCGTAGGCTCAACACATGAAGATGCGAAGCGAAGGGCAGCAGATGATTGCCGCATCCTGCCTCGCCGTCATGGCCTATTTGGCCCTGTACCTTTTCCTGCGGCCCGAGCTTCCTGAACAGCTGGTGCGCCACGCAGGAGCCGATGGCGCCGGATACAGCCCGACATGGCTGGTGGTGCTCGTAATCGGCGCTGCGGCCACGCTCAGCATTGCCATCGGCATCATCGCCTACCGGGACTTCACCTCACTGGGGCACTGGAACCCCGGACCGAAATCCATTGTGGTCTGCTTCGTGGCAGCTGGCTTCGGAATCCTCGGGCTCGGCGCAGCCATGCTGTTCACCGTCTTGGGGCAAGACGCCGCCCAGCTGGGATCCTTGCCTGTCGGCATGGGGCTGATTGGGCTGCTCGGGGTTTTCGCGCTGTCTGCCGGGCTGCTTGCCCGGGCCTTGCCCCGGGCAGAACAAGAGTCCCTCGACGCCTGAGAGGCGATCGAGGGCCGCCTTGCCAGTCGGACTTAGCGGCCTACCGCCTTGGCGACCAGCGCGGCAAGCTTTTCCTCCAGCTGCTCATCAAGCGCGGTAATGGCGAATGACGTGGGCCAGAGCGTGCCCTCATCGAGCTGCGCGACATCGTTGAACCCGAAGGTCAGATAGCGGGTGCCGAATTTCTTGGCATCCTGCATGAAGCACAAGATCTTGCCGTCCAGGGCGTAGGCGGGCATGCCGTACCAGGTTTTCGGTTCCAGTCCAGGAGCCGTGGAGGTGACGATCCGGTGCAGCTTCTCGGCGAGAACCTTGTCGTTCCCCTCGAAGGAAGCAATCTTCTCTTCAACTTCCCTGCGCGCCTGCTCGGCCTTCTCGGCCTTGGTCATGCGCTTCTTCGGAGCTCGCACCTCGGCTGCGCGCTCTTTCATCGCGGCCTTCTCAGCGGCCGAAAAACCCTCTTGTTCCGTACTGCTCATGCTTCGGCTCCCTATGCTGATTGGTTGATGCGGACCATATTTCCCGAAGGATCGCGGAATGCGCAATCGCGCGGACCCCACGGCTGGTCCATCGGCTCTGACAGGACTTCAGCACCCGAGGCGCTCACGGTTTCGAAGACCTGGTCCAGGTCGGCCGTGGAAAGCACCAGCGGACCGATGGTTCCCTTGGCTACCAGCTCGGCCAGGGTCTGCGCATCGGCGTCGGAGCGGCCGGCGCCCGGAGCCGAAAGCACCAAGCTGGTGCCGGTGCCATCGGAGCCCGCAAGCGAGACCCAGCGGAAGCCGCCGTTGGCGACATCTGAAATTACCGTGAAGCCCAGCGCATCGCGGTAGAACGCGAGCGCCTCATCTACATCGAGCACGGTCAACGGGACATGATTGATTGAAATATTTGCCATGGCTCCAGCCTAGGCAGTGCCGCGCAGCGCGCGCTTCTTCAAAACTGCTCAGAATCTCTCGGGACGCAAAAGGATCTTGGCAATGCAGGCAGGGATCTGCTCCGTGGCCGAATGATCCCGTTCCCGGTAGGCGGACGGGGTTTCCCCCACCACTTCGGTGAAGCGTGTGCTGAAGGAACCCAGCGAAGTCCAGCCCACTTGCATGCAGGCATCAGTGACCGAGACTGACGCGCGCAGCAGATGCATGGCACGCTCAATGCGGCGGGTAAGCAAATAGGAATGCGGCGTCTCGCCATAGGCCCGCTTGAACTCCCTGGAAAAGTGCGCAGGAGACATGGACGCCCGCTGGGCCAATGCCGGCACATCCAAAGGCTCGGCATAGTTCCGATCCATCAGGTCCTTGGCACGGCGCAAATGCGCCAGTGTCTTCAGCGCTTCGGCATCCACTGGCTAACCTCGATTCCTGGCCCGCAGCACCAGGATTGCACCGAGCGCAGTCGAGCACAGGTAGATCCCGATGACCGCGATCCAGCCCGCGGTGAATCCACCGGCCGATCCCACCAGCAGGCCCATGGCCAGCGGCCCGACGGTGAATCCGCCGAACTGGCCTGCCGAGACGATTCCGCTGGCGCTGCCCAAGCGGCTTGCCGGGATCGCACGCAACAGGCCCGCCATGAGCACCACCGAAACTCCCAGGGCCGAGGCACCATGCAGGACAACCGCCAGCCAGAGCAGCGCCACCGAATGCATTTGCTGGGCCAGAAGGAAGCTGGCTCCGCCCGCAGTGGCCAGCGATGCCAGCAGCAGCAGGAGCTTGGGCGCTGAAACCCCGCGGGCCATCATCTGCCCCCAGCCGACGCGGGCACTGACCCCAATGACTCCGGCCACCGCAGCGGTCAGGCCGCCGGCCACCAAGGAGAAATCCAGTTCGCGGACCGCAAAGAGCGCCAGATAGACATTGGTTGCCTGCACTCCGACGCCGTTGATGAAACCGAACAGGGCCAGCGCGAAAATGACGAACTTCGTCGAGGGGGCTGCCGCGGCGATCGGCTTGTCCGCATCCGTCTTCGGCTTTTTCGGTGCAGGCACGCTGAGCATTGGGGTGGTGCGGACAACTCGTACGGCGATGAGCGCGAGCACTGCGGCGAGTACCGCGCCAGCCAGCGACGCGCCATGCCAGCCGATGAACGCCGCCAGCAACGGGAACCCCACGCTGCCTACGAGCTGTGAAACCTGCACGCCTGACTGCTTGATGCCGGTCCACGTAATGCGCTGGGCGCTGGGAACCCGCTGGGCAAGAATGCGGTTGGTGACGCCGTTGGGGAATGACTGGGCCAAACCGGCAAGCCCGGATGCCACCAGCAGCAGCACATAGCCGGCTGGGATGGCCGCCAGGCCCAGCGCAACCGCGGTGGTGCCGAAAATCAGCAGCATCAGCCTGGTATCCGGTTGCCTGTCCGAGAACTTCCCGAAGACGGCGTTGCCCAGTGCGGCGCAGCCAAAGCAGGCCGTCGCCAGCAGGCCGAACTGGGATTCGGTGATTCCCAAATCCCTGATGACCAGGTCGCTGGTGGCGCTCAACCCGTAATTAAGCAGGGGAGCGATGCCCACTGCGGAGAGCAGGATGGCAAGCAACCCGAATCCGGGGCGTGCTGTTCTAGCTGTCATCCTCATCCTTGCTCCCGGGGCTTCAATGTTCCCGCTTATTGTGGCAGTTCTGCGTGCAGGATGTTCCTTCCATGACATATCCAGCGACTTCTTCGATTCTGCAAACTGGGAGGCATAGGATCTAAACGTGAACTCTTTTACCGTCCGCTCAGCCAAAACCAGTGATGTCAACGCGATCCGCAATCTTGTGCGTCCGCTGGCCGAGGAACGAATCCTGCTGGATAAGGAAGCGGTCACCTACTACGAGTCCATCCAGGAATTCCTGGTAGCCGAGGATCCGGAGGGCAGCGTTGTCGGCTGCGGCGGGCTGCACGTCATCTGGGAAGACATCGCCGAAATCCGCACCCTCGCCACCTCCGATACGGTTCGCGGCATGGGGGTCGGGCACCTTTTGCTGGGAGAACTGCTCAAACGCGCCAAGGCTGTCGGGGTGTCGCGTGTTTTCTGCCTGACCTTCGAAGTTGCATTCTTCGAACGCCAAGGCTTCAAGGTGATGGCTGACCAGAGCGCCGTGGATCCCGCGGTGTACCAGGAGATCCTGCTCTCCCGGGATGAAGGCGTCGCTGAATTCTTGGACCTTGCACGGGTGAAGCCGAATACCCTGGGCAATACCCGCATGATCATTACGCTGGACTGATATTCCTACTCCATCCGGTCATAGCGGGCGCGGAACATCAGGAAGACCGCGTAGCAAACCAGGCCAGCACCGATGGCAATCAAGGCAACGGGCCCGAAGGGCTGGTCCTGGATGGCCTTCAACGCGCCATCGATGCCGCTGGCCTCTTCCGGGTCGCGCTGCACCGTGGCCACGATGAACAACAGGCCAACTGCACCCAGGACTGCGCCCTTGGCCGGGTAGCCGAGCATGCCTGAGAACTTCACCGCGCGGGAAACCTCCTTGTTTCCAGAACCCCGCAGATCCTCCAGGAACTTCTTGGCGGCTCCCTTGTAGATGTAGTAGCCGGCCATGACCAGCATGCCGAGGCCGATGGCGATCAGCAAGGCTCGGCCAAGGCCTGTCTGCATCAGTTCGCCGCTGAAGCTGCTGGCGGTCTTTCCCGAATCGCTGGGATTCCCCGCGGCGAATCGTCCAAAGGTGAATCCGACGGCCAAGAACGATATCGAAGTAGCCGCGGACTTGAGCCTTTCCTTCAGCTTCTTCTCGGGCAAGAAGGCCTGCGCCATGGACCACAGGCCCAGCAGCAGGGCGCCGATTGCGCAGATCCACAGCAGAACCATGCCGAAGGGCTGGTTTGCCAGTGCGCCCATGGCTCCGCCCTGGTCGGCTTCCGCCTTGCGGCCGGCGGCGACAACAACTGCAAGGACTCCCAGGGTCGCATGGAGAATCCCGTTGGCGACGAATCCCAAGCGGGCGGCGCCCTCGAACCATGGATGCTCGGCTACGTGGCGAACCGTGCCGGCAGGGTCAACTGAAGCGTTCATGGGCTAAGCATAGGTACGCGCTGGCAGATAAAGCCAGCAGGCACCCGCGTGTTCTTTGCCGGTCTCAGGAAGGCAGGCGGATGCCGTTATCCTCGGCGATCGCCAGGCCATCTTTCAGCAGCCCGGCCAGCGCGCGTTCACGCTGGTCCAGCGGAGACTGCAACCGTGCAAGTGCCACATATCCTGCGTGCGATTCCTGGGCCAGATCGGCCAGGAAAGACTGCTGCGGCACAGCCTCCTCATGTTCGCGCAGAATCGCCATGATGGCCCCGCGGACCTGGCGATCGGTACCCTTCCAAGCCTGGCCTTTCGGGGTGTAGTGCGGTGCCGGCTGCCCGCCGGCAACCCATGCGCACTGCTCGAACACCGGGCATTGCCCGCACTTCGGGCTGCGTGCAGTGCATACCAGCGCGCCGAGCTCCATCACGGAGACATTCCACAGATTCGCCGTCCGGTCATCTTCGGGCTGGACCTCCCTGGCCCGGGCGAACTCGCTGGCCCGCGGGCTTGGTTCGGGCAACGCCATGCCGCCAAAGAGCCGGGCATGCACACGGCGGATATTCGTGTCCACGACGACGGTGCGCTCGCCGAAGGCGAAGCAGGCAATGGCGGCTGCGGTGTAGTCGCCGATGCCGGGCAAGGCCAACAGCTGCGCTTCGGTGCGCGGGACCTCGCCGTTGTATTCGGTGGTGATCTCCACGGCGGCGGCATGCAAGCGCTGCGCGCGCCGCGGATAGCCAAGCCGCCCCCATGCTTTCAACGCCTCGGACAGCGGTTCCGCGGCCAGATCCTGCGGCCGCGGCCAGCGGCGCATCCATTCCTCCCACACCGGCAGGACACGAACCACGGGGGTCTGCTGGAGCATGAACTCGCTGACCATGACTTCCCATCCGCTCACGCCAGGACGGCGCCAAGGCAGGTCGCGGGCGTTCTCTAGGTACCAGTCGTTGATGGTGGTGTGGATTTGCTGCACCCCACCACTCTAGGCCAGCGCACGGAAGACCCGGAATCCGAGGGGAACGCGATGCACCCCGGATCCTACGCCATTACCGGGTTCGGGCAGTGCAATGAATTAGCCTTAATCCATGAGCAACGCATCAGGGAGGAAACCATCGGCCAGCGTCTACCGGCGCCGGCGGATTACCGTGGCAGTACTTGCCCTGGTGCTCATCGGCCTGATCGTCTGGGGAGTCGTTGCCCTGGCCGGACTCATTGCCCCCGATGAGAATGAAAGTGCGGGCAATGAACCGAACGCCGGACAATCCCAGCCGGTCCCTTCGCCATCGGCCGAGCCGGAAGAGAATGAAGACTCGGCCAAGATGTGCAGCGGCGACGAGATCGAGGTTACCGCGACGACCGATGCGAAAAGCTACGCCTCGGACAAGAAGCCGACACTGATTCTGGGCATCGAGAATGTTTCCAAGCGCGAATGCGAGGTGAACGTCGGAAGCACGCAGCAGGAGTTCCTGGTTTCCAGCGGTTCGGACCGCATCTTCTCCACCGTCGACTGCCTCGAGAACGCAGAGGACGTAATCCTGCCCTTCAAGCCCGGGCAGAAGGAGAATTCGCGCTTCACCTGGAACCGCGAGCGTTCGGCTCCTGGCTGCAAAGCGGTCAGCGTGCAGCCGCGTCCGGGAACCTACAAGTTCACCGCGGCTGTCGGCGACTTCGTCTCCGAGCCGGTGACCTTCACCCTGGAGTGAGTGCTTAGATGTAGCGGTCCAGCAGCGAGGACTCGGCCATGCGTGCGAGCCCTTCGCGGATGGAGCGTGCACGCTGCTCGCCGACGCCTTCAATTTCCATAAGCTGGCTGGTGGACGCGGACATCAGCAGCTGCAAGTTGTCGAATGCCGCCACCAGGCGATCTCCCACCACCTTGGGAACAGTGCGGATCTGCGAGAGCAGGCGGTATCCCTTGGGGGTCAGCTGGTCGTCCTGGCCAATGCTGGAGTGCGGGAACAGGATCTTGGTCAGCCCGTCGAGCTCGACCAGCTGCGCGTCGGACACTTCATGCAGCGTCTCCAAGGCGTGCTCGATATCCAGCTCCTGGCCCTCGGCGTCGGAATAGTCCCGCAGCAGCAGCTCGTTATCTGCCTGGATGCCGGAGAGCAATTCGGCATGCTGGGCTGCCAGCAGGCGCCCGTCGATGCCCAGCTCCAGCACGTAGCGGGAGATTTCCTCGCTGGTGCGGCGCAGCATCTCGGTGCGCTGCAGCACTGCCAGCACCTCCCGCGCAGTGGCGACATCCTCGATCTCCGCCGCTGACAGGGCGCTGGTGACCTGGTCCAAGCGGTGGCGGTAGCGTTCCAGGGTGGCAATGGCCTGGTTGCCGCGGGCCAGCAGGCGCTCGGCAGGCTCGAGCACATGGCGCTCGCCGTCGGCATAGAGAGTGATGGTCTGCATCGACTGCGACACCGAAATCGTCGGGAACCCGGATTGCGCGGCCACGCGTTCCGCGGTGCGGTGGCGGGTGCCGGATTCCTGGGTTTCAATCTGCGCATCCGGCATCAGCTGCACGCCTGCCTGCAGGATCTGGCGGCCGGTTCCGTCCAGGATGATCGCACCGTCCATCTTGGCCAGTTCGCGGATGCGGGTCGGCGTGTATTCGGTGTTGATCCGGAAGCCGCCGGAGCTGATCGACTCGACGAGCTTGTCGTGGCCGAGCACGATGAGGGCGCCGGTGCGGCCGCGCTGGATCCGCTCCAGGCCCTGGGCGAGTTCGGTACCCGGGGCAATCTGGGCCAGAACGGCAAGGAATCCGGGGGTGGGGTGCGCTTTCAACTGGCGTCCTTTCGGCGGGCGGCAATAATCAAGTTTATCGCGTTGGCTTCTGCCGCTGGTTGAAGGCGATATCCAGGGCCTGGGCGATATTCTCCACCTGGAACACGCGGATGCCCTCGGGGATGTTCTTCAACGGTTCCGGGGTAGCCGGGGCCATTGCGAAGGAGAATCCCAGGCGCTGGGCTTCGGTGATGCGCCGCGAGATCTCGGGCACTTGCCTCACCTCGCCGGCCAAGCCGACCTCGCCGAAGGCCACGAAGTCCTGCGGCAGCGGGAACTCGTTCATCGACGAGGCCAGGGCCAGCGCGCAGGCCAGATCCGATGCCGGTTCGGCGATCTTGACGCCGCCCACCGTGGCGATATAGGAGTCCATGGACGACAGATCCATATGCGCGCGGGCCTGCAGCACCGCCACGACCATCTGCGCCCGTGCCGCATCCAGGCCGCTGGTGGCCCTGCGGGCGGCCGGGGCATTGCTGCGGGAGAGCAGGGTCTGCACCTCGGCCGCCAGCGGCCGGCGGCCTTCGAGGGTGACGGTGATGCAGGTGCCCGGAACCGGGTTGCGGGTTCGCGTGACGAACAGCTTGGAAGGATCGGTCAGCGATTCAATGCCGTCCTCATTAAGGTCGAAGCAGCCCACCTCATCGGTGGCGCCATAGCGGTTCTTCAGCGCGCGCAGGATGCGCAGCCGCGAATGCTTCTCGCCATCGAACTGGCAGACCACATCCACCAGGTGCTCGAGCAGCCGCGGGCCGGCGACCGACCCTTCCTTGGTGACGTGGCCGACCATGATGGTGGACATGGCCCGGGTCTTGGCCGCGTTGATGATCGACGCGGCGACCTCGCGCACCTGGGACACGCCGCCGGCCGCGCCGTCCACCTCTGCCGAGGAGAAGGTCTGCACCGAGTCCAGGATCAGCAGCTGCGGATCGATCTCCTGGATCTGCCCCAGCGCCAGGGCCAGGTCGGTTTCGGCGGCCAGGAACAGCGTATCGGCGATGGCGTTGATGCGTTCGGCGCGGGACTTGACCTGCGCGGCAGATTCCTCGCCGGTCAGGTAGAGCACGCGCAGGCCGGTCTGCGCCGCTTTCGCTGCGACGTCCAGGAGCAGCGTGGACTTGCCTACGCCGGGTTCTCCGGCGAGCAGGATCGCGGCTGCCGGGACCAGTCCGCCACCGAGCACGCGGTCCAGCTCGGACACCCCGCTGGGGCGGAAGGCGGCTTCGGAGCCGTCGATCTGCGCGATCGGCTTGGCCGGGTGGGCGACTTTGGCCGCGGCCACGGTGCGGGCGGAAACGACACCCACTTCTTCGACGGTGCCCCAGGCCTGGCATTCGCCGCAGCGGCCCACCCATTTGATCGTGGTCCATCCGCATTCGGAGCATTTGAACGATGCGCTGGATTTGCTGCGGGTGGAAGTTTTGGCCATGGCTCAATGCTATCGAGCCATGCGGACATTTTTGTTCAGGAGAGCTTGGGCAGCACTTCGATGGCTTCCTCGTGCACGCGGCCGGCTGCCTCGAGCAGATCCACCACCATCGGGCGCAGCAGCAGGACAAGGCCTTCGCCCTGGAGCCCTTCGACTCCCAGTGCGCGCGGATCCAGCTGGGCGGCGACTCCTTCCAGCTGCTGCTGGGCGGACTTCTCGTATTTGCGCTGGCCCGCCACCGTGGTCTCGCGCACCGAGTGCGCCAAGGTGTTGACCGCCTCGGACAGCTCGCGCATCAGCGGAGCCAGGGTTTGCGCGCCTTCCGGGGTCAGCGCGCTGTTACTGAGCACGGAAGCCAGCCGCCGGGCGAAAACCCGCGAGTTGCGGGCGGCCCAGTCGTAGTGGTTGAAGCGCTTGGACAGCCGGTTCAGCTCGTGGCGGTGGCGCCGCCCGGCGGGGGAAATCGTGGCGATTTCCTTGGACGCGCGGAAGGCGGCTGGCAGCTTGTCCAGATGCTTCTGGGTGCCGCGTGCCTTGATCAGCGCGTGGAATGCGGAGCGCCGGTCATCGTCGCGGATGGCCCAGGAGCATTCCAAAAGCGCTTCGGAAAGCTCCTTGAACAAATCCGATAATGCGGAAACCGGACTGCGCCTCGGGTCGGTGGGCCAGAAAATAATGACCAGCAGGGCGAGCAGGGAACCGGTCAGGGCATCGATGGAACGGGCAAATGGGCCGTCGGCGCTGATCGGCAGCAGCACCACCAGTGCCGATTGCATACCCAGCTGGGTGGAGAAGATTGCACCTGAATCCAGGTAGCGGGCTATGACCAGGCTGAGCGACATCACCAGCGCGGCCTGCCAGATACCCTGCCCGAACCAGTGCATGAGGGTATCGCCCAGGGCCACGCCCAGGGTGCATCCCAGGGCGACCTCGGCGGTTTTGCGCACCGTGGTGGAGGCGCCGAAGCCCAGCGAAACCAGCGCGCTGGTGGCCGCGAAAATCGGCTGGGAGTGCCCCCAGATGCTTTCGGCGATCCAGAATGCGCCAATGGCGCCCAGGGTCATGCGCAGGATTCTGGGCAGGGAATTGCGCGAGCGTATCAGCCCGGCGCGATTGCGCTGCGCCAAGAATCCGAATAGTTGCGCTGGCATGCGCTTCACTTTCCGCCCAGTTGCCATGGCTTCAGTCTTCCATGGGTTGGGCGGGCGGCGGCAGAAGCTGCCGGGATATTGCGCTGGTGAGCAGGATCACCTGCCTGTGGATAAGTTGTTAACCTTCTGTTCACCTTTGCCGGGGGAGCTGGTTACTTTCGATCTTTAACGTCGTAGATGAAGCGGAGAGAAGCCGCTGAAAGTTTTACATCGATCTACCAACATGGGGAGTAAATCTCGTGAAGCTCAACCGCTTTGGCAGCGCAGCTGCCGTTCTTTCCGTCGCAGCACTCGCACTGACCGCCTGCGGCTCGGATAACCCAACCGCCGCTGCCGGTTCCGAAGGCGCAGAGACCTCTGCTGCATCCGGTGTCACCGGTACCCTGACCGGCATCGGCGCATCCAGCCAGAACTCGGCCATGGAAGCATGGGCCACCGGCTTCAAGGCTGCCAACCCGGACGCCAACGTGCAGTACTCGCCAGACGGCTCCGGCGCAGGCCGCGAAGCATTCCTGGCAGGCGGCGCGCAGTTCGCCGGCTCGGATGCCTACCTGAAGGAAGACGAGGCCGCCAAGGCCAAGGAAGTTTGCGGCCCAGAAGGCGCATTCAACATCCCGGCTTACGTCTCGCCGATCGCGATCGCCTTCAACCTCGAAGGCGTTGAAGAGATCAACATGGACGCAGCCACCATCGCCAAGGTGTTCAAGAAGGAAATCACCAAGTGGAACGATGAGGCCATTGCCAAGCAGAACCCGGACGTGGAGCTGCCTGATACCGCAATCACCGTTGTGCACCGCAACGACGAGTCCGGCACCACCGAGAACTTCGTCGAGTACCTGAAGGCCGCAGCCGCTGATGTCTGGACCTACGATGTCTCCGGCGACTGGCCAAGCGACATCCAGTCGGAGAACGCCAAGGGTACCTCCGGCGTGGTTTCGACCACCACTTCGACCAACGGCGCCATCACCTACGCTGACTTCTCCGCAGTGGGCAACCTGTCCACCGTGAACGTCAAGGTTGGCGATGAGTACACCAAGATCTCCGCCGAGGCAGCTGCCAAGGCCCTCGAGACCGCAACCCCGGTTGAAGGTGCGGCCGAGAACGACCTGGCCCTGGATCTGGAGCGCGACACCACCGAAGCAGGCACTTACCCAATCGTCCTGGTTTCGTACCACATCTTCTGCAGCAGCTACAAGGACCAGGCAACCGCTGATCTGGTCAAGGCCTTCGGCAACTACGTCATCTCCGAAGACGGCCAGAAGACCGCCCAGGCTTCGGCAGGCAACGCCCCAATCTCGGCATCCATCGCCGAGAAGGCCAAGAAGTCGATCGACGGCATCACCGTCGCCGAGTAGTACCCCGCCGGGCAACCGGCAACAGGTGCGGGTGGCCGAACTCAACCACCCGCACCAGCAGTACCCCTCCACCCCCGCAGTGAAAACTGCATCACCCCCGTTTCGTAAAGGCTCTAGCCATGACTACCAATGCTTTGACAAGCAAGTCATCGACTTCCGGCCGCGCTGGTGACAAGGTCTTCTCCGGCGCCGCACTGGCTGCCGGTGTCCTGATCCTGATCACGCTCTTCGCGGTCGCGGTCTTCTTGCTGATCCAAGCCCTGCCGACGTTCTTAGCCGATCCGGCTGAGATTTCCGGCGGCGAAGGATTCTTCGCCTACATCTGGCCGATTGTCATCGGCACCGTTATCGCAGCGGCTATCGCGCTGCTGATCGCCACCCCGATCGGCATCGGCGTGGCACTGTTCATCTCGCACTTCGCTCCACGCAAGGTCGCCGGCCCGCTGGGCTACCTGATCGATCTGCTCGCCGCGATCCCCTCGGTGATCTACGGCGCGTGGGGCTACATGGTGCTCGCTCCGGCTCTGGTTCCAGGCTACGAATGGCTGGCCAAGAACCTGGGCTTCATCCCGCTCTTCGAAGGCCCGGCCAGCCAGACCGGCAAGACCATGCTCACCGCCGGCATCGTGCTGGCAGTGATGGTGCTGCCGATCATCACCTCGCTGAGCCGCGAAATCTTCCTGCAGACTCCGAAGCTGCACGAAGAGGCCGCCCTCGCCCTGGGTGCAACCCGCTGGGAAATGATCACCACCGCGGTGATCCCCTTCGCCCGCCCGGGCATTATCTCCGCCGTCATGCTGGGCCTGGGCCGCGCCCTGGGCGAAACCATGGCCGTCGCGCTGGTGCTGTCCACCGGTAACCTGATCCCATCGCTGATCAAGACCGGCAACCAGACGATCGCCGCGGAAATCGCCTTGAACTTCCCTGAGGCCTTCGGCCTGCGCCTGGCAGAGCTGATCGCCGCCGGCCTGGTCCTGTTCCTGATCACCCTGGTCGTGAACATGATCGCTCGTGGAATCATCGCCCGCCACAAGGAATTCTCGGGAGCCAACTGATGAGCACCATGACAACCAACCAGAACAGCACCTCGGGCAACCCGACTCCTCCGGTGCGCAAGCGCAACTCCCTGGCCAAGGGCAAGCTGCCGAAATGGGCCATCTGGGCCATCGCCGCAGGCTCCATCATCATCGGCGCGGCAGCGTCCACGCTGACCGGCTTCAACGTGGCCTCCTTCGCCATCTACTCCGCGATCATTTTCCTGGTGGCCGCCTCGGTAATCACCACCGTTGCCGAAGGCAAGCGCCGCGGCAAGAACGCGATGTGGACCTACCTGATCTACGCCGCCTTCATCGTGGCAGTGATCCCGCTGGTATCCGTGCTCTTCACGGTGCTGGAAAAGGGCATGCCGGGCATGAACAGCCACTTCCTGTTCAGCTCCATGAACGGTGTGACCGGCGCGGTGGACAACGAAACCGTCGCCAATGGCACCCCGGTGGTCGGCGGCGCGTACCACGCGGTGATGGGCACCTTGCTGATCACCCTGTGGGCTACCCTGATCTCCGTTCCGGTTGGCATGCTGACCGCTGTCTACCTGGTGGAATACGGCCAGGGCAAGGCGCTGTCCAAGGCGATCACCTTCTTTGTCGACGTGATGACCGGCATTCCCTCGATCGTCGCCGGCCTGTTCGCGGCGGCCTTCTTCGGCATGATCCTGGGCCCGAACGCCCGCATGGGCATTGTCGCAGCGGTCGCGTTGAGCGTGCTGATGATCCCGACGGTGGTCCGCTCCACCGAGGAAATGCTCAAGATCGTCCCGAACGAGCTGCGCGAGGCATCCTACGCACTGGGCGTGCGCCGCTGGCGCACCATCCTGAAGGTGGTCATCCCGACCGCGATCTCCGGTATCGCCTCCGGTGTCACTCTGGCCATCGCCCGCGTGATCGGCGAGACCGCACCGATCCTGGTCACCGCCGGCATCGCAAGCAACATCAACCTGAACGTCTTCGCGAACTGGATGTCCACGCTGCCGACCTTCATCTACTACCAGATCCTGACCCCGACCAGCCCGACGAACATCGACCCGTCGGTGCAGCGCGCCTGGGCCGCAGCCCTGCTGCTGATCCTCATGGTGATGGCGTTGAACCTCCTCGCCCGCCTGGTCGCTTCGATCTTCGCCCCAAAGAAGGGCCGTTGAGCCTAGGCTCCGGTCCGGACAAACCCAAACTTTTTCAAGGATTACATCATGGCAAAACGCATCGACGTCAATGACCTGAACGTCTACTACTCCAAGTTCCTCGCCGTTGAAGGCGTCTCGATCAACATCGAGCCGAAGTCGGTTACCGCATTCATCGGCCCATCGGGTTGCGGCAAGTCCACTTTCCTGCGCACCCTGAACCGCATGCACGAGGTCATCCCCGGAGGCCGCGTCGAGGGCCAGGTCCTGCTGGACGGCGACGACCTGTACGGCGCGGGCGTTGACCCGGTGACCGTGCGCAGCCAGATCGGCATGGTCTTCCAGCGTCCTAACCCGTTCCCGACCATGTCCATCAAGGACAACGTGCTGGCCGGCGTGAAGCTGAACGGCAAGAAGATCTCCAAGTCCGACGCCGACGCGCTGGTGGAGAAGTCGCTGCGCGGGGCAAACCTCTGGAATGAGGTCAAGGACCGCCTGGACAAGCCGGGCTCGGGCCTTTCCGGCGGCCAGCAGCAGCGCCTGTGCATCGCCCGCACTATTGCGGTCAAGCCCGACGTGATCCTGATGGACGAGCCGTGCTCGGCACTGGACCCGATCTCCACCCTGGCCATCGAGGACCTGATCAACGAGCTGAAGAACGACTACACCGTGGTGATCGTGACCCACAATATGCAGCAGGCCGCCCGCGTGAGCGACAAGACCGCGTTCTTCAACATCGCCGGCACCGGCAAGCCGGGCAAGCTCATCGAGTACAACGACACCGCAGCCATCTTCTCCAACCCGGAGCAGAAGGCCACCGAGGATTACGTCTCCGGACGCTTCGGATAAAGATTTCGGATACCGCCGCTCCTTGAGCGGATGGTAGACGGACCGGAAGGGGGGTCTTCCGGGGATCCTGGAGGGGATCACCGCCAGCGGCGCACCGATTGCGGTGCGCCGCTGCACTTTAACCATTCACGTAAAGCTCCCTTGACTGTAAAGCGACCTTGTCAGTAAAGTGAGGTTTACATTTATCGGAAAGGGGGCAGTGGTGGATTCAAAAGAGTCAGTTGGCCAGAGTAAATGGGGTCGTTCGCGATTCGGCGGATCGACAGCCCTGCTGATCATCCTGTCACTGCTCGGGGGGCTGGTGCTCTGCGCTGCCATGACGCTGATCTGGTGGACATTCGGCCCCGAAGCCGATCAGCAGCGCAAGATGCTGTCCGGACTGGTCTTTGCACTGCTGATGCTGCCCGCTGCGTCCGCCTTGTGCTGGGTATTCATGCTGGACAGGGATACTCTGGCCGGAGCCGTGCGGGATCCGGAATCATCCATCGAGGGAAAATGGTACGAAAAGGCGGTTTTCGGAGCATTTCATGATCTGATCGCCCTGTGCGGATTGGGCGCCATGGCGCTGGGTTTGCTGCGCATTGACGTAGAACCAGTGATGCTGCTTGTCGGGGTCGTTCTGCTGGCTGCCGTAGACGTGCTCGTGCGCTACCTGGTGATCAAGAAGGTGGAAGGCTGATGCACAAGCGCGATTCCGATTCCCGCGCCGTAGCATCGGCCCGCTCGCGCTTCGTGCAACCGAGTAAGCGAGCCGAAAGCTAATGGAGAACAATCTCAGTGAATACCGCAGGGAACGCGGGTTCTCCCAGCAGGCATTGGCGGATCTGCTCGGCGTCTCGCGCCAAACTGTCATTTCGCTCGAAAAGGGCCGCTACGACCCGTCCTTGCCGCTGGCCTTCAAGCTATCTGCGGTCTTCGGCTGCAGGATCGAAGACCTCTTCGTTCCGGGTGAAGACTAGGCGTTGCCCAGCAGCGGGTGCACCGCCAGCGTGAGGATCGCGCCGCAGGCAACGCAGACCACCGGGGTCAGCACCCAGTGCAGCAGCACCTTGGTGACATTGCGCCACACCACCGATTCGAAAGCCTGGTTATTGCCGGCTCCGACGATGCCGCTGGTGACCGCCTGGGTGGTGGACAGCGGCAGGTGCAGAACCAGCGAGCCGAGGAACAGCATCGCCGCGGCAACACCCTGGGCGATCATGCCGCGCAGCGGATCGAAGTTCACCAGGCGGCGGCCGAGCGTGTAGGTGATGCGCCATCCGCCCAGCAGCACGCCAAGACCCAGAGCGGCGCCGGCGGCCAGCTGGATGGCCCAGGTCATCGGTCCCGGGTCCATCGCATGCCCGGTGATCAGCACCAGTGCGATCATCGCGCCGGTGCGCTGGCCATCTTGCAGCCCCAGCCCCAGCGCTACCGCACAGGCGGCAATGGCCTGGCCTGCGCGCGAGCCGTTGTTGACCGAACGCGAGGAATTATGTCGCATCAGCCAGGTCGCCGGAATCACCAGCACATAGGACAGCAGGTAGGCAATCACCGGGGTGATCAGCAGGGGCAGCAGCACCGAGCCGAGCAGCAGACCCCAGGCTCCGGACATCGACAGGTCGCCCATGAAGGCTGAAGCGCCGCTGGCGCCCACCAGTCCGGAGAACAATGCATGGGTGGAACTGACCGGCAAGCCGCGCCACCAGCAATACAGGCCCCAGGCTCCGGCGGTCAGCAGGCCGCAGATCAGCAGCTTCAGTCCGACGACGCCATCGGGGACGTTGAAGTTCAGCTTGTCCACCAGCGCCACGCTCAGCCCCGAGGTGGCTAGGGTGCCGAGGAAGGCGAAGAGCGCCGCCACGGAGACCGCTATGGCCGGGCGCAGCGCCCTGGTGCGCACCGAGGCCGCAACCGCGGTGGAGGCATCCCTGAAGCCGTTGAGCACGCCATAGCCCAGCGTGAGGACGATCGCGATTCCGGTGAGGACCGAAAGGATGGTCATGTCCCTAGGACTCCTTCACCAGCACGCGACCGAGGTGGTCGGCAAACTGGCGCAGGGTGTTGGCCGTGAGCATCAGGTGGTCGGCCACGCGCTGGTGGCGGTGGATCGTGCCTGCCTTGGCAAACTTCGAGATCTCGTTGACCCACACCAGGTGGGTGCGCGCCGCGCGCTTGGAGAACTGCAGCATCTGCAGCCAGTTGTCTTCCAGGTCATCGAGGTTGTGCAGGCGCTGGACCGAATCGGAGGCCAGCTCGGCCAGCTGCGAAATGAGTTCGAGCTGCTCCGAGGAACGCTCGGAGAGCGGGGTGGAGCCAACGGTCATGATCAGCTCGCCGGTGCCGCGCAGCTGCTCCATGGTTTCGTGCAGCAAGCGCGAGAGGGTGTACATGTCTTCGCGGGGCAGCGGGCTGATATAGCTGGTTCGCAGGTGGGTGAGCACCGCGTGCACCAGGTCGGAGGCCTCGGCTTCCGCGGCGGCCAAATCCCGCAGCTGATCTGCACGGGTGTCGGGTGAGCCGATCATTTCGGCGACATTGGCAACGGAGGTGCGAATGGTCGTCGCCAACCCGCACAGCAACTCGATGCCGCGCGAGGCGGAGGGAAAGATCTGGAACTTCACGTTTTGGCGCACCATTCGATTCGACTGCTATTGGTACCAACGCAGAACAGTTTACGACGCGGAAGTGAACGCCGGGTACTTGATGGTGCCGGACCGGGAACGCCTCTCGGCGGAAGGCCGCTCGAAGCGGCAGAATTTTGGAGCCCGGGGTTACCAGCAGCCCGGCACCGGTATCTAGTGTTCTCGCCTGACCGGTGCGCTGTCAACCGCCGGGGCGGTGCTCGTGCGGTTTCTCACGCTACCGGCGCAGGCCCTTTTCCGCTCCGCTCAAGCAGAGCAGCGCGCAGCAGAACCAGATCGCGCCAGCTGGACCCAACCCGGCGGCGACAGTGCTTGAGATAACCGGCAAAGCTACTTGTCCGACCCGGTTTCCCATGAGCCTGACGGCCAATGCGGCGCCGCGGTCCATCGCCGGCACCGACGTGGAAATCATCGTCATGGTCATCGGCTGGCCCAGTCCCAGGAAGAAGCCGCCGACCAGCAGTGCCACCCCGGCGGCCCACAGCGAATCGATGAACGCCGGAGCCAGGGCGATGGCGATGCCCGAAGCCCACAAGCTGGTGACCAGCAGGTGATTGCGCTCGAAGTGGGCCGAGAGCTTCGGGATGAACAGCCGCGAAATAACCGAAGCGAAACCTCGAATGGCCAAAAGCACACCAACATTTTCCGGTGTGACGCCATGTTTCTCCGCCACCAGCGGCAAGAACGCGGTGAGAATGTCCAGCATCGCCAGCAAGGTCATCGAGGCGAACATGTGCGAGGCCATGCCCTTGATACGCAGCACCGAGGGAATGGAGGCCTTGGACTTCGGCGGACGGGTCTGCGACGCCGTTTTGGAGATCTTCGGCTGCCAGCTCGGAAGCAGGAAGGGGATAGCCAGCAGTGAGCAACCGGCGGCAATCCACAGCGACAGGCTGATATCGGCGACACGCTCGGCGGAGAGCGCGTCGGTGCCGGAACCGAGCACCATTCCGCCGATCAGCGGCCCGATGAATTGCCCAGCGGCATAGGCCGCAGTGAACCAGCCGAAGCCCTTGTCCAGATCGCTGTCGGGGAAGAACCGGGCAATCGACGATTGCCCTCCAATGGTGAACATCAAGTGCCCAAGCCCCAGCACGGCGCTGGCCAGCGCCACGGTCAGCGCATTCGGCGAGAAATTGATGCCGATGCCGCCGGCGGCCAGAAGGGCGACGCCGGCAACCATCAGGAAGCGGATCCTGCGGATGCGCGAACTGACCCGGCCCAGCATCATCGCGGTGAACAGCGGAAGGATCGCATAGGCGGCAGTCACCACGCCGACGGTAAACGCGCCGGAGCCGAAGGAGATGAGCTTGTAGGTGGTGACCGGCCGGATGAGGTTCAGCGCTGTTTGGGATAGCAGCGCCGTCGCGATCAAGATCAGCAACCAGCGTACGAGTCCTGAAGAGTTGGTCCTCGATGCGGCGCCCACACCCACCTGCCTAGAATTGAGGGGTAACTTCCTCAATCCATCCTAATGGCGCGGGAGCGCCTTTCAGTCCAATGCGTCCTGGCGCCACAGCCGGGCGCAGACTTCCAGATCAGCGGCCGTAGACGTCAGCGCCTTGGCCTGCTGCGTCAGCTTCGTTCCCCGGTCGCTGTTGGAGAAATCTGCGGCATCGGCATGCTCGGTCATGCCCAGGGCCACGACCCGGCAATAGGCGGCAGTGCGTTCCAGGGCGTGGGCGAAGTCTCCGTTGAAGGCGCCGGAGAGAATCGACCCGGTCATCTTCTTCATTTCTTCGGCGGTCGGCGGTTCGGCCACCCCGGCGACGATGCGTTCGACCTGGGCACGGTGGGCTCCGGCCTGGAACCGTGCCGCGTGCACTTCCGGCTTGCCCATGGTGGCCGCGCGTACCGCATACAGGCGCCACAGCGCACCGGGCAGGGAGTGGGCGGGAGCTTCGCTCCACAGCTCAGCGAGAACTTCCAAGCCCTCTTCCTCGGCAACGGCGATCAGCCGGCGTGAAACTTCGGGATCGTTGTTGGCAATGCCGCGTTGCACGAAAGCCTGGGCGGACAAATGGGCGGCCTCGGAGACGCGCGCCGGGTCAGCGCCTCCTTCGTAGGGCTCGAAATCTGCCGGGGCGAAGGGGCGTGGCTTGTGATGGCGGAACCCCGCATCCTGGGCTACTTTTGATCCTGCACGTGCACCTCTCATGCGCTCCAGAATACTCGCTGAACCTGAGTTCTCAGCCAACAGGTGATTTAGCTTGCAAACCGCAAGATCAAGCGGGAATTACGGGCTGCCACGGTGCGGATTACGCCGATTAATGATCATGCCGGTCCATCGGGTAGTATGGATTTTGGCCTTGTGCCGTGCGCCTTTAGCTCAGCTGGTAGAGCACTGGACTTTTAATCCATTGGTCGCGGGTTCGATCCCCGCAGGGCGCACAGAAGACCCCTTCTGGTTTGGAATCATCCACGCCAGGAGGGGTTGCTTTTTGCCGCGCTAGCCATCGAGGCAGGCAGCCAGGGCGCGGCGGACGACAGGCGCGAAATCCATTGAGTCGTCGACGGTGATCCGATGCAGCAGCGCGCCGTCGAGCGTGGCCATGATGAATCTCGTGCAGCCCAGAGGGTCTTTGGCGCCCAGTGCGGCCAGTGTCGCGGTTGTCCAGTTTTCGAAGATTTTCCGATTGTCCTTCAGCGGTGCGACGAGTTCCGGGGAATGCGTCAGGTCGATGAACAGCGTATAGCGCGCCAGAGTCCGGGTGCGGAAGGGCCCGCTTTGGACTTCCAGAAGCCTGGTGAAGGCTTCCTCGGCCGCCACCCGGTCGAGCAGCGGAGCGGCCTGCCCGAAGTCTTCGCGCTCACGTTGCGCCAGATGCGAAGCGACACCCTCGATCAGCGCCTGGCGGGTGCGGAAATAATTCGAGGTGGATCCTTGGGGCAACCCGGCGGTGCGGTCGACGCGCGCGTGGCTCAGCGCCCTGACTCCCTGTTCGCCGAGGATCTGGAGCGCGGCGTCCAGCGACCGTTCTATGCGCGGCCGTCCGCCGGAATTCGAGGTATCCATGCACCTATTCTGCTTTACTATAAAAGTAGTGACAAGGCACTGTGAACGTAGTATCCTGCGAGGGTGGGATGAAAACCCAGCGCTGAGGATGACCTGCGACGTGATTTGCCGCGGTGCGCATCCGGCCGCAAGATGCCGAGCCGACGCACTTGCACTGCCGTCCCGAACCCGGCCCGACGCGGGCCCCGGATACGGGATGGAGCAACCTTTCAGGACCTTCACGCTCCCTGCAATTTGGGCTCGATGGCGAGCCCGCAGGGTTCGCGTGGATCGAGCTGTGGCGGGGATGCAGCATGAAAACACAAAACCAGGCCATGCCGGCCTTGCCGGAGGTGCAGGGCGTCGAACACGAATATGTCGAGCTTGCCGACGGGCACATGCATGTGGCAACCATGGGGGCCGGTGCGCCGGTGCTCCTGCTGGCAGGATTCGGCCAGACGTGGTGGGAATGGCGGGAGGTGATGCCCGCCCTTGCGGCCGCCGGATACCGTGCCATCGCCCCGGACCTGCGCGGTGAAGGCTGGAGCCAGCTGCCGTACCGGAACATCGACCGGACGAGCCGGTACCGGGACCTGCTTGAGCTGTTGGAACGGCTCGGGTTGGGCGCAGTCCGCGTGGTCAGCCACGACATGGGGTCGATTTCCGCATTCCAGCTGGCTTTGGAGCATCCCGGGATGATCCAGAGCCAGGTCATGATCGCCGTGCCGCCGCTGCAGATGCGCTTCCAGCTGGGCATGGTGCCCGGAATGCGGCACCTGTGGCACCAAGAAGCGCTCTCGACACCAGGCCTGGGCCCATGGCTCATGCGTTCGGGACGGATGGCCCGCCACTTCTTCTCTCCGGTCTTCATGGTGAAACCGCTGGACCCCGACGTATTCGAGCAGTATGCCTCGGTGATGCGCTGCGAGGCCAACGCCGGAGCGGCTGAACTGCTGTGCCGCCGGATGGTCCTGCCCGAGCTGGGGAGGATCATCAGCGGAAAGTACCGCGCGGACCGGCTGGCCATGTCCACGCTATTCGTCTTCGGCGCCGATGATGCCGGTTTCCCGCCGGCTATCACGCAGCGGATTTTCTCCGGCACCACCGGTTACGGGACTGACGTGCGCCTGGCGACGATCGATCAGGCCGGGCATTTCGTGGTGGACGAGCAGCCGGCGGCGGTTTCTGCGGCGATCATCGGCTTCTTCGCTGCGCTGGGAGAATAGCTGCTGCAGCAGTGCCAGCTACTTGGCCGGCGGGCGTCCTCAGACGTCGGCCAAGAACTTCTTGATGCGCTCCATCACCAGTGCGCGAGCCTGCGGGTCGTGGGACGGAAGGGAGCTGTCGGTGAACAGGTGCTTGTCGCCGGGGTAGGTGAACAGCTCGGCCAGTCCTGCGCCCTCGTTGCTGGCGAAGCGCTGCGCCGCTTCCAGATCGCCTTCCTTCGCGAAGAACGGATCCTGGTCCATGCCGTGGATCTGCACCGGCACACCTTCCGGCCACGGCCCGAAGCTCCACTCGGCGTCCAAGTCCACAAAGGATTCCAGCAGGACCGCGGCGACGGCGCCGGGGCGTTGCTGCGCGCACTGCTGGGCCAGTGCGGCACCCCACGAAGTGCCGATGTAGACCAGCTCTGAGGGGAGGTTCTTGAACAGCTTGTCCACGCGTTGCTGGATCTTGTCCTCGCCGACCTTGTTGGCCAACTGGATGCCGGCTTCCACATCCTTGGGAAGCTTGCCCGCGAACAGGTCCACCGGGTGTACCGTGTGGCCGGCCGCGCGCAATTCAGCGGCCATCTGCTGCACCCCAGGCGTCAGGCCCTGGACGTGATGGAAAAGAACGATCGTAGCCATGGGTGCTCCTATTGGTTGCTAGCGTTCGTCGACCAGGTTCTCAATGCGCCGCGGCAGGTGCTCAATGGCCACGTCCCAGCCGGGCATCTGGCTATTGATTTCCACGCTGTAACCCTCAACCAGCATGAATTCTGCGCAGGTGAGCGTCTCCTGGCCGGAACCCGTTTCATAGATGAAGGCGCGTTTGATGTCCTGCCAGAGCAGGGTCGCGGACTGGTCGATCACGAGGCCGGTGTTGACGACTTCGACGGTGCGCTGGGGATAGGACATGTTCAACTTGCTTTCGGGGTCCTCGGCGGTGTGCTTTGAACAAGTCTAGACCGGCAGCGCACCGCCGTGGGGTTATCAAACCGGATCCGGATAGGATTTCGCCAAGGTTCCCCCGGGGCCGGTTTCCAGCAAATAGTCCAGATCCAGCTGCGACAGGAAATGCTGATCGTGGCTGACCACCAGCAACGCACCCTTGTAGGCACCGAGCGCCTCGCTGAGCTGGCGAACGCTGTCCACATCCAGATTATTCGTGGGCTCGTCGAGGACCAGCAGCTGCGGCGTGGGTTCCGCGAGCAGCAGCGTCGCCAGATAGACCCTGAAGCGCTCGCCGCCGGAGAGCGCCGCCAAGGGACGGTCGGCGCTGGCTCCGCGCAGCAGCAGCCGGGCAAGCATCTGGCGCACGTCGTTCGCGGTTGCCGTTGGCGCCACCGACGCCACATTCTCCATGGCGCTCAGTTGTCCGTCCAGGCCTTCCAGGCGCTGTGGCAGATACCCGACCCGGTCCACGAAAAGCTTTCCGCCCAGACCGCTGCCCGGAGCAACGCCTGCGAGGATCTGCCTGAGCAGCGTGGTTTTCCCCGAACCGTTGGGTCCGACAAGTCCTACGCGCTCGGCTCCCTGGATGATGAACTGGTCTTGCGCTGAACCCAGCACGGCAACCTGCTTGCCGGCGGGCAGCTTCGGATCTGGCAACTCGATATTGATGTGCTCGACCTGGCGTACCCGCTGATCGGCTTCGTCGAGTCGTGCTTGGGCGGAATCGACCTTGCCATCCAGGTGCGATCGCATTTTCCCGGCGTTTGCCTCGGATTTCTGGCGAAGATGGTTCGCCAGGATCTTCGGCATGCCCCCGGAAAGCTGGGTGGCCCGTCCCTTGCGCTTGGCACGGGCCAACTTGGTTTCGGCTTCGACGCGCTGGCGCTTTTCCACCTTCAGCGAGGCTTGGGCGGTTCTGGCTGCCTGCTCGGCTGCCAGCTGCTCGGTTTCCAGCTGCTCGCGATATGCGCTGTAGGGTCCTCCATAAACCCTGAGCTTCCCGTCGTAGAGCTCCACCGTGTGCTCCATGAGCTCGAGCAGCTCGATATCGTGGCTCACCACGACCAGCGTGCCCTTCCACGTGCGGACCAGCTCGTAGAGCAATTCGCGGGTGGGACGATCGAGGTTATTCGTCGGCTCGTCGAGCAAGGTGATGGGTGAATCGGCGATGCGCAGCCCGGTCACTGCCAGCAGCATCGCTTCGCCGCCCGATAGCGTGGATGCCTTCCGGCCCAGATCCAGGCCGCTGAAACCCAGCGGCTCCAGTTCGGCGCGAACCCGGGCTTCCACATCCCAGTTGGCGCCCACTGCATCGAAATGCGCGGGGTCCACACTGCCGGACTCGATGGCTTCCAAGGCTGCAAGGATCCGCTGTATCCCGAGCAGCTCGGCGACGGTAGCGTCCTGTTCCAAAGCCAGCGTTTGCGGAAGGTAGCTCAGCGGTGCGCTCGATTCCGCCGTTCCGCTGGTTGGGTGCAGCTGCCCGGCGATCAGTTTCAGCAACGTCGATTTGCCGCTGCCATTGGCGCCGATCAGCCCGGTCCGTCCGGAGGGAAAAGTGACGTCCAAGTTGGCCAGGGCGATTTCTCCCGAGGGCCAGGCGAAGCTGAGATGGTTCAGGGTAATGGGTGGTGTCAAAGGCATGCAGGTTCCTCCCGCTAATGCGAAGGGGCTGCCGACTTGGGGGATCACAGAAATGGCTCAACCTCGAAGAGGGGCCGGAAAAGAAAAGGATACCGAAGCCGGTAGCCGAAATGAACAAGGTGCACCGGTCAGAATCGGTGCGGGGTCATCGGCTGGCTTAGTAGGTATCCATGCCCACAAGTGTAGCAGGGCGGAGAACAGGAATTAACCCCTCAGCACCAGAAGGTCGGGAGCCGTTCGGGAAGTCCTAGATCTCAAATGTCCGGATCACTTTGTCGCTGAGCAGGACCTGGTACGGCAACTGCTTCAACTGCGCAGCGTCGATTTCGATGCCGCGGCTTTGGGCCGCAGCGGCAATTTCGTCCCACGGATGCTCACCAGGGTTTTCCGGGTCGTCGACCCGCACCAAATCGAGAATTTCAGCAATCAGCTCATCTGACGACCGCCTCCACCTGGCAGGTCCGGGCCCATGGGATATGGCTGTGAAACCACGAGCCAGATCCAAACTGATCATCGACCCATCGCTCATCAAAATGCACTGCGTGATTTTCACGCTGATGCTTGGCCTCAAATTGTCCGTCAGGGTCTCATCCATGTCGCAGACTGCCGCCAATGCTATCGGCCTCAGCTCGCGGTCCCCGTGCAGCGGAGCATAGTGGAATTCCATGTCTTCGAAATCGCTCATGATCGAACCGGCCTTTAGTCGCAGTGGGTGCATTTTGGAAGGCCGCGGATTCCGGCTCACGGACACAAGCATGTCAGCTGAGCTGGAAGAATAACACCATCCAGGTTCGCGCATGAGTTGCTTAAAGTCGTTTGGCCCGCATCCGGTGGATGCGGACCAAGAAGAAATTCTGCGGAAGCCCTACTTCCAGGCGCGGTGAACGGCGACGATGCCGCCGGTCAGGTTCCGGTATTCCACGTTCTTCCAGCCGACGTTGACGAACTTGGCGCCCAGCTTTTCCTGGTCTGGCCAGGCGGCAATGGACTCAGCCAAGTAGGCATAGGCGGAAGGGTTAGGCGACACCAGGTAGCCCAGCGCAGGGATGACGCGCGGCAGGAACTGCTGGTAGGCCACCTTGATCGGGGTGACGGTCGGGGTGGAGAACTCGGCGACGACGATGCGGCCGCCGGGCTTGGTCACGCGGCGCATTTCCGACAGCGCCTTCTCGGTGTCATCGATATTGCGCAGGCCATAGGAAATGGTCACCGCGTCAAAGGTGTCATCTTCGAAAGGAAGCTCATGGGCGTCGCCGTACACGAAGTCCAGCTGCGGGTAGCGCTTGCGGCCCTCGGCGAGCATGCCGTTGGACATGTCGCAGGCGGTCACCTTTGCGCCGGCTTCGGCCAGCGGGACCGAGGAAGTCCCGGTACCTGCGGCCAGGTCGAGAATGCGCTCGCCGGGCTTCGGCGCGATCGCCTCGGTGGTGATCTTGCGCCAGTAGTTCACGATGCCGCCGGTCATCAACGTATTGAGCAAGTCGTAGCGAGGAGCCAGCTTGTCAAACATGTCCTGAACCTGATCGGCCTGCTTATCCAGGCCTGCGCGCGCATTCTGAGAACTCATGGGTCTAAGTCTTTCATATATGCGCGCGCCAAGGCGCCGGATGTGGGGCGAATCGCTTAGAGAATCGATTCCAGCCGGGCGTAGCTGGCTTCCATGCCATCAGCCATTCCGGTGGCGAGCATCGCGTCGCGAGCGGCCTTGTCGCGGTAGGTGACCAACGTGGTCACCAAGGTGCCGCCGGTGGTGCTGGTGAACGTCAGCTGGTTGACGGATCCGGGTACGCCGGAACCGAGCATTTCCTCTCCTCCTTCGAGCTGCTCGGTGCTCGCTTCGTAGTGGCCCTCAACGCGTTCGAGGATCTTTCCGCTGAATCCGAATCCCTTGCCGCCATCGTCAGGGACCCACCACAGCAGGTAGCTCTCGCCGAGGCCGGAGGCCAATTCGCATTTGGTCATCTTCCAGCCATCGGGACCGTATTGCCAGCGCTTGACCAGTTCCGGATCGTGGTGGGCGTCCCAGACCTGCTGGCGGGTGCCGCGAACCAGGCGGCTGACGCGAACCTGCGTGTCGTTGAGCAGTTCGGCTTCGGTGGAGAAGTTCTGCGCGTAGTCGCGCAGGTCGATGAGCACCTGCTCGATCTGGCTCATTGCCGAGCGGGTTCCGTCGATCATTCCCATGGCGACGACCTGTTCCAGGTCCGCCGCCGAAGCGTAGGTTCCGGTGACCGTGAGCTTCGTGCCTTCGGGCAGCGGGTCGAAGGTGAAGACCAGCTTCGAGGTGGGAAGGTCGACGTTTGGGCTGCCGTCATTGTGCGCGAAACCATCGATGACCTCGAAGAACTTGTGCTCGACTACTTCATTCCATTTCCAGTATCCGTGGAATTCCTCTCCATCCGGAGAGGTCATGTGGTAGTTCGAGCGGCCGCCGGCAGCGGCATCGTGGCGGGTGAAGGTGGCCGGGTACTCTACCGGGCCCCAGAACTTCTCAATCTGGCGCGGGTCGAGGTAGGCGTCCCAGAGCCGGGCCACGCTGACCGGGAATTCGGCGTGGACGGTGAGGGTCAAGGACTGGGCATCTTTGTCAATGGAGGTGGCGGGCATGTGAATGCTCCTTAGGTGTCCTCGGTGGCAAGGAAATCGTCGAGCCGGCCAATAGGCTGGCGCCAGATCTTCTCCAAGGAAGAGAGTAGTTCTTGTGCGTGCCGGATGGTGTCCGGCTGCCCGCGGACGACGCGTTCGCGGCCACGTGCGATTTTCCTGACCAGGCCTGCGGCTTCCAGAACGGCAACGTGCTTCTGCACTGCGGCAAAAGACATGTTGTAGCTTGCCGCCAGATCCGAAATGCTGACCTCGGCGTGAAGCGTCCGCCGCACGATGTCCCTTCGTGTGGCGTCTGCCAAGGCGCGGAAGACCTTGTTCACCTGTTCTTCGCTCAACTCATATACAACCATTTGGTTGTATATTACCCCCTTCCGTGCATCAGGTAAAGGGGTAACGGGGAAAAGGATTTATAGTCTACTTTTCATCTATTTTTTGCCTGCAAATAAGGTGAATTATCCACTAATAATCCTCGTGTGGCAGGACGGGCTCTTCTCAAGGCCTCGCCCGTCGCCTACGCTTGTGGGAACTGCGGAAATCGAGCCTTGCTAGCGAGGAAATTGCATGAGTGGGTTTGCCATTGATTGGCCTGGCGCATCGCGTCGCGCTCAGCATGCCCATGAGCTCTTGGGCTCCAGCGGAGCCGGAGTTGCCGACCTCCCATTGCGTCAGGATGTGCGGGATTCCTGGAAGCGATCGCTGGAAAGCTCCGCTGACCTGCGCGTCCCGTCGGTACTTAGCGATGACCATCTGCGTCTGGCACGCGAACGAAGCGAACTCCAGCGGATCTGGCCAGTTTTCGAAAAGCTCTTGGTCCCGTCCGCCATGGACGCCAATCTCCTGGTGGCCCTTGCCGATGCCGGCGGAACCTTGCTGTGGGTAGCGGGTGGAAATGGCGCCAAGAGCCAAGCTGAAGGCGTGGGCTTCATGGCGGGTGCCGACTGGGCCGAGAAGAGCGTGGGCACGTCCGCGCCGGGGATGGCGTTGGCAACGGGCGCCGGCTCGCAAGTTTCCGGTGCTGAGCACCTCTACGAGCAGGCCCACCGCTTCAGCTGCTCCGCGGTGCCGATTCGCGATCCGCGCACGGGGCAGGTGATTGGCGCAATAGACCTGACTGGCGGCCCGGAGGCCATCGCCACGCACTCGCTGCCGTTGCTGCAAGCAGCGGTCATGGCCGCGGAAACGCAGCTGCTCTTGCCCGGCGCCGGCGTCGTGGCCGATCCCGACTACCTGGACTTGGGGCGCTCCGACGGAGCCCACCTCGGCTCGACGCCCGTATCCCTGCGCCATGCGGAGATCCTGACGCTGCTGGCGCATTATCGCGAAGGCCTGAGCACCGCGCAGCTGGTCGAGGAGCTGTTCGAGCGCCCCGATGCCGCGGCCGAAGGCACCGTCCGCGCCGAAATCGTCAGGCTGCGCAAGGTGCTTGCGGGTTCCCCGGGTCGCAACCTGACCTCGCGCCCCTACCGCCTGCAGTGGGACCTGCAGACGACCTTCGGCCGGCTCAGGCAAGCGCTGGAAGGCGGCGACCTCGAATCCGCCCTGCCGCTGTACTCGCCGGGACTGCTGGCCCGCTCCCAAGCACCTGGCATCGTGGCGCTGCTGCATCGGACGGAAGCGGCGCTGCGCGAGATGGCGCTGGACCGCGGCACCGCCCGGCAGCTGCTGAACCTGGGCCGCCAGCTGGCCGACGCGGACCTGTTGCGGGCAGCCCTGCGCGAGCTTCCTGCGCAGTCGCCGGCGCGCTCCTTGATCGTCGCCGAGGTCGAGGACCTCGAATCCTGAGCTCCCGGATTATCGCAGTTCGCGCATCTTCTGCAGGACCAGGGCCAGTGCCGGCCACGCGCTGCGTCCGGCACGGGTCCGGGCGAAGGCCCGCAGCCGCAAATCTGGCCGGTGCAGCGGCAGGATCGACAGCCCTTCGCGTGCGGGACGGTTCTCGGGCAGCAGCCCTACCCCCATCCCGGCAAGGACCAGGTCCTCGACCAGATCGAGGCTGTCGGCGTGGTGGCGCACCCGCGGGCTGAAGCCGGTCATCGAAGACAGCAGGCGCAGCACCGTCTCGTCAGCGATATTGCGCGAGTTGCCGATCCAATCCCGTTCCCGGAAGGCTGCCAGCACGCCGGCCGCTTCTGGCGGCGCTCCCGCGCCCAGGCGCGCTGCATCGGCCGCGGGAACACCCAGTCCCCAGGGGGTGCTCCACAGCTCAAGGGTGTCGACTTCCGGGCCGATCGTGTCCGGGGCCAGGTTGTAGTCGTAGGTCAGGGCCAGGTCGATGTCGTCGGCGGCCAGCCGTTGGAGCGCCTCGGCAGGTTCCAGTTCAAGCACCACGATCTGCACCGCCGGGTGGCCGCTGGCCAGCTGCTGGATGATCGGCATCAAGGTGGTGCGGATGGCCGTGGCGAAACCCGCAACCCGCACCGTGCCCGACGGGGCCGCCTCGGGATCCAGATCCAGCCGGGCGGCATCCACTGCACCGAGGATGCCGCGGGCATGCTCGGCGAGCCGGCGGCCGGCTGGCGTCAACCGCACCCCGCGGCCGTCGGGAGCCAGCAGCTTGACGCCGACCTCCCGGGAGAGCTGTGCGATTTGCTGGGAGACCGTTGAGGTGGTGGTGCCCAGCACGTCGGCCACCGCCCGCATCGAACCGGTGCGGGACAGCTCGTACAGGTATTGCAGGCGGCGGGTTTCCATGGAGAACATTGTCCATGAATCCTGAACGATATGTCGATAATTCTCGCGTGGACATGGATGGCCTGGGTGGTCTCTACTGGATCCATGACTTCAACCCCTGTGCGCGCCGTGAATTCAGCTGGTGCCGGATCGCTGATGGCCGTGGCCTCGATGAGCTGCGTCCAGCTCGGGCTGGCTGCCTCCATCGGCCTGGCCGCAACTCTGGGCTCCGACGGCGTGGCATGGCTGCGGCTGGCCTGGGCCGCGGTGATCCTTGTGGCCTTCGCCCGGCCCTGGCGGCTGCGCTTCAGCCGCTCCACGCTGGTGATGTGCGCGCTGCTGGGGCTGGCTACCGCAGGCATGACGCTCTCCTTCATGCGTGCCGTCGAGACGATCCCGCTGGGCACCGCCAGCGCCCTGGAATTCACCGGGCCGCTGGCCGTGGCGCTGGTCCAGGGGAGGGGTGCCGGGCGCTGGTGGGCCTTGGCCGCGGCGGCCGGGGTGCTGGGCCTGACCGAACCCTGGAGCGGATCGGCCGACCTGGTCGGCGTGCTCTATGCCCTGGGCGGGGCCGTCTGCTGGGCGGCATATGTGCTGCTGACCCAGCGCGCCGGAGATGCGGTGGACGGGGTCGGGGCCCTGTCGGTATCGATGCCAGTCGCGGCACTGGCTGCCACGCTGGTGGTTGGCCCAGGGGTAGCGGGGCGGCTGGACCTGCCGGTGCTGGCCATCGGCCTGGGCTTGGCCCTGCTGCTTCCCGTCGTGCCCTTCTGCCTGGAGCTGCTGGCCCTGCGCCGCCTGGCCGCCTCGGCTTTCGGCACCCTGATGTGCCTGGAACCGGCAATCGCCGCCACCGTCGGCGTGGTCTTCCTGCACCAGGTGCCCAGCATGGCGGCCCTGGCCGGGCTTGTGCTGGTGATCGCCGCAGGCATCGGAGCGGCGCGGACCGGGCGGCGCGAGAAGGCTGGCGCCGAGCGCGAACTGCAGCCGGCAGCGCCGGCTCGCCAGCCCGTCTGAGGCCCGTTCCGCCGGCCCGGAACGCTGCAACCTTCCTGCAACCTTTGAGTGACTAGAGTCACATTCAAGGTTCCGCGATGAGGCAATCGCGGCCAGGACATCCGATGAAGGAGACGTGGAGCAATGGCGGTTTACGCAAATCCGAATACCGATGGGGCGCTGGTAGATTTCAAGCCACGCTACGAGAACTACATCGGCGGCGAATGGGTGGCCCCGGTCAAGGGCATGTACTTCGAGAACATCACCCCGGTCACCGGCAAGGTCTTCTGCGAGGTGGCCCGATCCACCGCGGAAGACGTCGAAGTCGCGCTGGACGCGGCGCATGCGGCGGCACCGGCCTGGGGCAAGACCAGCCCGGCAGAACGCGCAGTCATCCTGAACAAGATCGCCGACCGCATCGAGGAGAACCTCGAAATGCTCGCCGTCGCCGAAACCTGGGATAACGGCAAGGCGATCCGCGAGTGCCTGAACGCCGACCTGCCGCTGGCGGTCGACCACTTCCGCTACTTCGCCGGCGCCATCCGCGCCCAGGAAGGCAGCCTCTCCCAGCTTGACGACAACACCACCGCCTACCACTTCCACGAGCCGCTGGGCGTGGTCGGGCAGATCATCCCGTGGAACTTCCCGCTGCTCATGGCAGTCTGGAAGCTCGCACCGGCCCTGGCCGCCGGCAACGCGATCGTGCTCAAGCCAGCCGAGCAGACCCCGGCCAGCATCCTGGTGCTGATGGAACTGATCGGCGACCTGCTGCCGGCCGGCGTGCTGAACGTCATCAACGGCTTCGGCGTGGAATGCGGCAAGCCGCTGGCCTCCAACAAGCGCATCCGCAAGATCGCCTTCACCGGCGAAACCACTACCGGCCGGCTGATCATGCAGTACGCCTCGGAAAACCTGATCCCGGTCACCCTGGAACTGGGCGGCAAGTCCCCGAACATCTTCTTCGAGGACATCGCCGCCAAGGACGACGCCTTCTACGACAAGGCGCAGGAAGGATTCACCCTGTTCGCGCTGAACCAGGGCGAAGTCTGCACCTGCCCATCGCGTGCACTGGTCCAGGAAAGCATCTACGACCGCTTCATGGGGGACGTCGTGGCCCGCACCAAGGCCATCAAGCAGGGCAACCCGCTGGACACCGGCACCATGATGGGCGCCCAGGCATCCAACGACCAGCTGGAGAAGATCCTCTCCTACATGGACATCGGCAAGTCCGAGGGGGCCAAGGTGCTGCTCGGCGGCGGGCGCGCAGATCTGGGCGGGGAACTCTCGGGCGGCTACTATGTGCAGCCGACCATCTTCGAAGGCACCAACGAGATGCGCATCTTCCAGGAGGAGATCTTCGGTCCGGTGGTCGCGGTGACCAAGTTCAAGGACTACGACGACGCGATCTCCATCGCCAATGACACGCTGTACGGCCTGGGATCGGGCGTGTGGAGTCGCAACGGCAACGTGGCCTACCGCGCCGGCCGAGCCATCCAGGCAGGCCGCGTGTGGGTCAACCAGTACCACGCCTACCCGGCGCACTCCGCCTTCGGCGGATACAAGTCCTCGGGCATCGGACGGGAAAACCACCTGATGATGCTGGACCACTACCAGCAAACCAAGAACCTGCTGGTCTCCTACTCGGAGGACAAGCTCGGCTTCTTCTAAGCCGGGGAAGCACCATTCCACCCGAACCGCCCGGTTCGGAAATCCATCCCACGAACTTCAAAGGCGCGCGGTCCGCCCAGGACCGCGTCCGGGGCACGATTGGCCTCATTTCCTGGACCCGCAAGGGTGTCGCGCGCCTTTGAAGCCATGCAAAGGACAACGTACATGAGTACCATGAAAGCCGCAATAGTCGAGAACTTCAGCGATGACCTGAAGGTAGGGGAGATCCCGATCCCGCAGCCCGGACCGGGCCAGGCCCTGGTCAAGCTCATCGCCTCCGGCGTCTGCCACACCGACCTGCACGCCGCAGAGGGCGACTGGCCGGTCAAGCCGAAGCTTCCGCTGATCCCCGGGCACGAGGGCGTGGGCACCGTAGTCGCCGTCGGCGAGGGCGTCACCGAGGTCGAAGAGGGCGATGTGGTCGGCAACGCCTGGCTGGCCAGCGCCTGCGGCAGCTGCGAATACTGCCGTACCGGCTGGGAGACGCTGTGCGAATCCCAGTCCAACGGCGGCTACTCGATGGACGGCTCCTTCGGCCAGTACATGCTGGTGGACGCGAAATTCGCCGCCCGCATTCCCGAGGGCTCGGACCCGCACGAGATCGCCCCGGTGCTCTGCGCGGGGGTGACCGTCTACAAGGGGTTGAAGATGACCGGGGTGCGCCCGGGCCAGTGGGTCGCGATCTCCGGCATCGGCGGGCTGGGGCACATCGCGGTGCAGTATGCGGTGGCCATGGGCATGCGCGTGGTCGCGATCGACGTGGCCGACGACAAGCTCGCGCTGGCCACCAAGCACGGGGCGGAGCTGACGGTGAACGCGTTCGCGCAGGACCCTGCCGCGGTGATCCAGGAGAAGGTCGGCGGGACCCACGGGGTGCTGGTCACAGCGGTGCACCCGGCAGCGTTCGGGCAGGCCATTGGCATGACCCGGCGCGGGGGAACGATCGTGTTCAACGGCCTTCCCGCCGGCGACTTCCCTGCCCCGATCTTCGACATCGTGCTCAAGGGCCTGACCATCCGCGGCTCGATCGTCGGCACCCGCCAGGACATGATCGAGGCACTGGACTTCTATGCGGCCGGCAAGATCAAGCCGACCTTCCACACCCGTCCGCTGGAGGACATCAACGCCGTATTCGACGAGATGCGCCACGCCAAGATCGACGGGCGCGTCGTCATCGACTACACTGCATAGCCCGGTGCGCGGCCCGGCGGGAGCTTCCTGCCGGGCCGCGCGCATCGGCCCACCATGAACAGGAGCAGGCCATGAGCACCGTCACCGAAACGCGCGCCGCCATCGAGGGAGAGGATTTCTCCCGGGTGGCTTTCACCTCCGACGCCCTTCAGCTGCTGCGCAAGCTGTGGGGGATCCATGGCCCGCTGATGTTCCACCAGTCCGGCGGCTGCTGCGACGGGTCCTCGCCGATGTGCTATCCGGCCGGCGAATTCCGCACCGGCGGATCGGACATCCTGCTCGGCGTGCTCGCCCTGGACGATGCCGAGGGTGCCGCTTTGGGCGAGATCGAGTTCTGGATGTCCAAGGAGCAGTTCGAATACTGGAAGCACACCAAGCTGACCGTCGATGTGGTCAACGGGCGCGGCTCCGGCTTCTCCGTGGAGGCCCCTGAAGGCAAGCGCTTCTTGATCCGCAGCGAGATCATCGAGTTCCCTGCCGGCTAGCACTGGCACTAGTCTGGGCCTATGCGCCTCTGGTCCCTGCACCCTTCATTGCTCGACCCCAAAGGGCTCGTCGCCTGCTGGCGTGAAACCCTGCTGGCGCAGAAGACGCTGGCGGGCCAGACCAAGGGGTATACGGAGCACCCGCAGCTGCTGCGGTTCAAGGCGCAGCCCGCTCCGCTGGTGCATCTGGGCGGCTATCTGCAGGGCCTGCTAGACGAGGCCGATGCCCGGGGCTATAGCTTCGACGCCTCCAAGATCCTGCATCCGGCAGCACCCGCGCAGCTGCAGAAGATCCCGGTCACCGGCGGGCAGGTGCGCTTCGAGCGCGAACACCTGCTGCGCAAGCTGACCGTCCGGGATCCTGCGCGCATCGTCCGCCTGGAACCAGCCGGCCAGCTGGCCCTGCATCCGCTGTTCGTGCAGGTCCCGGGACCGGTGGAGTCCTGGGAGAAGGACCCGCTGGCCGCTTCCTAGAGCAGTTCGGCGCGCAGCTGCGCTGCCGACTTCGGCGAGAGCAGCCCCGGGGCAACGTCGAAGACGGTCTGCGCGCCGGTGATCCCGGCCTGGTTCATGCGGTGCACGGCGCGGGCGTAGGCAACCAGAACGCTGGAGGTGAACTCGGGGTTCGAACCCAATGCCAGCGAGTACTCGATGACCTGCTTCTGCTCATCGCTGGTGTTGCCGGAGCGGATCACGAACCCGCCGTGCGGCATGTCCGCATGCTCGGCCGCCAGGGTCTGCTCGTCGATGAATTCAACCGTGGTGTCGTACTGGTCGAAGTAGTGCTCCATGGTGACGATCGCTTCGCGCACCGCCTCGGCGTCCGCGCCGTCCTCGAGTACCACGAAGCATTCGCGCTGGTGCTTTTCGCGGGTGCCCAGGGCCGGGCGCTCGCCGGCCCGCACGCGGTCGATGGCTTCCTGGCTGGGGATTGTGTACTGCACGCCGGCGGCGACACCCGGCACGCGGCGCACCGCATCCGAGTGACCCTGGCTCAGGCCGCGGCCCCAGAAGGTGTAGGTTTCGCCGTCGGGCAGCAGCGCCTCGCCGTACACGCGGTTGATCGAGAACATTCCCGGATCCCAGCCGGCCGAGATCAGCGCGGTCTTGCCGGCGGCCTTGGCCGGGACTTCCACGGTTTCGAAGTATTCCGGGATGCGCGCGTGGGTGTCGAAGCTGTCCACCGTGTTGTACAGCGCCGCGTACTTCGGGCCCTGCTCCGGCAGGTCCGACTTCGAACCGCCGCACAGGATGAGCACGTCGATCTGGCCGGTGTGCTGCTGAAGCTCGGTGATGGCGAAACGCGGTGCCGGGCTGGCCAGCTGCAGGTCCTGCGGGTCGCGTCGGGTGTAGACGCCGACCAGCTCCATGTCCGGGTTCTTCGCGATCGCGGCCTGCACGCCGCGGCCGAGGTTGCCGTAGCCGGCGATGCCAATACGGATTCTAGAGGTCATGATGATGGGATTCCTTTGGGGTCAGCCGGAGCGCGGTGCCGGATGCCTCGCTGACCCGCGGAGCATCCGATCTGCAGCACGCGCATGGTCATTACCTCGGATTATTCCAAAGAACTCTGACACTAGGTAAATGCGAGCTGACTATGTCGCCTGGGTATCCTGAACGGGCAGGCAACTGCCACGGCTCATCGTTGCCACAATGGTTGGCTTATCGGAACCATTGTGTGAACAACGCGAGCTGCTGCGGCCCCCGCGCAGGCATCTGTGGTGGATGGGCGGGGGACGAAGGCCGGATCTAGCGGCCGAACAGGCGGCTGAAGAAGCCGGTTTTCTGCTCGTTCTCGTGGCCCTGGCAGCGGTCGCGGGCGGGAACGCCGCGCATGACCGAATCAACGTGCTGGCCGCAACCGGCCCATGTGGTCTTGCCGCATTTCTTGCAGGAAACCTGTCGGCACATCGGGTGCCTCCTTTTCTGGCGTGATAGCCGTAGATCTATGAAAGTGAAAGGAAGAGCTTTTCCAGCTCCTCGATGGTCAAGCCGTCTTCGGCTTCGGCGGTCTGCTCCGGATCAACCAGGCAGTGCTGCATGGCCGAGGAAACGATGGCGAATCCTGCGCGGTCCAGAGCGGTGGATACGGCGGAAAGCTGGGTCACCACATCGCGGCATTTGCCGTCGCCCTCCACCGAGTTGATGACGGCATCTAGCTGGCCGCGGGCCCGCTTCAGGCGGTTCAGGATTCGCTTGCGTGTGGCTTCATCCGCATTGCGCATGATCTGCTCCATTCAAAAATGACCGTGGGGCGGACCCCGGGGTTATGGCTCGGACGTCTGAGCGGCGGCCAGTTCGGCGTGGACGGCGTCCATGTCCAGGTTCTTCAGCGAGGCGACCAATTCTTCCAGGCCTCGGGAGTCCAGTGCGCCGGGCTGGGAATAAACCAGCACGCCGTCCTTGAACGCCATCAGCGTCGGGATGGAAGTGATCTGGGCGGCGGCCGCCAAGTCCTGCTGCGTCTCGGTGTTGACCTTGCCGAAGACCACGTCCTCGTGCAGGCCGGCCGCGGTGTCGAAGATGGGCGCGAAGTTGCGGCACGGGCCGCACCAGGCTGCCCAGAAGTCGACCAGCAGCATCTGGGAGGACTTGACGGTTCCAGCGAAGTTCGTCTCGGTCAATTCTAGCGGTTTCATGGGTATTCCTATGGGTAGATGCGAGCTAGCCCGCAGTCGGGGCCGGGCCAGCGGGGGCTTTGCGCCAGGGGCAGATGGCGGCCAGCGCCGGGATCTTGGTGCACAGCACCCAGGCGATGACGGCAACGGCGGCGGCACTGGCAAGGACGAGTCCTGCCGGATGCGGCAGCTCCTGGGACAGGACGAAGATGCCCATGGCCAGGACGAAATAGCCGAATCCCCGGCGCAGCTTCTGCTCCGGAACCCGGGCGGTCAGCCGTGCCCCGACCAGCGAGCCGATGATCGTCGCCGCGGTAATGGACAGCGCCAACGGCCAGTTGACCGAAGTGGAATTCAGGTGCCCCAGCATTCCGGAGGCCGAATTCAGCGAGATGACCAGCAGGGACGTGCCGACCGCGTGCTTCATCTGCACCCCTGCCAGCAGCACCAAGGCCGGGACGATGAGGAATCCGCCGCCGGCTCCCACCAATCCGGTAACCATGCCGACTGCCAGTCCGACGGGAATGTACAGCAGCAGCGACCGCCCCTTGGCCGCGGCATCGTTGTCCTTCTTCCGTCCGCGGATCATGTTCCGTGCGCTGGCCAGCATGATGATGGCGAAGGCCGCCATCAGAACGCCACCGGGAATGGCGGCGCTGGCCAGGCCGCCGAGCAGCGCGCCGCTCATGCTCGAAGCGGCGAAGACCAGGCCTGCGGCCCAGCGGACATTGCGGGCCCGCGCATGCGGCAGCAGACTGGCCAGCGAAGTCACGCCCACCACGAACAGCGAGGTGGTGATGGCCTGCTTGGCGTCCATCCCCGCCACGTAGGTGAGCAGTGGAACCATCAGGATGGAACCGCCGCCACCGAACAGGCCGAGGGCCAGGCCGACGACGACCGACAGGGCCAGGACCAGAATCAATAAGGGTTCCACTGCCGGCGCCTACTTGCCGTGCGGGTTCAGCTGCTGTCCGGCGTCGGGGATCTGCGCCAGCGGGTTGGCCTTGCCATGGGCGCTTGCCTTGTTCCACGGCATCTTGGACAGCACGCTGGCCATGGCGCAGGAGTTGCTGGCCGCGGAGTAGACCAGGCCCGCTCCGATGCCCGCGGACAGGTAGCCGAGCTTGGGGCTGGCCAGCTTGGAGCCGATGAAGCCCAGCAGCACCAGCGAGCCTGCGGTCATGCGGACCTGGCGGTCCATGGCCCAGCGCTGGGTGCCGCGCACCACCTCGCCGCCGGACTTCTCCCAGGCGGAGATGCCGCCATCCAGCACGCTGCCGGATTCGATTTGGAGGTCGGCCAGCTTCTGCTGCGCCTGCCCAGCGCGGGTGCCGGACTGGCAGACCAGCACGATCTGCTTGGCCAGCTTGCGGGTCACGTCGTGGGCGTGTTCCGCTACCAGGTCCAGCGGCAGGTTGTACGAGCCGGGGATGTGCACGGATTCGAATTCCGCGGGGGTGCGCACATCCAGGACTGCGACGGCCGAATCCTCGGTGGCCAGCAGGTTCTTCAGGGTCGCGGCGTCCATGACGTTGATGGGGGCGCTCATATTTCGGGTGCTTCCTTGGGGTTCGGGATGGGTCAGGCGTTGGTCTTGTGCATGGCTGCGGCCCAGCCGGCATAGCTTCCGGCCAGCTCGATTACGTCGTAGCCGGCATCGCGCAGGGCGCTGGCGACGATCGAGTTGCGCAGTCCGCTCTGGCAGTAGGTGACGATCTTGCCGTCGGCCGGCAGTACGTCGAGGGACCACAGGGCGCGGCCGCCGGAGATGTGCTTGGCGTTCGGGATGGCGCCGGCGGCGAACTCGCTGCGGTTGCGCACATCCAGCAGCAGCGCGTGCTCGAAATTCTCCAGCTCGGCCGGGGCCACGCTTGGCGGGGTGAAGGCCGGCAGCCCCTCGAGGCTGGTCGCGTAGCCGGACACCGCGTCGATGCCCACGCGCATCAGGTGATCGCGCATCTGCTGCGCGGCTTGGAGGTCCTCGGCGAACAGGATCAGCTGGCGGTCATCGGCTTCCGGGTCGAAGGCCCAGGCTCCGAAGTTCGCCATCTTGGCGATGGCGGGGATGGCCAGCGCGCCGGCGACGGTGCCCTCGGCCACTGCCAGGTGTCCGCGGGTGTCGACGAAGACCGCGTCATTCGCGGCAGTCTGCTCGATGATCTGCTCCGCCGTGAACTCGACGAGCTCGGGCAGGGGGCCGAGCACCTTGGCGCCATCGCGGTTCTGGCGCTTCATGCGGGCGAAGTAGGCGTGGGCGTCGGGCTGGCCGTCGAGCAGCTCGGCGATGAAGCCTGCCTCGTCGTTGCTCGCCAGGTAGCTGCCCCACCAGGCGAAGTTGCGTTCGTAGCCCACGGTGGTGGAGGGCACGGCGCCCAGCGCCTTGCCGCAGGCGCTGCCCGAACCGTGGCCCGGGTAGACCTGGATGTGGTCGGGCAGCTGCAGGAAGACGTTCTTCAGCGAGGCGAAGAGCTGCTTGGCCCCGGCGAAGCGGGTGTCCACGCCGCCGGCCGCCTCGTCCAGCAGGTCCGGGCGGCCCAGGTCGCCGGCGAAGATGAAGTCGCCGGAGAGCATGTAGCCGGGCTGGTCGCTGAAGGCGCCGTCGGTGATGAGGAACGAGAGGTGCTCCGGGGTGTGGCCCGGAGTGTGGCGCGCGGTCACGGTGATGTTTCCCAGGGTGATGGTGTCCTTGTCCATCAGGCGTTCGGCCTCGAAGCCGTACTGCCAGTCGGCCCCGCCCTCGCCCGAGACGTAGGTGGCCGCTCCGGTGGCGGCGGCCAGTTCGCGGGTGCCGGAGAGGTAGTCGGCGTGGATGTGCGTTTCGGTCACCGCAACAATGCGCATCCCGTGCTTGGCGGCCAGCGCCAGGTACTCGGAGATGTCGCGGCGGGCATCGACGACGATCGCCTCGCCCTTGGCCTGGCAGCCGATGAAGTAGCTGGCCTGCGCCAGGTCTTCGTCGTAGAAGCGTTCCAGAAGCATGGGATGTCCTTTCGTGGGGGTGTCTGGAACTACCCTAAGCTATACCCCCGGGGGTATGTCAAGAATAGGGGTGGGGGTATGCGTGAAGGCGTGTCGAATGACTGTGCTGATGGTGGTGGAATCTGGTGGAAAATCCCGCGTCAGGTTGCGGCACTCAACGCGGAGCCTTCCTGCCTGCCAGGCAGGGCGCTACAGTCTCGGGAAGGTGCGCATCCACCGGTCCAGCTGCCCCAGCTGCACCGGGTCCAGGGTGGCAAGAAGCTGAAGATTTCCGTCCTCGCCGGGATGCAGGATGCCCGCGTGGTCTTCGGGAACGCCGGCCAGCGCTTCGCCGGCTGCGGAATCCGCCGGAGCGCTCGCCGGGGTGGAGATGAAGAACAGTGCGGGCGAGCCGGTCCAGGTTTCATGCACCGACAGCGTGCCCTCGGTGAAGCGCAGGGTTTCTTCAAGCTCCAGCCAGCCGGTCAGCCCGCACGTAGTCAGGTCGATGCCCGGTTTGGGAGTGGTCTTCCTCCAGCCGGCTGCGAGCGTGTGCGCCGAGAACTTCACCGCGCCCAGTTGCAGATCCGGGATCCGCGACAGGAGCGAGTCGATCTGATCGAAGCTGACCTGCGGCTTCCGGCTGAACAGTCCCATGCCTACAGGCTCTCCAAATGCTCGGCCAGCTTGTTGCTGGCGGTGCGCAGGTGTTCTTCCAGCACCTTCGCGGCGGCGGCCGCCTCGCCCTCGGAGATCAGCTGCAGCAGCCGTGCGTGCTCGGCGGCAATGTCCTTGGTGGACAGCAGCGTGGCATCCTGCACGTGGGTCATGCACAGGCGGATCTCGTCGGTCAGCTGCGCGTAGATTGCGCTGGTGCGCCGCGAGCCGAGCGCCTGGACCAGGGCGGCATGGAAGCGGATGTCGGGATCGATGATGTCGATCGGCGAAGCGCCGACCAGTTCGGTGATTTCCGCATTGGCTTCCCGTGCCTCGGACGGGACCTCGCGTTGGGCGGCCAGCAGGCGCACGGCCTCTGCTTCGATGATGGCGCGGGTGCGGTAGATATCGAGCGCATCGCGCGCGGAGAGCAGCGTGACCCTTGCGGTCTGGTGCGCATTGCGGGTCAGCAGGCCGCTTGCGACAAGGTTCTCCAGTGCGGCCCTGGCGGTTGGACGGGCAACTTCGTATCGCGCGGCGACATCGACCTCGGCCAGCGGGGTGCCGGGTGCCAGTTCGCCGCTGAAAATCCGGGCGCGCAGTGACCGGATGACCACCTGGACTACGGAAACGACACCTAAACGGGCTGCCACAAGGGTCCTTTCGAGCCGCGAAAAATATGCCTAACAAGTATCCCACGAATCGTACTACTATGGCATGTGTACTTGTAAGACAATTTCCGTATTCGGCAAGCGCCGCTTGCCAACTGCACAGGAGCGCACCATGGCATTGAGCACGCCAGCACTCGGAGAAACGACGGTTTCATCCGGAATCCTCGACTTGGTCGGCGACCAGGACCGTGTCAAGACCCGATCCATCGATCGCGTCGCCTATGCCTCGGATGCCTCGCACTACCTGTACACCCCGCAAGCTGTCGTGCTGGCCAAGGACGCAGCGGAGGTCTCCGCGCTGCTTGCAGCGGCCACGCGGAACAACCAGCCGGTCACCCTGCGCTCCGGCGGCACCTCATTGGCCGGACAGGCCAGCGGCGACGGCCTGATGATCGACGTGCGCCGCAACTTCCGCGGCATTACCGTGCTCGACAACGGAGCACGCGTGCGCGTGCAGCCAGGCGCCACCGTCCGCCAGGTCAACGCCCGCCTGGCCGTCTATGGCAGCAAGCTCGGGCCGGATCCGGCCAGCGAGGCGGCCTGTACCATCGGCGGCGTGATCGCGAACAACTCCTCGGGCATGGCCTGCGGAACAGAGCTCAACACCTACCGCACCCTGGAATCCATGACGTTCGTCCTGCCTTCGGGCACCATGATCGACACCGCGGATCCCGAGGCCGACCGCAAGCTGGCCGCCGCCGAGCCGCAGCTGGTCGCCACCCTGGACAAGCTGGTCAAGCGCGTGCGCAGCAACCCTGCATCGGTGGCCAAGATCCAGAAGCACTTCGGGTTGAAGAACACCATGGGCTACGGCATTAATGCCTTCCTGGACTACGACACCCCGGCCGAGCTGCTGGCCCACCTGATCATCGGGTCCGAGGGCACCTTGGCCTTTGTCGCCGAGGCGGTCTTCCGCACCGTGCCGATCCGCAAGCTGGCCATCGCCACCCTGGCGGTCTTCGACAACCTGGATCTGGCCACCCGCGCACTGCCCGAACTCGTGGATTCCGGCGCAGCTACGCTGGAGCTGATGGACTCCACCTCGCTGCGCGTGGGCCAGTCGCTGCCCGGCGTGCCCGATGCCATCATGGGCTTCGAGGTCGACCAGCAGGCCGCCTTGCTGGTCGAATACCATGCGGACTCAGAAGAGGAGCTGGCAGGGCTGCGCACAGCTGGCCAGTCGCTGCTCGACGCCGCGGCCTTGCGCGCCCCGGCGATCCTCTCCCCGGATGCCAAGAACCGCCAGGCCGCGTGGAAGTTCCGCAAGGGCCTGTATGCATCGGTGGCCGGCGCCCGCGCCACCGGTACCACCGCGCTGCTCGAAGACGTCGTCGTCCCGGTCGAGACCCTGGCTGAAACCTGCGGCAGCTTGCAGGAGCTGTTCACCGAGTACGGCTACGAGGATTCGGTGATCTTCGGCCACGCCAAGGATGGCAACATCCACTTCATGCTGACCGACCGCTTCGAAGGCGATACGGCGCTGAACCGCTACAACTCCTTCAACGACAAGATGGTCCAGCTGATCCTGGACAAGGACGGCAACCTCAAGGCGGAGCACGGTACCGGTCGCGCCATGGCGCCATTCGTCCGTGCGCAGTACGGCGATGAGCTCTACGAGGTGCACCTGGAACTGAAGGCAGCCTGCGATCCGCGCCTGATGATGAACCCCGGGGTGATCATCGACGAGGACCATGCCGCGCACATCCGCAATATCAAGCTCAACGAGACCATCGAGGTCGAGGCCGACCATTGCGTGGAATGTGGCTACTGCGAGCCGGTCTGCCCGTCCAAGGACCTGACCTTGACCCCGCGCCAGCGCATCGTCGTGCGCCGCGCCATCGCCAAGGCCGAAGCCGAGGGCAACACCGAGCTGGCTGCCGAGCTTGAGCGCGACTACGAGTACAACGGCGTGCAGACCTGCGCCGTTGACGGCATGTGCGTCACCGCTTGCCCGGTCGGCATCAACACCGGCCTGCTGGTCAAGCGCCTGCGCCGCGAAGACGCGCACCCTGTGCTGGAAGCCGGCTTCAAGGCCGCGGCCAAGGGCTGGGGCGGGGCCACCCGGGCTGGTTCGCTGGCCCTGAGCGTCGCCGACAAGTTCCCGACGTCGCTGGTCCGCGGCGTTACCGATGTTGCCCGCAAGGTGGTCAGCACCGACGTCATGCCGCGCTACGACGCTGAACTGCCTGCCGGCGGCAAGGCTCGCAAGCCGATGGCCGGGAACCTGGGGGCCGCGGGCACCGAGCCGCTGGCCATTTACCTGCCTGCCTGCGTGAATTCGATGTTCGGCCCGGCCGGCGACGGTGAAGGTGTTGCATCGTCGTTCACCCAGCTGCTGCACGCCGCCGGAGTCTCGGTTTACGTCCCCGAGGGCATTGAATCCACCTGCTGCGGCACCCCATGGACTTCCAAGGGCTACGCGCAGGGCCATGAAATCATGGGCCAGCGCGTGCTGGAAGAAGTCCGCGCCGCCATGCCTGGCAAGAACCTGCCCATCATCTCGGATGCCTCCAGCTGCACCGAAGGGTTTGCGCATACCCTGGCCGAGCACGGCTATGAAGTGGTTGACCTGCTGGCGTTCACTTCGCAGCACCTGCTGGACAAGCTGCCAGAGCTGCAGAAGATCGCCTCGGTCACCTTGCACCCGACCTGCTCGTCCACGCAGATGGGCCTGAACGCGGATATGCAGAAGATCGCCGAGGCTGTGGCGGATACCGTGAATACGCCGGTGAACTGGGGCTGTTGCGGTTATGCCGGCGACCGCGGCATGCTGCATCCAGAGCTGACCGAGTCGGCTACCGCTCGCGAAGCCGCTGAGGTCCGTGAACTGGATGCGCAGGAACACGCTTCATGCAACCGCACCTGCGAACTGGGCATGACCCGGGCGACGGGCAAGGAATACCGCCACATCGTTGAACTGCTGGCAGAAGCCGCCAGCAAGTAGATTCCGGAACCAGGTCGCCTGGGAGGCAACTTCCAGGCGGCTTCGCCATGTCCTGCTACCCGACGCCAGCGGGTTCAAGCGCATTGCGAGCCAGGAGCGTGCGCAATAGTTGCCTGCCGCGTCTCAGGCAGCGGCACATTCTGGGCCATCAGGCGGTCTCAGCCGTTCTTTGAGTTTTTGCAGCCACGTGCCGTCGCGCATCAGTTGCGGGAACGGCTTGTGCGCGTACCCGGTGGCTGGGGGTGCGGTGGATTTGTAGGACATGGCCGAGCCGGGGCAGATGGTGATGCTGTGCCCGTTGCCGTAAGTCGTGTATTCGTACCATCCGGCGGCTTGCTTTGCCTTGTTGCAGGCCGCGCAGCGGCCATCGCCGTTGGACACTGTGGTTTTGCCGCCGCGGGCGTATTGCTTGACGTGGTCTATTTCTTCCACGATGCCGTCGCAGAACGGGGTTCGGCAGTGCCGGTCGCGTACGGCGATGAACTTCTTGAGCTTCTCCGGGAAGATCCGCGCCTTGGAATCCATGGAAATCAGTTCCTGGTCGCCCGGCGCGGTGTAGAAGCGGGCGAGTTCGGTGCGCACTTCGATTTGCTCGATGTTTTCGCGGGTGAGTTTCGCGTCCATCTGCTCGAAGGTCAGCTCGTTAGGGATCTGGTGCCCGCCGATCCATTCGCGCACGCTTTGGGCAGGGATGTAGCCGTAGCCTTCCAGGAGTGCTGGTTCGCGTTCGCCAGCGAACAGGGCGCGGTCGGTCATGATCACCCCGATGTTCAGGGCGACGGGCATTTTGGAGGGTTCGCCGATCATCATGTAGCTGAAGAGCAGGTCGGCGCGGATCTGGGTGCGGGTGCGCGGGTCGCCTTTCTTGCGCAAGGTCTTGGATTCCTCGTCCAGGTAGCGCTTGAGACACATGCCGGGCAACAGGGGGTATTCGCCACGGATCTTGATGCAGCCGCGCTGCTGGTCGATTTCCAGGGTGAGGTTGCGGTCTTCCTCGACGGTTTTCTGCTTGATGGATTCCTGATCAGAGGTGTAGGAAAGGACGAACTTGCGCACGGTTTGAGTGATTTGGCGGGTGCCCATGGAGTCGAACATGTCGGGGTTCTGGGCAAAGTACTGGTCGAATTCGGTGCGGCGCTGGGCTCTCAGTTCCTGGAGCGGGGTCAGGATGGCTTGGGCTTGCGCTTCGGTGAATTCTCCGCGGGAGCAGGCGGCGGCCAGGTGAGGGGTGTCTTCGAAGAGGATGCGGCAGTTGACCAGGTAGTTGCGCATGCCGTGCGGGGATTGCTTGCGGGCCATGGCGACGCAGGCGGCGGCGCCGCGGGTCTGGTCATCCATGTGGACGCCGCGTTCCTCGTGGTCGCGCACGAAGTCCTTCTCGATCTGGTGGGAGAGGCAGGCCTGCCGGTAGCGGATGTAGGAGGCGAGTGCTTCGAGGCCTTCGATGGCGTGGGCGCATTCGGCTTTGGTGCCGTGTTCTTCGAGCTGGACGAGGTCGTCGTTCAACTGCTCCAGATGCAGGTCGAAGGCATCTGGGGGTGCTGGTGGGGTCTGGCCGTTTCCGTGCGCCTTTGCTTCGGACATGTTCTAATTATACTTCTCCTATTCGAATATGTCTTCTAATATTGTGGAAAACCTCGGTGGTTTTCGATGTACGCAGGGAGGATTGGGGTGCCTGCGAAGCGGGTAACGGGCAGCGATTCGTGCATAATTATGCACTCCAGATAATGAATTCCATCTCAGTGCACGCGTTCCGCCTGGACCGCGAATTCAGTTAAACCCCAAGAAGGGGCCGCAATTGGCGAGAAATTGGTGGATTCTGGAAAAGCTGGACCCGATCCGGCCGTGACATGATATTCCAGTTCAGAACTTCCACGCGCAGCGTCCGTCCGCATCCAAGGCCGGGGCGAGGCGGCAAGACCACCCCCATTGAGGATCCGCGATGAATCGCAAACCATTCGTGAGCGCCGGCCCGGCGACTATGCTGGGCGCGCAGCTGCGCCGCCGCAAGTCGATCACGAATATGATCGCCGAGGCAGAAACCAATGCAGGAGCAGGCCAACTGCGCCGCACCCTGGGCATGTGGCAGCTGACCATGATCAGCGTCGGCGCCACCATGGGCACCGGAATCCTGGTGATCCTTGGCGATACCGTGCCGATCGCCGGTCCGGCCATCTGGATCTCGTTCGTGATCGCGGGCATCACCGCGCTGCTTTCGGCGATGTCCTACGCCGAAATGGCCGGCATGGTCCCGGTATCCGGCTCCAGCTACTCCTATTCCTATTCGACCATGGGCGAAGGCATCGCCTGGATCTGCGGCTGGTGCCTGGTGCTCGAATACGCCGTGTCCGTGGCCGCGGTGGCCGTCGGCGCGGGCCAGTACGTGAATGAAACGCTGCGCGCCTTCGGCATGGAGCTGCCTGCGGCGCTGGCCGGCGGCCCGGCCGAGGACGGGGTGGTGAACCTGCCGGCGCTGATCGTCGTCGTGCTGGCCACCGTGCTGCTGGTGCGCGGGGCGCGCGAATCGGCCATCGTGAACTCGATCGTCGTGGCCATCAAGGCAGGCATCCTGATCTTCTTCTCGGTCGTCGCCTTCAGCGCCTTCAACGCGGGCAACTTCGAGCCACTGCTGCCGATGGGCGCGGCCGGCGTGACCGCGGCGGCATCGAGCGTGTTCTTCTCCTATATCGGCTTCGACGCCGCCTCGACGGCCGGCGAGGAAGCGAAGAACCCGAAGCGCGATCTGCCCCGGGCCATCATGCTCTCGATGCTGATCGTGACCATCACCTACGTGCTGGTGGCAGTTTCGGCGATCGGCGCACGCGAATGGAACTGGTTCGAAGGCGCCCAGGCGCCGCTGGTGCAGATCGTCGGCGACCTGACCGGCCAGCCGATCTTCGTGCTGGCCTTCGCGGTGGCCGCCGTGCTGGCCATCGCCTCGGTGGTGCTGACCGTGCTCTACGGGCAGACCCGCATCCTGCTGGCCATGTCGCGCGACGGGCTGGTGCCGCCGGTGTTCGGCAAGGTGTCGAACCGCACCGGTACCCCGGCCGCCGGCACCTGGATCACCGGCATCCTGGTGGCGATCACCGCCGGGTTCATCCCGCTGGGCGCGCTGGCCGACGCCACCAGCATCGGCACGCTGTTCGCCTTCGCGCTGGTCGGCGCCTCGGTGATCTACCTGCGCCGCAAGCAGCCGCAGGCCCCGCGGACGTTCAAGCTGCCGCTGTATCCGGTCACCCCGATCCTGGGCATCTTCGCCTGCCTGTTCCTGATGAGCCAGCTGGGCTGGCACACCTGGCTGGTGTTCATCATCTGGATGATCGCCGGCGCGGCGCTCTACCTGGGCTACGGACGGCGCCATTCGCGCCTGGGGCAGCTCAGCGCGCAGGACTACGCGGCCAGCCACGCAAACGCGCGGTAGCCGCACAGCACGCTTCATTACCTAGTAGCTGAGCCCGAAACCGTACTCGAACAGCGCGTCGTCGGCGGTTTGCGCATAGCCAGGCAAGTCGCTGAACTGCTCGGTGATCGACTCGCGGGTGCCGGCCAGCGCGAACGGCATGCGTCCCTGCGGGGCGAACTTGCCCGAGAGGCTATCCATCAGCGCGGTGTCGGACGTGCCGAAGCCGGCGACCATGGCGCCTGCATCGCGCAGGCCGCTGGCCTCGTCCATGACGAATGGCATCGGAAGTACACGTGCAGCACGACCTTGCTCGAGTCATCGACCTCGCTCATGACCTGCTTGATGGTATCCAGCGAGGGGCCGATCTCCCAGGACTCGGACGGCCATCCCGGAGAAGTCCAGGATGCTCGATTCCCATGGCAGCGAGCCGCCGAAGCGCAGGCCGTCTTCGGTGGATTCGCCGCCCAGCTGCACGTGGGCCTGGCCATCCACAACTACGGCATCCAGGAGTACATGCAGCACTCGGACGCCACCAACACCGTCTTCGAGCAGTCGATGACCTTCAAGGACGGCTACCTGCACCCAGGCGACAAGCCTGGCCTGGGCGTCGAGTTCAACGAGGAAGCCGCGCTGTCCTACCCGTACCAGCAGGCCTACCTGCTGTACAACCGCCTGGTTGACGGCACGGTGCACGACTGGTGAGCGAGGCGATCATGGACAAGCCGCTGTCGGCGCCATCGGGCACCGGGGCCGGACGCATCGTGGTCATGGGGGTCTCCGGCTGCGGCAAATCCACCGTGGGCGAGCTGCTGGGCCAGCGGATCGCCGCGGAGTTCCTCGACGGGGATTCCCTGCATCCGCAGGCGAATATCGCGAAGATGTCTGCCGGCATCCCGCTGGATGATGCAGACCGCGAACCGTGGCTCGGCGACATCGGCAAGCGGCTGGCCGCCGAGGATGGCAAGCCGCTGATCATTGCGTGCTCTGCGCTCAAGCGCAAGTACCGCGACCAGATCAGGGCGCAGGCGCCGGATACGGTGTTCATCCATTTGAACGGCAGCTTCGAGCTGCTGTCCCAGCGCATGGCCGAGCGCACCGGGCACTTCATGCCGGTGGAGCTGCTGAAATCGCAGTTCGAGACGCTTGACGAGCTGCAGGCTGACGAGCGCGGCGTGGTGCTGGATATTTCGGCCTCGCCTCAGCAGCTGGTCAACGACGCCGCCGATTGGCTGGGCAACGCCTAGCCGGTTGGCGCGAAGCTGGGGGAAGATCCGGGTTGCCCGTATCTTCCCCCAGCTTTTTTGCGCCTAGATGCCGCCGGTTTCGGCCGGCTGGTTGCTGATCATCGAGCGCTCGGCCACCAGGGTGCTGATGAGCAGCATGGCCGCGGCGGCCAGCCAGGGAACATAGGGCAGGGAGTGCTCCGGCGGCAGGCCCGAGAGCAGCCAGCGGGCCGCCAGGAACGCGGCCGATGCCAGCGCCAGCGACACGGCGAAGGCGATGCCCCGGTGCTTGCGGTCCACGCCCTGCCATGCGCGGACTTTGCCGCCGGCCGGTGCGCCAGTGGTGATCCCGAAGAACTTCAGCATGCGTTCCCTCTCGATAACGTTCGATGGTTGCCTTATAAGGTTCAAGTCAACTAAGAGTTATCTCGATCGTATCGTGAATGGAATTTGCAGTACATGGTACTTTTGGAGGAGTTCGCCTCCCTGGCTTTCCGGGTCGCGGTCACCGGATCCTAGCGCCGAGCAGGGTTCCTGCCTTATCATCAGTGAGTCAGGAACACGGCTCCAGCTGGTTCCGGCGCTCTCAAAAGGGGCGATACCCGTTGCGGTAAAGCAACCGGTAACGGCAGACATATATGGAATTTCTTCAGCACGATTTCTTGAAAAGAGTCCATAATGTCCAGCGTTTCAGCTGCCATTGCCCATGCCCTCAAGCCCCTGGCCCCGCGAATTTTCGGATTGATGGGCAACGGCAACGCCCACTTCCTCGACGCCGCGGTGCGTGCAGGCTTCGACTACACCGCAGTGCGCCATGAATCGGCCGCCGTTTCGGCCGCCGACGCGTACTTCCGCATCTCCAACAAGCTGGCCATCGCCTCCACCACCTACGGTGCCGGCTACACCAACACCACCACTGCCCTGGCCGAGGCCGCCGCGGCGCGGACCCCGCTGCTGTTCGTCACCGGCGACGCGCCGACGTCGGGCCTGCGCGGCTGGGACGTGGACCAGGCCGCGATCGATGCCGCGGTGCGGGCGCCCCGCTACGTCGTCGACCGCAACACCCCGGGTGCGACCGCCCTTGAGGCGGCGGCTCATGCGCTGCGCGAGCAGCTGCCGGTGGTCCTGGCCATTCCCTACGACCTGGCAGCGCTGGATTCCCTCGAAGAGCAGCTTCCCGATTTCGCCTCCCTGCGCAGCACCCCGCCGGCGCCGCAGCTGAACTCCACCCAGCTGGAGCAGATCGCTGCCAAGCTCAACGCCTCGCAGCGCACCCACATCCTCTATGGCCGCGGCGCAATTGATGCCGCCGAGCAGGTCCAGGCGCTGGCTCAGAAGCTGGGGGCCACCGCCTCGGGCACGCTGCTGGCCCGCGACCTGCTGGACTACGAGTTCGACCTGGGCATCACCGGAGGGTTCTCCACGGAGGCCAACGCCGCGATCATCGCGCAGGCAGATACCGTACTGGTGCTCGGCGCCTCGCTGAACCAGTTCACCATGCGCTTTGGCGAGCTAGTGGCAGACGATGCCACCCTGATCCAGATCGATCTGGGATGCGCGGCCACCAATCCGCGCGTCGACTACTTCGCCACCGGCGATGCGGCCCTGGCTGCCGCGGACCTGCTCGGTGCCGTGGAGCAAGCCGATGACGCATGGCGCGCAGGCCTTGACCTGTCCGAGCTGCGCAGCCGCCCCGCCGGCGACGAGCAGGCCTCCGACGGGCAGCTGGATCCGCGCCGCGTGGCCAGCGAGCTGCAGGGCATCCTGCCGGCCAACCGCGTGCTGGTGCAGGATGGCGGGCACTTCATCGGCTGGGGTCCGATGTACTGGTCGACTTCCGGTGCGCGCTCCCTGGCCTGTGTGGGAACCGCCTACCAGTCCATCGGCCTGGGCATCGCCTCCATGGTGGGTGCGGCCCCGGCGGCGGAAGGCCGCACGGTCGTGCTGGCCGCCGGAGATGGCGGATTCCTGATGGGCCTGGCAGACCTCGAATCGATCGTGCGCACCGTGGAAAGCGGCGTCATCGTCATCTACAACGACTCCGCCTATGGTGCGGAAATCCACCAGTACGGATCCGTCGGCCTGCACGAAGATCCGATGCTGATCCCTACCGTGGATTTTGCCGGCATTGCCAACTCCATGGGAGCGACCGGAATCCGCGTTGGCTCGCTGGAAGACCTCGCCGCCGTGCAGCAGTGGGTTGATGCAGGCGCCCGCGGCGTATGCCTGGTGGACGCCCGGGTATCCACGCATGTGCGTGCCCCGTATATGGAAGAAGTCCTTTCCGCGAACAAGAAGGCCGCTGCGGCTGCGGCATTACAATCCGGTAAAGGTGCTGGAAAGCGGTAGCTGAACGTCGTAGGGTGGATGGGTGCGCAAGTTATTAGTCGGAACAGCGAGCCTGGGTTTAGGGGCACTTCTGATGCTCCCCGCAACCGGCGCACTTGCCGCACCCACCGGACCCGGCGACCCAGCAGGCGCCAATGCCGCGCAGCTTTCGGAGACCTCGCTGCGCGTGGCAACCATCCAGGCAAATCTCACCGGCGAAACCCCCGAAGAGCTGCCCGCGGCCCTGATGCGCGGAACCGACCGGCAGGCAGCCCAGGTTGCGGACAAGATCAGCAGCGCCAACGCGGACGTGGTGGTGCTGACGGATATGGACGCCACCCAGGAGGCAGTTGACGCGCTCAATGAGAACTATCTGAACAATCTGGGCGACGACCGCGCCGACGTGGACTACGGGTATTCCTATCTGGCGGTGGGCTCCAAAGGCCTGCAAAGCGGCGCCGACTTGAACGCCGACGGCGTGATCGGCAGCGCCGAGGACGCGTGGGGCCAGGCCGCATTCGCGGAGCAGGGGTCGATCGTCGTGCTGTCGAAGTACCCGATCGCCCAAGAGCAGGTCACCAGCGTCTCCCAGCTCAAGTGGCAACACGTTGCCAACGACATGCTGCACCACACCGACTTATCCGGCGTGCTGGCAGCGTCCATCCCCGTGATGAGCACCGGCCTATGGGACATTCCCATCCAGTACCGTGGCGAGCCGGTGCATATCCTGGCGACGCAAACCCAGCCGGATGCGCAGGATGAGGAATTCGCCAAGGCACGCCAGATGGACGAGCTGAAGGTCATCGACGGCTATCTCTCCGGCGAGAACTATGTTCGCACCGACGACGGCGAACATGCAGAAGGCGTGGGCGAAGACCGCTTTGTCATTGCCGGTGCACTGGGCCTGCAAGATGGCTCCGCTGATCGCGTTGACCCTTTCCTCAAGGAACTCAAGCACGAGAACGCTGTCAATGATTCGGGCAGCTACCTGGTGCCGAGCGAAACCTGGCAGGTATTGGGCCAGGGCCGCATCAAGGAGAACCAGCCGAGCACTTCCCAGGCGTTGCCGGGAACAGTCCCCGACTTCGCGAAGGAATCAAGCCCGCTGATCTGGGCCGACATCCAATTCTAGGCGCCGAGCAAGCTGCGCAGATACGGATTGAGGAATCTGCCCTCCGGATCGGCAGCCTGGCGAACCCGCGTGAAATCGCTGAACTTCGGGTAGAGCTGAGCCAATTCCCCAGCCTGAAGCGTATGCTCCTTGCCCCAGTGCGGCCGGCCGCCCAGGGAGCGGAAGATCTCTTCCATGGCTGCAAAGTATCCCGGAGCCTGATCACGAATGTAGCGGTGCACGGCAATATATGCAGTTTGCCGGCCGCTGGCAGTTCCCAGCCAGGTGGAATCCTCGGCCGCGGTGCGCACCTCGACAGGGAAGAAGACCCCGGTTCCCGAACGCTTGAAGTACGCCCGCACGCTGGCGAAAGCCTCATCGAAGTTGGCCAGCGGGAGCGCATATTCCATTTCGGTGAAACGCACCCGCCGCGCACTGGTGAACACTTCGTTCCACGGTGCGATGCGGCTGCTTTCGGGCAACGCGGCGCACGCCACCGTGGCCAAGGCCGGCGTGGTCTTCGGCAGCGCCGCGCTCACCGAGCTGAGCAGCTGCAATGCGCCATTGGAGACAACTTCATCATTCAGCCAGCGGGCTGCCGCCGGCGGCTGCTCGGTCGGGACTTGGCCGTCGAGGCGGGTATTGATCTTCACCTGGGCCTTGCCGGTGCCCGGGAACCAGAAGAATTCCAGATGGTCTTCTTCCCGTGCGCGCTCGACGAAGCTTTCGGCGATCAGCCCGATGGGTTCGATGATTTCCTCCGCACGCATCATGTAGTGCGGGACGCAGCGCAGCCGCACGTGGGTGAGCACCCCCAGCGCTCCCAGGCCAAGCCGGGAGGCCTCGAATAGTTCGGTGTTCTCCTGAGAGTTGGCACGCAGGTGGGTGCCATCGGCCAGCAGGAGCTGTACCCCGGTGACCGTTCCGCTGAATCCGCTGAATCCCAGGCCGGTGCCGTGGGTTCCGGTGCTGATGGCTCCGGCTACAGATTGCTTGTCGATATCGCCCATATTCTCCAACGCGAGATTGAAGGGCTTGAGCAGTGCGGGGATCTGCCATAGCCGGGTCCCGGCGCGGAAGGTCACCTCGTGGGTGAGGGCGTCGACTTCCTCGATTCCCTGGAAGCCATCCAGGTTCAGCAAGATGCCGTCTGTAGCCGCTAGCGGAGTGAAGGAATGGCCTGCGCCGACGGTGCGCACCGGCTGCTCCAGGTCGGCGGCCAGTTCCAGGACCTGCGCCAATTCCGCGATGCTGCGCGGGGAGCGGATGGCTGCCGGGTGCGCGACAACGGTGCGCGCGAAGTTCTTGAAGGTGCTCACAGGAATGCTTTGCCTTCCCCGCGGTAGGTGGGCCACTGCTCGATGATCTTGCCCTTGGAATACACCGCCATCTTATTAACCCGTTCCGCAGGTTCGCCGGCCTTGGCATGGCGCAGCCAGACCGTTTCGCCAATGGCGATGCGGTGTGCGCTGGGGCCGGTGAGCGGGGTCTGCACCTCGCCGGCTCCTTCCATGGACAGATAGCGCAGCTTCTTTGGGTGCTCGATTCTTGGCAGCCGGTCCTTGCCGGCTGGACCCGATGCGGTCCAACCGCCTCCGAGGATGGTGACTGTTCGCTCATCGGGACGGCGGACCACAGGGAAGCCCAGATACAGGGCAGGGGCGGGTCGGAATGCGCGATAGGAATCGAACAGCGCGGGCGCGAACAGCCCTGAACCCGCGGCAATCTCGGTGATAGCGGGTTCTTGGACAGTGCTTTCCACCGAACCTGTGCCGCCGGCATTCACGAAACGCAGCTCGCCCAGCTCCCGGACCAATTCCACGGTTTCGGCCCGGCGCTCGGCCAGTTCGGCGGCGCTGGCTTGGCGCAGCTTGCGCGCGATCAGCGCCTTGGGGCTGAACCCTCCATCGGGAACCGAAGCGATCTGGGATTCGTAGCCCATCAACCCGTCTAGGATGAAGTTGCGGCGACGGTGCACCTCGGCGGCCAGCGCCGCGACCTGTTCCGGCCGGCTCAGCGGCGAACGTGCGGCGCCGATGCGGATATTGCCGCTGGGGTAATAGGCGGCATCCAGTTCCAAGGCGACCTTCAATGCCGGGTGCCCCGGCGCGATTCTGTCGATCAGGTCCAGCTGCTCTTCGGTATCCACCATGAGGGTGACAGCTTCGCAGGCCTGCTCGCTGGCCGCCCACCGGCTGATCGCTTCGGCATCCGTTTGCGGGTACGCAACCACCAAGTCCTTCAAACCGTGGCTGGCCAGCCATAATGCTTCGGCCAACGTGAAGCAGAGAACGCCCCGGAAGCCTGGCTCGTCGAGCGCCCGCTCCAACGCCTTGCGTACACGCAGGGACTTGGAAGCGATGCGGATCGGCACGCCGCCGGCCCGTTCGCGTAGGGCGATCACGTTTGAATCGAAGGCATCGAGATCGAGCAAAGCGACCGGGTGCTCCGAGATCCCGGCGCTTTTCAAGGCATGGTTATACCGTTTGGCCTGAGCGTTCTTCATAAGCCAACTCTTTCACCAGCATTGGGGAGTTTCAAGGAATTTTTCAAGACGCTTGTGTGAAGGCAGAGCGCTCAAGGCAACTCTCAGGGTCTTGCGGATAAGCTGGAGCCATCATGAAAAACGATCCGATTTCAATGACGTTGCTCGGCAAGGATGGAAAGCCGCGCTCCGGCGTGCAGGATGCCATCATGAAGGGCATCGGCGTGCAGCGCCCGCTGGTGCTTGCCTACATCAAGCGGCTGCGCAAGAAGCACCCGGAAGCCACGGCAGCCGAGCTGGCAGCCATTGTCGAGCGCGATTACCTGCGTGTGGTTACCGGCACCGGTGCAGCCGTGGGTGGAACCGCAGCCGTCCCTGCTGTCGGCACCGGCGTGGCGCTGGGCCTTTCCGTTGCTGCAACGCTGGGCTTCCTGGAAGCTTCTGCGCTGTATGCGCAGAGCCTGGCAGAACTGCACGGCATTGCCATCGAAGACCCGGATCGGTCACGAGTGCTGGTTATGGGCATCATGATGGGCGAGGAAGGCAGCTCAATGATTGCCGGCTTGACTGCCCAAGCCGCAGGCCGCGGCGGAGGACCGGTCCAGGGCTGGGCCAAGTCCTTCGGTGCCGGCAAGTCCACGAGCATCTACTCCGCCATGCAGCGCACCATGCAGAAGAAGTTCTTGCGCAAGATCATCGGCACCCAGGCTGCCAGCACCATGGGCCGACTGGTTCCGTTTGGCGTTGGCGCGGCCATCGGCGGTGTCGGCAATCGGTACATGGCCAAGCGCGTGATCGAGAATGCCGCGGTTGCCTTCGAGGGAATCCCTACGGTGGTGCCCAGCTCGTTGCCGCTGGATGATCCACGGGTCATCGACGCTGAGATCGTCGAAGACTAGCTGTACAGGGATTGCCGACCACCTTGGTGGTCGGCTTCCGTTTTTAAGATGTCTTTTCGTGCGTTGCATGAAATGTTTTCGGGTACCGATCCGCTAGAACTCGCGCTTTAATCGGTGTTGCGAAATTAAGTGTGCACGGTCACCGTCAAAAACCACCCACCCGATTTGCAGGACCCCCAAAACCTGTGTATAGTTTTTCCTTGTCGCCGAGAACAAAACGGAAGAAATAACCGGATGTGAAACGGCGGCAGAACCCCAGAAAATCAAGGTTTTTCCACAGTCTTGTGGATAAGGAATTGAAAAGAATGGGAACTGAGAATACTGGTTCAAATCACAAACAATGGATTTGACTTTCAGGAATTCGAAGTTATAGAATATGAATATAACGCTGGACGAAATTACCGCCTGGAATGGTGGGTAAAGAACCGGTAAGTGTTTGTTGTTTGAGAACTCAATAGTGTGCCAAGTTTGTTGATACCGAATATTTTTATTTGGTGAATACATAACATTTGCTTGAATCATTGCACCCCCGTGTGATGGTTTGA
>NZ_SCKZ01000010.1:0-94068 GCF_004100365.1 Glutamicibacter sp. HZAU | reverse complement strand
CGGGCTGTGTACTTCGGGGCGTTAAATCCCGGGGAGAAGTGTCACCACTTTAAATGTTGAAGTGTTACCGATGTCCTGAGGCAGAACTGTTACCGATGTCCTGAGAGAAAACACGTATGGTTTAACGAAACCATTGCGTGCCGTCGTCGTTTCATTACGGTCTCGGACGTTCTCCCCAGCTTGGAAGGTCGCTGAGTCCGTGAAATTGCCCGTAGCCGAATTGCACATCCATCTTGAAGGAACGCTGGAGCCGGAAATGATCATGGAGCTGGCGACAAAGAACGGTGTCGAGCTGCCCTATGCCTCTATTGACCAGCTGCGTGCCAAGTACGAGTTCAGCAATCTGCAGTCATTCCTCGACCTGTTCTACGAGAACATGGTGGTGCTGCGCACGGCCGACGACTTCCGTGAAATTACCCTGGCCTACCTGCAACGCGCCCATGACTCGGGCGTGCGCCATGTGGAACTGTTCTTCGACCCGCAGGCCCACATCCAGCGCGGCCTGGGCCTGGGCGATGTCATTGCCGGCATCCGTGCCGGCCTGAATGTGGGGCTGGAGCGCTGGGGAATCTCCCACAAGCTCATCGCCTGCTTCTGGCGCCATGCCCCGGCAGCCGAAGCAATGGACTTGATGAAGCTACTGGTCGCCGAGAAGCACGACATCGATGGCATCGGCCTGGATTCCTCGGAGCTGGGATTCCCGCCCGAACTGTTCCAGGAAGTCTTCGACTACGCCCGCGCCCACGGTCTGCACGTCGTAGCCCACGCGGGCGAGGAAGGACCGGCAGACTACATCTGGCAAGCGCTGGACCTGCTGAAGGTTGAGCGCGTGGACCACGGCATCCGCTGCCTGGATGACCCGGCGCTGGTCCAGCGCCTGGTCGAGGAGCAGATGCCGTTGACCGTCTGCCCGCTGTCCAACATCCGATTGCGGGCAGTGGACACTATGGCAGACCATCCGCTGCCGCAGATGCTCGAAAAAGGCTTGAAGGTTTCGGTGCATTCCGATGATCCTGCCTATTTCGGCGGATACATGGATGCCAACTTCGCCTCGCTCATGGAAAGCTTCAATTTCAGCACCGAGCAGCTGGCCACGCTGGCGTGCAATTCCTTTGAATCCACCTTCCTGGATGAAGCATCCAAGCAGGAGCTGCTTGCTGAAGTCCAGACCTGGGTACAGCAGCAGAACAGTTAAAGAAGTGAACGCGGCAGCCTTTTGGGGGAAGGCCACCGCGTCCAGTCTATGGGGGCTAGGGAACCTGGTACTGGGAATCCCTGATATCGGTGATGAGCATGTGCCCTGGCGCATGGCCGATGGCCAACGCCGGGCGGGACTCCATCACTGCCGCCTGCGGCGTGACACCGCAGGCCCAGAACACCGGAATCGTCCCTTCCGGGATCTGCACTGCATCGCCGAAGTCCGGTGCGCCCAAATCCTTGATGCCCAGCTCTTCCGGGTTCCCGATATGCACCGGCGCCCCGTGAACGGCCGGATAGCGGGAGGTAATCCGCACCGCGTCGGCCACCTGCGAGGCAGGAATCGGGCGCATGGAGACCACCATCGGACCTGACATCGCTCCGGCCGACTGCGAGCGGATATTGGTCTTGTACATTGGCACGTTCACACCCTGGTCGATATGCGCGATGGAAATGCCGCTTTCCATCAGTGCGCTCTCGAAGGTGAACGAGCAGCCGACAATGAAGGTCACCAGATCATCACGCCAGTACTCGGACAGGTCGGTGGGTTCAGCCACCTTGACCCCGTTTTCGTAAACCATGTACTTCGGCACGTCGGTGCGGATATCTCCGCCTGCCAGCAACTCGTTGCTGGTCTGCCCGGCTTCCAGGACACCGAGGATCGGGCAAGACTTGGGGTTGCGCTGGGCAAAGAGCAGCACATCGAAAGCCAGCTCCTGGGGAACGATGATCAGGTTTGCCTGCGCGTATCCGGCACTGATTCCCGCGGTCGGGAGCACCTGTCCGGCACGGAACAGCTCGCGGGCCTCGCTCGGGGCCATGGCCGCACGTTCCGTCTGCCCGAGGCTCGATAAGTCCTTCATGATTGCCTTTCTCCTAGCTGTTCCAGAGTGCTGCCAGACCCGAAATCGAGTTCCAGCCGAGGTAGACGCTGAGCAGCCAGGTCAAGGCACCGACTGCCAGCAGGGCCTTGGGGTAGTTGTATCCGTGGAGCAGGTCGCGGCGGCGCCATGCCACCCAGAGCAGTACCGCGAAGCCCACGGGAAGAATCAGGCCGTTGAAGGCGCCGGCGAAGATCAGCAGTGTTGCTGGCGCCTGGCCCAGGAACAGGTAGATGATGCCGCAGACCACGATGAAGGCCACGGTGATCAGGTTGCGGGTGCGCTCCGGGGTGGTGCGCTTTGTGATGAAGGAAACCGAGGTGTAGGCGGCACCGATCACGCTGGTCAGTGCGGCAGCCCAGAGGATGACGCCGAAGGCACGGATGCCGATCGGGCCAGCCGCGTGGCCGAAGGCCTCAGCCGCCTTGTTGTCACTGGTCAATGCGACGCCACCGGCCACAACGCCGAGAATCGCCAGGAACAGCAGCACGCGCATGACGCCGGTGACGATAATCGCCAGGGTGGAGGTATTGGAGATCGCCTTGACGTGTTCCACGCCCGAGGTGCCCGAATCGATCATGCGGTGGGCGCCGGCGTAGGTGATGTAGCCGCCAACGGTGCCGCCGATCAGGGTGGTGATGATCAGGAAGTCGATCTTCTCGGGGAGCACCACGTTGCGGATCGCGTCGCCCACCGGAGGGGCCGCCACGATTGCCACGTACAGCATCAGCAGGATCATCACGGCGCCGAGCATCACCACGATGCGGTCCAGAGCCATGCCTGCCTTCTTGGACAGGAAAATCAAGATGGCAACGACCGCGGAGATGGCGCCACCGATCTTTGCATCAACGCCAAGCATGGCGTTCAGGCCCAGGCCGGTACCGGCGATGTTGCCGATGTTGAAGACCATGCCGCCGATGAAGACCAGCGCGGCCAGGAACCAGCCGATGCCCGGCAGGACCTTGTTGCCCAGTTCCTGGGCACGCATGCCGGAGACGCCGATGACGCGCCACACGTTCAGCTGGACGGCGATGTCCACGAGGATGGAGACGACAATGGCGAAGGCGAAGGCCGCGCCAATTTGGACCGTGAACTCTGTGGTCTGGGTGATGAAGCCCGGGCCGATGGCGCTGGTGGCCATCAGGAACATGGCACCGAGCAGCGCTGTGCGCCGTGCCTTGCTGGTTTGGGATGTTGACTCAGGAAGTGCCATGCTGACGTTCCAATGCGATAGTGGTGACAACCGTCACAAGGTCAATATGATGCAGACGACTTTACAGGTTGTTGAACAACTTTGGCAACAGGTTGTTGAACAATTTACCTGCCGGACACAACACGCAGAGCAGCTGCGGCGATTAGTGATTCAGCACCAACGGTTGACGTCAGAATAAAAAACTCGCTTCACCAGCACAAAATAGCGCAATAGCTCGTAGCCGTCCCGAGCTTGCCGCGGTTAGACGCCAACGACAAATTTTTTTATTTCGCAGTGCTTCCGCTTGGAATATTAGGCATCGTCCACCTAGGGCGGGGCTCTTTAGGTCATGACTTCAGGCACTGACGTTGCTTCCGCGTTAGGACGCGTTTGGTTCTCTGAAGTCGAACATTTATCGGCAGATTGGGAAAGTATTTTGGCGAGCATGGCGGCCGAGCCGGATCTCGATCAACTGAAGAATGTCCCCCGCAGCTATTCGCTTAGGCCAACTCCCCGGAACCCAACTCTCTTATTTAGCCCTTGCCCGCAGTGGACTCCGATGAGGCACGGCGAGCAGCCTCACGCACACGACGCAAATACTCAGCATTGTCGATCGCGCCGCGGGCCACGTCGGTCAGGTTCTCTACGTCCTCGCGGTTGGGAACCCATCCCTCGTGCCAAGCTGAGGCTAGCGCCTGACGAATGGCATTACGCTGGTTGGCGTCGAGCTGCGTAAACAGTTCCGGCCAGCGTTCCTCGATATCAAACTTCTCGGCCAAGGTTGGCTCCTTCCATGAAAGTTGCCCTACTCAATTTTACCGAGTCGCCCGAGAACGATCCATCGATAGTCACCGTTGGTTTCGGTATCGGGGATAAAGTTCAGGCAGTCTCGCCCTGGCGCGCCACCTGCATTCCATGCCATCACCAAGGAGAGTCGGTTCGATACAACTGTTGTCCCATAATGCAGGACAAGAGTTGTTAGACAAGTAGTCAAAATAGCTGTATAAGCAAGTTTCCTTGCAGACTGAAACGTAACGACGGGAGCTCTGTTGTTCAGAACGACAGGGAACCGCAGCAAAGCCTGGTGCTGGGAATAAGCGAAGGCAGACCGATTCCGGCTGCTCCCGATGCGGTGGTCCGTGCCTCAGCCGTGCAGATATCCGTTAAGCGCCGCGGGCCGTGCAGCCAGCGCGGCAAGCGCTGGCTGCACGGCCCGAAAAGGCGTGGCTAGTTCCTAGTGGAAGAAGTGGCGTGCACCGGTGAAGTACATGGTGATGCCAGCTTCGTTCGCGGCCGCGATGACTTCCTCGTCGCGTACCGAGCCGCCTGGCTGCACGACAGCCTTGACGCCGGCGTCGATCAGGATCTGCAGGCCATCGGCGAACGGGAAGAACGCATCCGAAGCGGCCACGGCGCCCTGTGCGCGCTGCTCGGAAGCTGCGCCATCAGCGTTTTCGGCACCGCCGGCGGCATCCGCGCCGGACTCGACCTTCACGCCCAAGGTGTTGGCGCGCTCCACTGCCAGCTTGCAGGAGTCGATGCGGTTGACCTGGCCCATGCCGATGCCCACGGCGGCACCGTCCTTGGCCAGCAGGATCGCATTGGACTTCGCGGCGCGCACGGCGCTCCAGGCGAATTCCAGATCTGTCAAGGTCGAGGCGTCAGCCGCCTCGCCGGCAGCCAGGGTCCAGTTCGCCGGGTCGTCGCCCTCGGCGTCGATCTTGTCGCCGGCCTGGACCAGCATGCCGCCGGAGACCTGGCGGAACTCGTTCTTGTTGCGGCCGTAGCCATCTGGCAGGGCCAGCAGGCGGATGTTCTTCTTGGCCGAGAGGATCTGCACTGCTTCCTCTTCGAAGTCCGGGGCAATGACTACCTCGGTGAAGATGCCCTTGACGGTTTCGGCCATTTCCTTGGTGACCGTGCGGTTGGCGGCAATCACGCCGCCGAATGCGGATACCGGGTCGGTAGCGTGCGCCTTGCGGTGCGCGTCGGCAATCGGGTCTGCAGCGTCATCCGAGGCCACTGCCACACCGCAAGGGTTGGCGTGCTTGATGACGGCAACAGCCGGCTTTTCGAAGTCGAAGGCGGCGCGCAGCGCTGCGTCCGCGTCCACGTAGTTGTTGTAGCTCATTGGCTTGCCATGCAGCTGGTCGGCCTGGGCGATGCCGGCCGGGGCGGCCTCATCCACGTAGAGCGCTGCCTGCTGGTGCGGGTTCTCGCCGTAGCGCAGCACCTCGGCGCGCTGCAGGGCCACGCCTGCATAGGCTGGCCAATCGATGACACCGTCGCCGTCCTCATCGAGGAACTGGCTGGCGGTCCACGAAGCGACCGCGGTGTCGTAGGCTGCGGTGTGCGCGTAGGCCTTGGCGGCCAGACGCTGGCGGGTCTTCAGATCGAAGCCGCCCTCGGAGGCGGCGGAGATGACCTGCGGGTAGAACGCTGGATCAACCACGATGGAGACGGCGGCGTGGTTCTTCGCTGCCGAGCGGACCATGGCCGGGCCGCCGATGTCGATCTGCTCGACCACTTCGTCCTGGGAGGCGCCGGAGGCGACGGTCTGCACGAACGGGTACAGATTCACCACGACCAGGTCGATCTGCTCGATGTCCATCGAGGAAAGGGTGTCCATATGCTCGGCGACGCGGCGGTCGGCGAGGATGCCGCCGTGGATGCGCGGGTGCAAGGTCTTGACGCGTCCGTCGAGCATTTCAGGGGAACCGGTCACCTGCTCGACCTCGGTCACGGGAATTCCAGCGGCGGCGATCTTCTTGGCCGTGGAACCGGTGGATACCAGTTGCACACCTGCTGCATGCAAACCAGCGGCCAGCTCCTCCAAGCCGGTCTTGTCGTAGACGGAAATCAGCGCGCGACGGATAGCGACTTTGTCCAGCACGGTCTTACTCACGAAATTTTTCTCCCGGCGGTGAGAATGAATGGGGCGGGCAGCGCAGAGGCCACCGCCAACATTCTAACCAACGAAGGCACCGAAATTTCAGTTCGTGTCAAGCCCCTTCGGATAGTGCGGAAAGCTGCGGGAAATACGTGGAAAGCTGCTTGTCAGTCAGGCAAAGCTGCAGGAGCTTCTCAGCATGCTCCTCATCTGCGACATAGGCCACCAGATCAACCTTGGTCCGCTCATTCAACTCCTCGCGCAAGGAACGGGCCACCGCAACCAGCGTGTGGTAGTAGCGCTTGATGGTCGGTTCCCAGCCTTCGCGTGCGGCCAGCCCGGTCATCGCATCGGACCACAGGGTAGCCGCCGGGTCTTCGCATAAATCAATGGATGACCAGTGCCAATCGCTGGGCTCCCACTTATCCGAGTAGAAGCTCTCCGCGTCGTCTTCTTCCAGATCCGCTTCCAGGGAGGCCAAGACGTCATCGAGGTCTTCCCCGTCGGAGTCCTCGCCATCTTCCGGCTCGTCGTCCTCGTCCTCGGAATCCGAGATCAGCAGCGAATCTTCTTCCAATGTGACGGATTCAGGTTCAAGGCTTCCATCGCCTTCGGCATCGGGGCGATCCTCGTATTCGGCAGGCTCATCGGTGTCCTCGCCGCGTTCCACCAGTTGCTCGCGGGATTCGGTGAGGCGGTCGCGTTCCAGTGCCTGCACCGAGTTCAGGGCCAGCAACGGCATGGCGATGGTTTCGCTTTCCTCGGTGCTGACGCCATGCAGGGCAATGGCATAGAAGTCTTGGTCCGGGTGTCCAGCTATCACTTCCGCTGCGTGTCGAAGGGCAGTCACCCGGATAGCCTCTTCGAGAGCGGTCCAATCTACTCCCATGTCCGAAGATTACTCCCTTGCCGTCGCTTGCAACAGGCCTTGACGCGGCGCGAGAAGAAGCGTAGAGAGCTACACCTGCACTCCGGTTTTCGGCTATGCTTCACGCGGTACACACCAATTCCGCTCGCACACCGAAAGGTGCACCACTGTGTCTTCCGCACCCCCGCCCTCTGGCACGGCCATCGTGCAAGAGCTGCCATTCAAATGGAAGGTGCAGGGCACCATTTTCATTATCGGCGGCCTCGGCTTCATGTTCGATGCCTGGGACGTCACCCTCAACGGCGCGCTGATTCCACTGGTCGCCGAGGAATGGGGACTGGATCGTCCCACCGCTGCCCTGCTGGGCACCTCCAACCTGGTGGGGATGGCCGTGGGCGCGTTCCTCTGGGGCGGGATCGCCGACAGGTACGGGCGCAAGAACGCGTTCAGCCTGACGCTGCTGATGTTCTCGCTGTTCACCGTCCTCGGCGCGCTGTCGCCGAGCTTCGCCTTCTTCGTCGCCTTCCGCTTCCTGGCCGGTGTCGGCCTGGGTGGCTGCATCCCGGTGGATTATGCGCTGGTTGGCGAATTCACGCCGGCGAAGCTGCGCGGACGCGTGCTCACCGCCATGGATGGCTGGTGGCCGGTGGGCGCGGCGCTCTCCTTCTTCGTCTCCGGATGGGTGATGGCCACCGCGGATAATTGGCGGCTGATCCTGGCAGTCATGATCCTGCCGGCGTTCATGGTGTATCTGGTGCGCCGCTCCATGCCCGAGTCCCCGCTGTTCCTGGCGGCCAAGGGCCGGGATGCGGAAGCCCGTGCGGTCATCGACCAGCTGGTGGAACGCACCGGGGCAACCAAGCGCGACTACGTGATCGAGCCGGTGGAACTGGAAAAGGCTCCGCGCTGGTGGCAGCAGGTGGCCTCGCTGTGGCGGTATTCATGGAAGATCACCGCCACCAGCTGGCTGCTGTTCATGACCATTCTGCTCGTCTACTACCTGGCATTGACCTGGTTGCCGTCGATCCTCACCGAAGCAGGAATGGCCCAGTCCGCCTCCTTCTTCGCCACCGCGGTGATGGCACTGATGGGCCTGGCAGGCGTCGTGCTGGCTGCCCTGCTGGTGGAGCGGGTCGGCCGCAAATGGCTGCTGGCGATCTCCGCCCCGCTCTCCGGCCTCGTGCTGGTCATCGTCGCGCAGAACCTCGACGTCCCGGCGGCCGCGATTGGCTGGGTGCTGGTCTTCGGCGTCATTGTCCAGGTCGCCATTCCGGTACTGTATGCCTACGTTTCGGAGCTGTACCCCACCGAGCTGCGGGCCAGCGGCTTCGGCTGGGCCTCGACCATGTCGCGCTTTGCCGCCGGCTTCGGCCCGCTGATTTTCGCGGCGCTATGGCCCGTGGTGGGGCTGGGCTGGCTGTTTGCCGGCGCGACCGCGCTGGTGCTGCTGGCCATCCTGTTCATGGCACGCTTCGCCCCGGAAACCCGCGGACTGCGGCTGGACTGAATCTCTCCCCCAATAGCGAATGTCGGCACCATGGGTGCCGGCATTTTCTAGTTCTGCGCAGGTTGCGGGCGCAAGCCGTCACGCATGATCTGCACGATGCGCCCTTCCAGGCCGGGCTGGGAGTCGCTGAAGGCCCGAGGCAGCGGACGGGTCATGGACCCGACGGTGGCAATCAGTTCCAGCCCTGAGATGTCGGTGCGCAGCAGCTGGGCGTTCTTGGCCAGTTCCAAGGCGGAGTTCAAGGTCTTGGCGGCCTCGGTTTGGGCTTCGAGGATGCGCGGGCTGACCTTCTTGGGCAGCTGCAACCCCAATGCTTCGCTCAGCGCCCCGAGGTTCTGCTCGATCAGCGTGCCCAGCAGGACATCCCAGCCCTCTGCGTCATTGGCGCCAAGCCGCTCGATCGCCTGCTGCGACGCGCCGCGGATATCCTCCAGCATGACGAGGGTGACTTCTTCAACCAGCGCCAGCCGATCAGCGAAGTTTCGATAGAGTGTGCCGATGCCGACACCGCTGGCCTCTGCAATGGTTTCCATTGCAATCTGGGCGCCGTGTTCGGCAAATAATTCACGAGCAACTCGAAGGATGTTCTCACGTCGCCGAAGAGCATCTGAACGCATGAGCGGATTCCGATCTGGGGGAACTTCCAGGTCGCGGCTTGCCACCTGTCGAATTCACGATAGCGGACGGGCAGTGCTGAAACGAAGCGGAAATCATCATTCCAGATAGAAATGCTTCTTCCGCGCGAGAAGCCATTCCGGATTTGCCCGAAACCGTGCTATCCCTGGGATCCAGGACCGCTAGGCCAAGGAAGCAGAGGATATGCGTTTTCAACTCATCAGGCATGGGCAAACCCCATCGCATGTTGCCGGGAAGCTCGATACCGCTTTTCCCGGCGCCAGCCTCACCCCGCTGGCCATCGCCAGGCTCGCGCCCTGCCGCAGGTATTCAGTAACGGGCAGCTGCAGTCGATCTACGCCTCGACGCTGAACCGCACGCAGCTCACAGCCCAGCCGCTGAGCGAATCCCTCGCAGAACCGGTGCACGTCATTGACGGCCTCGAAGAAATCTCGGCGGGCGAGCTGGAAATGCTGGCAGATGAGGCATCGCGATCCGCCTATGTCATGTGCCTGCGCTCCTGGATGCACGGCGATTGGGAGCAGAAGATGCCCGGCGGGCCCAACGGCCACGACTTCATTGAACGCTTCAGCCAGGCCCTGGAATCCATCGCGCAGGCGCAGGACTACTCAGGCACGGCCGCGGTCTTCAGCCATGGCGCGGCGATCCGTGTCTTCAGCGCCTGGGCCACCAAGATGGCACCCGGGAAGGCATCGCAGCTGGTCATCGAGAACACTGGCGGTTCCCTGCTGGAGCTGGGGATCGGCGGACAGTGGAGCCTGGTCCGCTGGGATACGGAACCGCTGGGCGGCGATTTCGTCCGGGACGTCCTCGATAAGGATGTCACCGGCGGCGAGGACGACGCAGCCTGAGCCCTGCCGCCTTCTGGCGAACGCGAGTTGGACCAGCTCAGCACCTGATATTTCGGTAGTCTGGCTAGGGAGCTCTTTTTCTGCGGAGCGCACAAACGGAAGGCCCTGATGCACGACGACATTTCCCTGACCATCGGACGCGTCCGCCGCGTTCTGACCGAGCGTATCCTTCCAGCGATATATTCGGAAACCCTGCCGCTGGATCTGTCATGGCATGAGCTGCCCGGCGAGCCGGTCACCCCGGCCGAGGGCCTGGCGCTGGACTACCAGCCAACGACAGTCGGCACGCCCTGGGGCGCGGCGTGGGGCACCACCTGGTTCCATCTGCAGGGCCGGGTACCGGCGCAGTGGGCCGGACGCCGCGTCGAAGCGGTGATTGATCTGGGCTTTGACGTCAACATGACCGGCTTCCAATGCGAGGGACTGGTGTACCGCCCGGATGGCATCACCATCAAGGCGATCAACCCGCGCAACCAGTGGGTGCCAATCACCGCCGGCGCCGAAGGCGATGAGGTCATCGACCTGTATCTGGAAGCCGCCTCCAACCCGGTGCTGCTCGACTACCACCCGTTCCTGCCCACCGAGCAGGGCGATATCCTCACCTCCTCCTCGCGCCGCCTGTACACCACCCGCCGGATGGACCTGGCGGTCTTCGAGCCCGTGGTGCATGAGCTCTCCCTGGATCTGGAAGTGCTGCTGGATTTGCAGGAGCAGCTTGGGCAAACGCCGCGCAAGATGCAGATCCTGCAGGCCATGGACAACGCCCTGGACGTGCTGGATCTGCAGCGCATCGCGCAGACCGCGCAGGCCGCCCGCGATGAGCTGGCCGAGGTCCTGGCCGCCCCGGCGGAGCACAGCGCCCACCAGATTTCGGCCATCGGCCACTCGCACATCGACTCGGCCTGGCTGTGGCCGCTGCGCGAAACCATCCGCAAGGTCTCGCGCACCTGCTCCTCGATGGTGGAGCTGCTGGGCGACAAGGAAGAATTCCTCTACGGCATGTCCAGCGCCCAGCAGTACAAGTGGCTCAAGACCCACCGCCCGGAAGTCTGGGAACGGGTCAAGCAGGCGGTAGCCGACGGGCGCTTCCTGCCGCTGGGCGGCATGTGGGTGGAATCCGACACCGTGATGCCCTCGGGCGAATCACTGGTCCGCCAGTTCCTCTACGGCCAGAATTTCTTCCGCAAGGAATTCGGCATCACCTCGAAGGGCGTCTGGCTGCCGGACTCCTTCGGCTACTCCCCCGCCCTGCCGCAGCTGATGCGCCGTGCCGGCTTCGAATGGTTCTTCACCCAGAAGATCTCCTGGAACCAGCAGAACAAGTTCCCGCACCACACCTTCGATTGGGAAGGCATCGACGGCTCGCGCATGTTCAGCCACTTCCCGTCGATGGACACCTACAACTCGCAGCTTTCCGGCGAGGAAGTGGCCAAGGCATCGCGCCAGTTCCGCGAAGCGCGGGTCACGAACAATTCCATCGCGCCGGTAGGCTGGGGCGATGGCGGCGGCGGCACCACCCGCGAAATGACCGGCAAGGCCAAGCGCCTGGCCAACCTGGAAGGCAGCGCGAAGGTGGCCTGGGAACACCCCAACGACTTCTTCGACCGGGCCAAGGCCGAACTGCCCAACCCGCCGGTGTGGGTGGGCGAGCTCTACCTGGAGCTGCACCGCGCCACGCTGACCAGCCAGCACCAGACCAAGCAGGGCAACCGACGCACCGAGCAGCTGCTCGTCGAGGCCGAGCTGTGGGCCACCACTGCTGCGCTCTGCACCGGAGCCGAGTACCCGTATGAGCAGCTCGATGAGCTGTGGGAGACGGTGCTGCTGCACCAGTTCCACGACATCCTGCCGGGCACCTCGATTGCCTGGGTGCATCGCGAGGTCGTGGCCCGCTATGCGCAGGTCATCGAGCAGGCCGAGTCGCTGATCCGCACCGCCCAGCAGCAGCTGGCCGGCGAAGGTTCCACCCCGATTGCGTTCAACGGCGCCGCGTTCACCCGCAACGCTCTGGCCTTCGGCCAGGCCAAGCCGGTGCGGCCTGCTGCCGCGTCCCCGGTCAGGGCAACCGCTGTTGACGGCGGCTATGTCCTGGAGAACTCGCTGGTCCGTGTGGCCATCAATGCCCAGGGTTTGCTGACCTCCGCCGTGGATCTGGCCACCGGCCGCGAAGCGATCGCCACAGGCCAGGAAGCGAACGTGCTGCAATTGCACCAGGACTTCCCGAACATGTGGGATGCCTGGGACGTGGACAAGTACTACCGCAACCAGGTCACCGACTTGCGCGAGCTCGACAGCCTTGAGCTGTCCTCGCGCGAGGACGGCAGCCAGGTCGTCACGATTGCCCGCAGCTTCTCGCAGTCCACGCTGGTGCAGGAACTGTCGCTGGCTCCCGGCTCGCGGACCCTGCAGATCTCGCAGAGCACCGATTGGCATGAGGCCGAGAAGTTCCTGAAGGTCTCCTTCCCGCTGGATATCCGTGCGGAGCACGCAATTGCCGAGACGCAGTTCGGCTACCACAAGCGCGTGACCCACGTGAATACCAGCTGGGAAGCGGCGAAGTTCGAAACTTCCATGCACCGCTTCGTGCTGGCCGAGGAGCCCGGCTTCGGCGCGGCGCTGGTCAATGATTCCATCTACGGTTTCGATGTCACCCGTGATGCCAAGGACGCGGAGGTCACCACGACCATGCGGCTTTCGCTGCTGCGTGCCCCGCGCTTCCCCGACCCGGAAACCGACCAGGGCGTGCAGACGCACCGCTACGGCTTGGTGATCGGCGCGGACGTGGCCACTGCAACGGCGGCCGGCGCGTTGCTGAACAGCGAAGAGCGCGTCATCGACGGCGCGCAAGGCGTGGACCCGCTGGTTACGGTCTCCGGCGAGGGATTGGTGGTCTCCAGCGTGAAGCTGGCGGCTGACCGCTCCGGCGATCTGGTGGTGCGCGTCTATGAATCTTTAGGACGCCGTGCCAGCGGCAGCCTCAAGGTCAACGCGCAGATCGCCCACGCATCCACTGTGAGCCTGCTGGAAGACGAACTGGACGGGCAGCGCATCGAACTGGCCGATGGTGCAGTACCACTGAAGCTGGGCGCGTTCGAGGTACGCACCCTGCGCTTCGCCGTGGCCAAGTAGCCGCAGGATCCACAGGCCGGGCCGGCACGCTGCTTCGCGTGCCGACCCGGTCCGTTTCCCGACGATGATTGCCAGGGATTATTGGATCATTGCCTATTGAATCATTGTCCCGTCGGGAGCCACCGCGAACCAGACCCCGTCAACGCCTTGCCCGGCAGTATCCCCGGGCTTGGCATCCTTGGCGAAGGTGTACAGGGGCATGCCGTTGAGCGTCAGATGCTTTTCGCCATCGGGGCTTTCTATGGTGCCGACTTCGCCGGTGACGCCCTCCAGGACCGGTTCATCGCTCGTGGTCGTGGCGATCGGCCACTTGGCCAGGCAATCGCCGGTGCACGCGTGGCTCGACGTTCTCTTCTCATCCTTGGTGAAGTAGTACAGGGTCATGCCCTGCGAATCCACCACAACATCTCCCAAACCGGTGGAGGCAACACCCAAGTCAGCGCCGGACCCGCTTTCGCTGTGCGTGCTGGATGCGGCGGGAAGCGCCGAGCAGGTTGGAGCCTGGCTGACCACCGCCACGGGCACGACGCAGATGACCGGCGCCGTGCCGGTGATGCTGAACGACATTTCGGTGATCCAGCTGCGCGATGCCGGCTCGGCGGTGCTCGCCGAGGTGCCGCTGGGCCGACAGGGTGCGTCCTAGCCCCGGCGCAGCACGCGCGGCTTCCTACCACGGCGAGGGCTGGTAGTCCTTGAGGAAGCAGCCGTACAGGTCGATGCCGCGCTCGCCGTCAACGATGGGCTGGTAGACGCGGGCGGCGCCGTCGATCAGATCCAGCGGGGCGTGCCAGCCTTCGGCGACCATGCGCACCTTGGAATCGTGCGGGCGCTCGTCAGTGATCCACCCGGTGTCCACCGCGGTCATCAGGATCCGGTCGGTGGCGAGCATTTCCTCGGCGCTGGTGCGGGTGAGCATGTTCAGCGAGGCCTTGGCCATGTTGGTGTGCGGGTGCCCGGCACCCTTGTAGCGGCGGGAGAACTGGCCTTCCATGGCCGAGACGTTCACGATGTACTTGCGCCGTGCCTCGGAGGCGGCCAGCGCGGGGCGCAGCCGGGAGGCCAGCAGGAAGGGCGCGGTGACATTGCACAGCTGCACTTCCAGCATTTCCAGGGCATCCACATCCCCGAGGATCTGGGTCCAGGAATTCTCCGTGACCACATCCGGCACCAGTCCCCCGGCATCGATGGCGGTGCCCGCGGCAATGCGCTCCAGGGAGGCGGAACCGGCGGTCATCGCCAGGTCCGCGAGCTGCTGCGCGTCGTACCCGCCCAGCGTGCTCGGGGCCAGCAGCGCGGAATCCTCCAGCCGGAAGGCGCTGGCCAGCGCCCGCGGGTGTTCGGCCGGCGGGTTCGCCTCGCCCCACAGCTGAGGTCCGCCCTGCCCGGAGGCCAATTCACCGGCCAGCGGCTGCAGCTCTGATTCGATCAGGTGCTGGTAGGAGTTCGCGGTGCGGCGCACGGTCTGCGCGGCATTGTTGATCAGGATGTCCAGCGGGCCCTCGGCCGCAATGCGGTCAGCCAGCGAGATCACCTGGGCCGGGTCGCGCAGGTCGATGCCCACGATGCGCAGCCGGTGCATCCAGTCCGCGCTGTCCTCCAATGCGGCGAAGCGCCGGGCAGCGTCCTTGGGGAAGCGCGTGGTAATGGTGGTGTGGGCACCATCGCGCAGCAGGCGCAGGGCGATATGCATGCCGATCTTCGCCCGGCCGCCGGTGAGCAGCGCGCGCTTGCCGGACAGGTCGGCGCGGGCATCGCGGCGTTCGCGCCCGGCAGCGGCGCAGTCAGGGCAGAGATAGTGGTGGAAGGCATCCACCGTGGTGTAGCGCTGCTTGCAGATGTAGCAGCCGCGCGGCTTGCGGAATTCCCCGGCACTCTGCCCTCGGGTCGGGGTGCTCAGATCCAGGCCCAGGGTCTCGTCGTCCAGCCGCTGCGGCGAGCCGGTGGCGGTCCGCTCGATCAGCGCGCGGTCAGCGGAGCTGATCTCGGCGCGCTTCTGCGACTTGCGGTAGCGCTTGGCAGCCTTGAACATGTTGCTGGTCGCGCGGCGCACGGCGATATGCCGTTCATCCGCGGAGTCCAGCGTGTGCACCACGGAGAGCACCTTCAGCGCGGTCGCCAGTTCCTCGTCGGTGAACAGTTCGGTTTCGGTTGCCTGCCCGGGCAACGGTGTCAATTCATTCATCTCCCCACCAATTTTACGTGGTGGGCCGCCGGCTAGTTTCCTTGGGCCAGATCCGCCAGGGTGGCGATGAGCAGGCGGCGCTCAACCACCTTGATGCGCTCGTGCAGGGATTCTTCGGTGTCGGTATCCTCGATGGCCACGGCTTCCTGGCGCAGGATCGGACCGGTGTCCACCCCGGCATCCGCAATGTGCACGGTGCAGCCGGTGACCTTCACACCGTAGGCCAGGGCGTCGCGCACGCCGTGGGCGCCCGGGAAGGACGGCAGCAGGGCCGGGTGGGTGTTGATGTAGGTGCCGTCGAAGGCATTGATGAACTCTTCGCCGACGATGCGCATGAATCCGGAGGACACCACATAGTCCGGGGCGTAGGACAGGCACTTTTCGGTCAGCGCATGGTTCCAGTCACCGCGGTCCGCATAGTCCTTGAAGTTCACCACGAAGGTCTCGATGCCGGCGGCAGCCGAGCGTTCCACCCCGTAGGTGCCGTGCTTGTCTGCGCCGACGGCAGCGATCTCGACGTTCTCCAGTTCGCCGCTGGCGACGGCATCGATGACTGCCTGGAGATTAGAACCGGTACCTGAAACCAAAACCACAATGCGCATGGGTTCAATTCTACGGTTCGCTTCTTGCCCCGCTTGAACCCGGACGCAATGTTGCACTGCGTTTCCTCTGCTGCCGCCATATTCGATGCCCGCGTGCTGTACCGGCCATAGACTGGCCTTAACAGCGCAGTTCGATGTGGAGGTCTTGATGAGCCAGATAGTTCCCGACGGCAAGGACTGGACAGTAGTCCTGGATACGGTGTGCGAGCAGTGCGGCTACGACGTGCGCGGCATCTCGCCGGGCGATTCCATTGAGCAGCTGCCCGGACACGTGGAGCGCTACATCTCGGTGCTCGCACGTCCCGATGCGGCCACCCGCACCAACCCTGCGCGCTGGAGCGATCAGGAGTACGTGGTGCACGTCGCCGAAATGCTTGAGGTGATGACCGGGCGCTTCACCCTGATGCTGGAACGCGATGAACCGGAGTTCCCCAACTGGGACCAGGACCAGGCAGCAGATGATGGCAACTACAACGCATTGCCATCCAGCGAGGTCGCCGAGCTGCTGCGGAAGAATGCCGCGGGCTACGCCGCCAAGCTGGAGGGCATGGACCCGGTGCAGTATTCCCGCCGCGGTCTGCGCTCGAACGGCGCCGCGTTTACCGTGGAAACGCTGAACCAGTATGCCTGGCATGATCACGTGCATCACCTGTGGGATCTGGGTGTGGAAATCAGCTAACTGTGCCCGACACGGACCCAGCAGGACAATGGAATGGGTTGTGGCCTTTGGCTAGACTTCTTGGCGTATGCGCGAAACCAGGTCTACGTAAGGAGCCAGGCGTCCATGCCAAAGGCATATTTCGGAAAAGTTTCTGCACTGGCAATCACCGGGCTGCTCACCCTGACGGCATGTTCGGCCGGGACTCCCCAGAGCGAACCAAGCGATGTTCCGGTCCCTTCGGCCGAGGAATACCTGCCGTTGCTGGCGCAAACGCAGGACGATGACGACAAGCTTCCCGAGGGCTTCGAGGATACCGAATCCTACGACCCGCAAACCCGCCACCTGCTGGCCACCTCGGACTTCGGCCGGCATTATGTCGCGGTCGGCAACGAAGGCCAACTGTGCATGGTGGCCATTCCCGAGCCGGTGGAAGAGGACGGCGACTACGAGATCGCCGGGACCACCTGCCCGACGATGGATTACGTGGTGGAGAACGGGGTTCCGCTTAAGGTCAACGGCGGCGAGAACAGCCTGGAAATCGTCACCTACCTGATGCCTGCCGGCATCAGCGGCGAGACGGTTCAGAACGCCGTCTCCGAAATGCGCGCCTCGCACCCTGAGCTTGCCGCCGAGGATATCCAGGTAGTCACCGAAAACGATTCCGTGCTGCTGGTGATGGAAGAATCAACCGCCGCGACGCTGGGACAGATCACCATCAACCGCCCCGAGGGCGACCCGCTGGTGCTGGCCAGCCTGACCTAGCCTTCGAGCACCGGGTCGGTTTCGAAGAGCGGGGCAATCAGGTAGCCGATGGCGGTGCCCAAGCCGATTTGCAGTGCCAGGGCGCCGGCGGTGGCCCACATGTTCGGGCCGATCTCGACCAGCCGGCCGATGGCCAGGGAACCGGAGGAGAGCCAGGAACCGGCAAGGCTCAGCAGCCCGGTCACGACCCCGGTGAAGACCGCCAAGCATGCGGTCGAGGCCCCCAGCGACAAGGCATTGAAGGGAATCCTGCGGGCAAACCAGTCTTCGAGGTGGTTCTCGCCCACGCGCAGGAAGTACCAGCCGGCCACGATGCCTGCGGCCACCGGGATCAGCAGGAACAGCCATTGGTGCGCCATGTCCCCGGAGGGCAGGGACGCGAGCATTGGAATCGACGGCAGCGGGCCCACCGTGGTTTCCAGGGTGGACAGGGTGCTGCCGGTGCCGATGCTGAACCCGCCGCCGCTGATCCACGACAAGACCCAGAACACCGCATTCGGGATGAAGGACAGCTGCACCAGGGTCAGCGCTGCCGAGCCGATCGGTCCCGGGCGCAGCTCCTGGGACACGTTGGCGACATCGGTCCAGTGCACACCGAGGTTGATGGTCAGCAGCAACCCGGAGATTCCCACGGCGGCCACATAGCCGAGGAATCCGGCGACGATCACATGCCAGACATAGGATCCGGCCCAGCGGCGATGCGGCGAGATCCGCTGGATATAGGCGGCCGTGTCAACACCGAACAGGCGGGCCCAGGAGCCGGCTTCTCGGCGCGCGCCGATAATCAGGCCCAGCAGGGCGATGATCAGCGGGATGAAGGCGGCGGCAAGGATATTGACCCGCGCATAGGAATTATTGGCAAGGAAACCGATGCCGGTGCCGATGGCCCCGTAGGCTAGGAAGGCTCCGGCCAGCCCCTGCCAGAGCTGGTCGGTGTAGGATGCGCGGGCGATGCGCCGCCCGGCACGCAGGCAGAACAGGAAGGGCACCAGCGACAGCCCCAGGGGGATCAGCGTGAGCCATCCGGTCATAGAGCTGGGGTCCGCTTCGGGACCGAGATTCAGGATCTCCACCGGCACGCCGTGGACGAGCAGCCAGGTGAGGCCGCCGAACTGCAGGATCGCCTCGAAGGAGTCTTCCAGAAAGCCCCCGCTGAAATAGACGGCGACCAGCGGCAGCGTGATCAGGGCAAGGCAAAAGACCACGGATTGCAGTATCTCGAAGACCCCCTGCAACGCCAGGGGCATTGGCCAGCCGTTGCGCAGGCGCAACATCACTGCCTTCATGGGTTTCTTTTCGCGGCTCATCATCTTCAATGTTGCCACCATTGGCGCCGACCGGCCTCGATCGACGCGCAATGATGAGCTGAAGGGTTGCCTAGAACACCCGGGCTAGTAGCTGTCCGGTGTGGCGCCCTGCGCTTCGGAGGAGAAGCTTGCAGCCAGCGCCTCGGTGGAGCGTGCCAGCAACGCCACATCGGCGCCCACGCCGACAAAGTCCGCGCCGGCAGCCATGTATTCGCGGGCGCTCTTCTGGTCGAAGGCGTTCACCCCGGCATACTTGCCCGCCGCCTTGGCCGCGTTGATCGACTTGAGCACCGCGGCGACCACGTCCGGGTGGCTCTGCTGGCCGATCACTCCCATGGAGGCGGCCAGGTCCGATGGGCCGATGAAGATGCCGTCGACACCTTCGGTGGCGACGATGTCCTCGACGTTGCGCACCGCTTCATCCGCTTCGATCTGCACCATGATGGTGATGGTCTCGTCGGCACGGGTCAGGTAGTCGGGGATGCGGTTCCAGCGGGCCGAGCGGGCCAGCGCGGAACCGACGCCGCGCACGCCCTTGGGCGGGTACTGGCAGGCGGCAACGGCAGCCGCGGCCTGCTCGGCGTCGTTGACCATCGGGATGATCAGCGACTGCACGCCCAGGTCCAGGAACTGCTTGATGGTCACCGGGTCGTTGACCGCAGGGCGGACCACCGGCACTACCGGGTAGCTTCGCACCGCTTGCAGCTGGGCCAGGATGTTCTGCAGGTCGTTGGGCGAATGCTCGCCGTCGATGAACAGCCAATCGAAGCCTGCGCCTGCGCAGATCTCGGCGACCAGCGGGGAGGCCGAGCACACCCAGATGCCGGCCAGCGAGTGGTCGGCGTCCTTGAGCGCGTCCTTCAGCGACGGATCCGGCTCTACTCGAAATGGCATGTCACAGTTCCCAACGGTCCGTAGTCGGCAAAGACGGTGTCCCCGGCGTTGACCCACATGGGGCGGGTGAAGGAACCGGCAAGGATGATTTCCCCGGCCTTGAGCTTGTCGCCGTGCGGGGCGATCTTGTTGGCCAGCCAGTACACGCCAGCGGCGGGGTGGTTCAGCACACCGGCTGCGACGCCGGTTTCCTCGACGGTCTGGTTCTTGAACAAGATGCCGGAGACCCAGCGCAGATCGATGCTCTCGGGCTTGACCGGGTTGCCACCGATCACCATGGCGCCCATGGCCGCGTTGTCGCTGATAGTGTCCACAATCGTGCGGCCTTCCATCTCCACGCGGGCATCGAGGATTTCCAGGGCCGGGATGACGTATTCGGTAGCGTCGAGCACATCGAAGATATTCGCCCGCGGGCCTTCGATATCCTTCTTGAGCTTGAAGGCCAGTTCCATTTCCACGCGGGCGCCGGTGAAGTCTTCCCACTTCAGCTTGGCGCCGGAATCGTAGACCATGTCGTCGAAAATGATCCCGTAGTCAGGCTCGGTAATTCCGGTAGCCATCTGCATGGCGCGGGAGGTCAGGCCGATCTTGCGGCCTACCAGCACACGGCCGGCCGCTTCGGACCGCTGGCGCCACAGGTTCTGGACGCGGTAGGAATCCTCTACCGTCATTTCTGGGTAACGCGCGGTCAGGCGCGGCACCGGAGTCCGCGTCTCGCCGGCCTGGACCAGCTCATCGGCAATGGCCGTGATTGTTTCCTCGGATAGCATCGACGGCTACACCTTTCACTACTCTTCAAACCTCGTTCAGCTGCCGTCATCTCGGTGAAATGACTTAGCTCACGGTTCTTGATCGTACCGAGGTTCGGTATTGATGGCACATCGTACTAACATATTGCTTCGCTTTCACGGCAATTCGATGCCACTGCGGAAGAAAGCATGGGTGAAGAAAATTGGCCCCGCTCCCAAGCACTCCGAATGGATGCAGGACAACGGGGCCAGAATGATGGAAGCAGGCCGGCTCAGGAACCGGATTTAAGGTTCGCCAGCAGCGCTTCGAACGGCAATGAGGTGAGCTCGTCATCGGGATCGGCGAATTCGCTGACCGATGGGGCGATGGAACGGGTGTCGCCCAAATCCGCGTCCGCGGATAGTTCGCCTTCGCTCAGCGACAGTGCCAGGACGACTTCCCGCGCAACCCGGCGAGCGCGATCGGCCAGCGTGCCGGACAGTCCCTGCCCGCCGAAATCCTCGGAGGCCGCGAAGACTGTGGTCGGCATGATCTGCGCCCGCAGGTAGGAGAAGATCGGGCGCATGGCGTAGTCAATGGCGAGCTGGTGGCGCTGGGTTCCCGCGGTGGCGGCGAGCACGACCGGCTTTCCGCTCAGCGCTTTGGGGTCCAGGATATCGAGGAAGGACTTGAACAGGCCGGAGACCGAGGCGGTGAAGACCGGGGTCACTGCCACGAGCACGTCGGCGCCCACTACCGCGTCGATGACCTTCTGCAGGCCCGGGGCGGCGAAACCGGTGAGCATGTTGTTCGTGATCTCACCGGCATGCTCACGCAGTTCGATATTGGCCACGTCGGCCTGCACACCAGCGGCAGCCAGCTGGGTGGCGATATTCTGTCCGATTTGCCCACCGAGCAGCGAGGAGCTTGATGGGGTTCCCAGTCCACCGCTGATGACGACTACTGACTTGCTCACGGATCCTGCCTTTCACGATTTATATGCGTATGCATGTATCAACGGCGGGGGTGCCCGAGGTATTCCTATTTGCCGAAAAACATTTTGGCTCGTAGCGGGAGCCGTCTTTTTCAGTATTGTGACGATCGCAATGTTATTGATAACATCAGCGTATGAGCACCCCGCAGCCCCAGACCGAGAACCAGCGCGAAATTGAAGATGGCGTCCGCACCGACTTCAAGAACACGATGTCCTACGGCAGCTACCTCGACCTTGACCGCATCCTGTCCGCGCAGCATCCGGTCAGCGTTCCCGAGCACCACGATGAAATGCTCTTCATCATCCAGCACCAGACCAGCGAACTGTGGCTCAAGCTCATGCTCCACGAACTCATCGAGGCTCGCCGCCTGCTGGGCGTCGACGACTTCGGCAAGGCGCTGAAATGCCTGGCCCGGGTCAAGCACATCCAGAAGACCCTGACCGAGCAGTGGTCGGTGCTGGCAACCCTGACTCCCCGCGAGTATGCGCAGTTCCGCGATTTCCTCGGCTCGTCTTCCGGCTTCCAGTCCTTCCAGTACCGTGCCGTCGAATTCATCCTGGGCAATAAGCATGAAGGCATGCTCAAGGTCCACGAGGCAGATCCCAAGGCGCACGAGCTGCTGTCCAAGCTGCTGCACGAGCCAAGCCTCTACGACGTCTTCCTGGCCGCCTTGGCCCGCCATGGCTACAGCATCCCGGAAGAAGTGCTGTCCCGCGATGTCACCAAGCCGTGGGCGTTCCAGGAGGCACTGGTTCCGGTATTCAAGGACATCTACGAGTCCGAGGACACCCGCTGGGGCTTCTACCAGGCCTGCGAGGACCTGGTGGATGTCGAGGACAACTTCCAGGCATGGCGCTTCCGGCACATGCGCGTCGTCCAGCGCACCATTGGCTTCAAGCGCGGCACCGGCGGTTCTTCGGGAGTCGACTTCCTCAAGCGCGCCCTGGATCTGACCTTCTTCCCGGAACTGTTCGCGGTGCGTACCGAAATTGGCAAGTAGCACCTCGCTTGCCGCGCTGAGCCTCGATGATTTCGAGGCGCGAAGCGGAAGCGCGACATCGATTATCCGTACGATCACCGGCCTGTATATCAGGCACGAGAAATCACCGGTGGCGCGAACCCGCATCGTGGAGCTGGCACAGGCCGCCGGGGTTTCGGTTCCTGCGGCGCAAACCGCTATTTCCCGGCTGATCGACCGCGGAGTGCTGGAAGCCGGGCAGCCATCCACCTTGGGCGTGCCGAGCGCGGCGCAGCAGATGTTCGAGCGCGGCACCCGGAGAATCTTCACGCCACGGCAGATGTCGGACGCTGATCTCTGGTGCCTGGTCGCCTACTCGCTGCCGGAGAGCCTGCGCTCCGTGCGCCATCAGGTACGCAAGCATTTCCTGCAGATTGGCGGAGGCATGCTGGGATCCGGGTTATGGATTTTCCCCGAGTACCTGCGCGAGGAAGCCACGGCAGTGCTCATGGCCTTGGGCGCCAGGGAACACGCGACGCTGTTCACTGCGCAGCAGCCTCACTTCCCTGGCACGCCGCGGCAGGCCGCCAGTGCGTGGTGGGATCTTGAGCGCCTGGCCGCGCTGCATCAGGCATTCCTGGTGAACACCAATTCCCTCGATGCCAGCGACAGCACTCCATCCAGCGCCTATCGGGGATATGTGGCGATGGTCGATTCATGGCGCGCGCTTCCCTACCTCGACCCCGGCTTGCCCGGATCCATGCTGCCCGTGCACTGGCCTGGGAATGACAGCCGGGAACGGTTCGTGTCGTTGTCGGCGGCATTCAAGGAACCGGCTCTGCACTTCGCCCGCTCGCTGCTGGCTGCCTAGTTCCAGGCTGGTTCGCTTTCTCCGTACGGCGCCGGCGGATGGGCATAATCCATTGCATGGCCTGCAAAGCTGAAGGGCGGTGGAACATATTCAAGCATCCCGTAAGAACTGTCCATCTGCCGCAGCTGCACGCCACTGCCGAAATCAGCAGGGCATTCGCGCTCTTCATCTAAGGCAAACAGGGCATGAGCCGTCCGAGCCAAGGAGAATCGCACCGCCCCGGTTCGTCCTTGGGCGCTGCGGGTGCCAGCCAGGGCAATGATTGCAGCAGCCAGCCCGTAGCCGGTGGCATGATCCAAGGCTTGCACCGGCAAAGCGCCGGGAGTCCTGCCGTCGCCGCTATAGGCCTGCGCAATGCCGGTGGCGGCTTGCACGACGCTGTCGAACCCGCGCCGCTGGGCCCAGGGCCCGGAATAGCCCCACGCACCCAGTTCAGCGATAATCAGCCGCGGATAGCGCTGGGCTAATTCATCCCGGCCAAGCCCCGCCGCGGCCAAGGCTCCGGGGCGATAGCCCAGGATGACGGCATCGGCATCCTGCAGCAGTTCATGGATCTTTGCCCGCCCCGCTGCGCTCTTCGCATCGAGCACCGTGCTGCGCTTGCCGAACCCGGTATCGACATGTTGCCAAGGCAGTTCCGGAAGCCGCGGACCGTCCACGCGCAAGACCTGGGCACCGAAGGCCGCGAGGGTTCTGGTGGCGGTGGGTCCGGCGATCACCCGTGTGAGATCCAGGACTTTCAACCCTTGAAGGGGCAATCCCGCACGCGGATCATATTTCCAGAACAGTGCCGAAGCGAGCGGACGCATGCTGAACTGTGCCCAGTGCCCGTTGCCTGCCACCTTGCCCTCGGCGGAGCTGAGCCACTGCTGCCGGGATCGCACCCGCGCGGCAACGCCGCCGGCCGCCACGATGCGCTCCTGGGCATCATGTGCCGGCAGGCCTGCCAGCGCATCGGCTATGCCGCTACCCGAGGACATCCCTAATGCAGATTTGAGCGCACTCTCATGATGAGGGTAATTCGCGTGCGTCCTGATCCAGCCATCGGCTGTTCGGTAGAAGCCCGAGTGCGGGGCAAAACCCTGCGTACTCTCCCCCGCGATCCGCAGGTGGGCAGAGGACGCAAAAGCAGCTGCGATGTCCGCCGTCGCTGATGCCGCCCGCAGTGGCGGAGTAGCAAGCGCATTGAGTGCAGAGCAGACCAACCCGACGGATCGTGCCGCGAGCTGCTCCACATCCAGAGGACCACCCCACCAGGCTATGGACCCGGAAACGGGCCAGTTGCCTGCTGTCTCAAGCAACTGATGCTCATGGAACCCAGAGCCCAGGACGTGCTCCATGGACGCGCGCTCTTCTTCGGAATGCAGCATGCTGCTCAGCCTATACCTGCAAGACCACCGTCTCGCTGCCGGCCGCTTCAATACAGAAAACCCGCAGCGCGTAGAAGTACGCGATGCGGGTTTTCATGAGCTCAGCGAAATTAGTTCGCTGGAACGTTCAGGGTCTGTCCAACCATGATGTAGTCGGGGTTGGACAGCTGGTCGTCATTCAAGACGAACAGGCCACGCCAGTCCTTGACGCCAAGCTTGTCGGCAATCTTGGCCAGGGTGTCGCCCGACTTGACGGTGTAGTCCTTGCCCGAGTCGGTCACATCAATGTTGAACACTGGTGCCTTCTCAGCTGGAGCAGCGTGCTTTGGAGCTGCCTGCTGCTTAGGAGCCTGCTTCTGGGTCGGTGCCGACTGCTGCTTTGGTGCCGACTGCTGCTTTGGTGCGGCCTGCTGCTTTGGTGCGGCCTGCTGCTTAGGGGCTGCCTGCTGCTTCGGAGCCTGCTTCTGCGGAGTCGAGGAACCCGAAGGGGAACCGCTGATGCCCAGCTTTGCGGTACATGCTGGCCATGCGCCCCAACCCTGCGATGCCTGGACCTTGGTTGCAATGCGGATCTGCTCGGCCTTCGAAGCCTGGTGCGGCATGCCCGAGCCGCCGAACGCCTTCCAGGTGGACAGCGAGAACTGCAGGCCACCGTAGTAGCCGTTGCCGGTGTTGATCGACCAGTTGCCACCGGACTCGCACTGGGCCAGCTTGTCCCAGGTGCTTGCGGCGTTTGCTGGTGCGGTTGCGGCAACGATTGCGGTGCCGGCAACTGCTACGGCGGCCAGCGAGGCTCCACCGCGACGGATCAAGTTCTTAGTCTTCTGCTGGATCATGATTCTCCAGTTGCTCTTCCCGCGCTCAGGTCTTCCTAGACCATCCTCGTGCACCGCTCAGCGTCGCATTTCGACTTTGATTAAATACTGCCCTGGCGAGCGGTTTGGAAGTCCCGGCAGTACCTGTTTCCCCATAACACTGCGAGTGTTATCGAAACGTTATGAAAGACCATAACGCACCAACCCACCACCCTCGCAACTCAGGAAACGGTCAGAAACCCCGTAAATACAGGTCAATTGGTCAGAAAAAAATTTAAAATCTGGCCGCGAAATCGCTCCGAACCCCTGATCAAGCGACGAGAATGTTACTCGGATGAAGTGGATATTTATCAGGACACTGTGATATAGCTTGCAATCCACTCACGGGCGGTTTTCAGCACCCTTCAAGGCTGCTTTTCCGCATCGACGAAGCTGCACAATCTGGATCCGCTACGCAGCATGCACGGCATTCGGAACGAGGCAATTTCTCCCCGGCAGATCCCCTCGGCTCTCAACGCCCTCAAGATCTCAGCGTGCAATAAACACACCACGCAGTTCCAGCAACGTGTCAACTAGATTGCCCTTAGGTAATGTGATTCAAGAAGCCGGAACTGTAGGTTTGATTTCATCAGTCAGACAGGGGAACTCGATGCCACTGGGAAACAGCATGACGAAAGAACGGTTCAAGGAGTCCTTGAGCTGCTATCCCCGTGCCCTGCGGGAATTCTTCCGCAATGACGGGCTGGATATAGCTGCGTCTCTGTCCTACTTCATGGTCCTTGCCATGTTCCCCGGCCTCTTGGCCTTGATCTCGCTGCTGTCCTTGGCCGGTGCCAGCGAAAGCGGCACCAAATGGATCATGGAGCTGCTCGAGCAGAGTCTCGCCCCGAACGGTGAATCGGCAAGCGGCGACTCGCAGCAGCTGCTCGACACCGCCGAACAGCTGCTCGCAGGCTTGGCATCCCAGGCCAGCGGAACATTCTGGGCAATCCTCGTCGGTTCACTCGGCGCCTTGTGGAGTACCTCTGGATATGTCACGGCATTCAGCCGCGCATTGAACCGGCTTTACGGTGCACCGGAAGGCCGCCCGCAGTGGAAGCGCCGCCCGCAAATGTTCCTGATCACCGTGCTGATCATGCTCGTTGCCGTCGTAACCTTGGTACTCCTGCTGACTTCGGGCTCCGTCGCCCGGGCAATCGGCAACATCATCGGCATGGGCGACAGCTTCGTGCTCATGCTTAATATCGCAAAGCCGCCATTGATGCTCATCATGCTGCTGCTGGTTCTGGCCTTGCTCTACTACTTCACCCCCAACGTCAAGCCGACGAAATTCCGCTGGTTCTCGCCCGGCACCCTGACCGCTCTGGTAATCCTGGGGCTCTCGGTCTTCGGCTTCGGCATCTACGTTTCGCAGTTCGCCAGCTACTCCGCCACCTATGGAACCATTGGCGGCGTGATCATCCTGGTCCTTGCTTGCTGGATCAGCAATATCGCTTTGCTCCTCGGGGCCTTGGTGGATATCGAATTCATCCGCCTCCGCCAGCTGCGTACCGGCATGCCGGCCGTTGATGATGTGCTGCTTCCGCTGCGCGATGACACTTTGGTAGCGAAGCAGGAACTGGCCTCGTACAAGGACCTGGTCCAGGCCCAGGAGATCCGGATCAAGCACGGTGGCGACCCGCTGGAGGATATGGAAGCGGATCCGTCAACCAGTCCGAAACGCAAGATGAAGCTGCTGCCCATAGGGCTGGTTGCCGCGGCCGCCTGGACCGCTGGCCGAATGAAAGCCAAACGCGATTTGCGCCGGGACTCAGAACAGTCCCGTTAAGCTCAACAGCGCCCACCAGAGGCCGCCGGATCCCAGAATCGCGATCGCCAATAGCCACAAGGAAGGAAAGGTTCGCGTCGCCGCAGCGATCAAGTACGCATCGGACTGGGCAATATCCTTGGGTCTCCACAAGTGCACCGAAAGAAGCTTCACGAAGTCCTTCAAGCCAGCCAGCAGCAGGAACCCGGCAATCAGCAATGCCAGATACAGGTACGCATCGACCGGCGCAAAGAAGACCACGCCCAATGCCACTGCTGCGCTGATCGTGCACACGACAAAGGCCGGCCAATTGCGGACGAAGACCAGCGCCAGCAGGAACAGCAACGCATAGATTCCCAGCGCCCGCCCGGCATAGCCCGCAGATATCCCCCACAGCATCAATGCTGAAACCCAAATGGGTGCGGGGTACCCGAAGATCCCGGAAATGATGACGGAGAACTTGCCCCGGCCGATGCTGCGCACTTCCCCGGAATGGTCCCAGCCCAAGCGCAAGCCAGCCACATATCTGCCGGTGAACAACGCCGCCACGATATGGCCGAGCTCATGGATCAGCGTGGAGTACAGCCCGGTGATGCGCCATACCGGACGCGGTACCACCAAGATCAGGATCAGGAACGCCAGGATCAGCCACTGCCACTGGTTCAAGGCCACGTCCACCGGCTGCGCGAGCCGGTCCCAAGCCTGGGCAATATCTAGATTCATTCCTGCTCCTTCGTGGCATCCAACATGACTCATTCTTGCAAGCCCGGCCGACTACCGGCTGTCCGGCGAGCGCATTTCCCGGCTTTCTGGGAAACATCACAGGTGGCAGGCATAGTCTGCATAGCGAAACACTTTGCTATATCCCTTTGGAGGAGTCTCATGTCCCGCATCGCTTCAACTGCCTTGGCCACCACCGGTTTGCTGGGCGGCTACGCTACCGGCCGCGCCACGAAGAAGCGTCCGCTGGCCGCGGTAGTGCTCGGTGCCGCCGGCGTTGGCGCGTTCCTGCTGTGGAAGAAGGACGCCGGAACCGGCAAGGCGGTGGCCCTGGCCAGCGCGTACCTCGGCGGCTTCGGTGCGTCCCATCCGCTGGCCAAGAAAATCGGCGCGTGGCCAGCAGTGAACACGGTGACTGCCGGCGTGGCCCTGCTCTCGCTGGTGCTCGGCGGTTCCAAGAAGAAGGCAGAGGAGCTGTCCTAAGCGGGAACAGTGAATCTGTCGGGGTCTGGTGCTACGTTGACTAGGTAAGAATCGAGTCAGCGAAAGGGACAGGCCCCGTGTTCTTCCTGGATGATCAGTTCATCTTCTCAGCGAGCGACCTGTCGGTCTCTGTTGACTGCAATTACCAGTCCCTGTACCTGCTGGATGTGAAGCTCGGCCTGCGTCCCAAGCCGGATATGGCACGGGATGAGATGCTCGAACGCACGGCGGTGCTTGGCGACGCCCATGAGCAGAACGTCCTCAAGGAGTTGATCGCGACCTACGGCGACTACGACCCTCAGACGGGGACCGGCGTCAAGCAGTTCGCCGACCGTCCGCAGATGACCCCGGCCGGCCTGCGGGCAGCCCACGAAGCGACCATGGATGTGCTTCGCAACGGTGCCGATGTCATTTTCCAGGCCACCTTCTTCGACGGGGCTTTCCTTGGTTTTGCCGACTTCTTGGTGCGCCAGCCGGATGGCACCTGGGCCGTCTGGGATACCAAGCTCGCCCGCCATGCCAGGGTCAGCGCGCTGCTGCAGATCGCGGCCTACGCCGACCAGATGCTGGCAGAGGACATCCCTGTATCCACCTCGGCAACACTGGTGCTCGGAGACGGGACCCACTCGGTGCACCGGGTTGACGAGGTGCTGCCGGTCTTCCGGGCCCAACGCGAACGCTTCCTGGCCATGGTGCGGAAGCACCGTGCGAAGAACCAGCCGGTCGAGTGGAATTCCGACGAGCTGCGCCTGTGCGGCCGGTGCGACTACTGCGAAGAGCAGGCCCAGGCATCACGCGACCTGCTGCTGGTTGCCGGGATGTCCATGGTGCAGCGCGAAAAGCTGCGCGCCCGCGGCATTACGACCATCGACCAGCTCGCCGGGCTGGAGGCTGAACCGGGCACCGCGCTGCAGCGCGTCACCGACCAGGCCAAGATGCAGCTGGGCCTGGCCACCGCGGATGGCAGCGCCCACGGCGTGTCCTACCGGGTGAAGAACGCCGGCCCGATCTCTTCCCTGCCGCGCCCCGACCAGGGCGATATCTTCTTCGATTTCGAGGGCGACCCGCTCTACCAGGACCCGTCCGATGGTTCCTGGGGGTTGGAATACCTCTTCGGCGTTGTCGAATGCGACACCGGTGCGCCTGTATTCAAGCCGTTCTGGGCGCATAACCGCGCCGAGGAACGCCAAGCGTTCCTGGACTTCATCGCCTATGTCGAGGAGCGCCGCCAGCGCTACCCGCAGATGAAGGTCTACCACTACGCGCCCTATGAGAAGACTGCGCTGCGCAAGCTCTCCCAGGTGCACATCGCCGGCGAAGACGAAGTCGACCAGTGGCTGCGCGAGAATCTGCTCGTGGACCTCTACGAGACCGTGCGCAATGCCCTGGTGGTGTCCACCCGCTCCTATTCCATCAAGAAGCTTGAACCGCTCTACATGGGAGAGCACCTGCGCTCCGGCGATGTCACCGATGCCGGTGCGTCGGTGGTCGCCTACGCCCAGTACATGCTGGCGCGGGACACGGAGAACGAGGATGCAGCTGCGTCCATCCTGGCCTCCATTGCCGACTACAACGAGTACGACTGCCTGTCCACGCTGCGCCTGCGGGACTGGCTGCTCACGCTGATCGACGAGGCGCCCGGCACGCTTCAGGACACGCCCGAGCCTCCCGCAGCCGGCGTCGAATACGAGCCCACCCCCGAGGAGCTGAGGCTGCAGGACTACCTGGCGCAGCTGCCCCACGGGCAGGCGCTGAGCGATGATGACCGCGCGATCGCCATGGTCGCCGCCGCGACCGGGTACAACCGCCGTGAGAAGAAGCAGTTCTGGTGGGAGCACTTCGACCGCTTGTCCGCGCCGATGGATGACTGGAGCGATGTCCGAGGGGTATTCATCGTGAACTCGGGAGAAGTGCTCGAGGACTGGCATAAGGCCACCGAGCGGGCGCGCACCTACACTCGCGTGGTGAAATTGCAGGGAACGCTGGCCGAAGGCTCGCTGCTCTCCCCCGGCTCCTCGGTGTTCGCCATGTTCGAGGCCCCGTTGCCCGAGGGCATGGCCGTGGACGACTCCGTGCGCGGCGGAGCATTCAACGCCACGGTAGTCGAGCTCGGAGAAGGCTGGATCACCATTGCGGAGAAATCCAGCGGCAAGATTCCTGCCTACGGTGCGCTTCCCTGCGCTCTGGCTCCCGACAAGCCGTTGGCGACCGTGAGCATCGATGCGGCGCTCACCGAGATCGCCCAGCAAGTTGGCGCCACCGTGCCGGTGCTCCCGCAACGGCCGGGCATCGACATCCTGCGGCGCATTCCGCCACGCCTGAAGACCCTGTCGGCGCCGGTTGAACCGGAACTGGTCAACGGACAGGCCCAGGTCTATCCAGCCGTGGTCAAGACGCTGAAGGACCTGGACAATTCCTATCTTGCGGTGCAGGGGCCTCCTGGCACCGGCAAGACCTTTGTCGCTTCGCATGTGATCCGCGAGCTCATCGACTACGGATGGAAGATCGGGGTGGTGGCCCAGTCCCATGCGGTGGTCGAGAACGTGCTGCGCAAGGCCGTGGAAGCCGGGGTGGACCCCGAAGTCGTAGCCAAGGAAGTCAAGCACGAAGACCCTGTCCCGTGGGCCGGCACGTCCAAGGATTCTGTGGTTGAGGTGCTGGATGCTCCCGGCGGCGCGCTCATTGGAGGCACCGCCTGGACACTAACCGGTTCGAAGGTCCCGGCCGAGAGCCTGGACTTGCTGGTGATCGATGAGGCCGGGCAGTTCTCCTTGGCCAATACGCTGGCGGTCTCCCGCGCGGCGAAGAATTTGCTGCTGCTCGGCGATCCGCAGCAGCTGCCGCAGGTCACCCAGGGCACCCATCCGCAGCCGGTGGATGAATCGGCGCTGGGCTGGCTCTCCGGTGGCGAACCGGTGCTGCCCGCCGAGTTGGGCTACTTCCTTGCGGCCTCATGGCGGATGCACCCGGCCTTGTGCGCCAAGGTGTCGGCGTTGAGCTACGACCACCAGCTGTTCTCGGCGGACGCCGCCGGGCTGCGGGTGCTCGAAGGCACCGAAGCCGGGGTCGAAACGGTCTTCGTTGAGCATCGGGGCAATACCGTGAGCAGCATGGAGGAAGCGGAGGCCATCATCCGCCTGGTGCGCGAGCATCTGGGCATGCTGTGGAGCCCGGGTGCCGGCAAGCCGGCCCGTCCGCTGGCCGCCGCCGATATCCTGGTGGTGGCCGCCTACAACGCGCAGGTGAATCTGGTGCGCGAGGTGCTGGAAGCCGAGGGCCTGTCGGCGGTCAGGGTGGGAACGGTGGACAAGTTCCAAGGCCAGGAAGCCCCGGTGGTGCTGGTGACCATGGCGTGTTCCAGCGCCGCCGATGCATCGCGTGGCATCGAGTTCCTGCTCAACCGCAATCGCATCAATGTGGCGATTTCCCGCGGCCAGTGGAAGGCGGTCATCGTGCGCAGCGAACGGCTCACCGATTACCTGCCGTCCAACCCGTCGACGCTCTCCCAGCTCGGTGCGTTCATGGCCTTGTAGCCTGGGTACGGATTGGTCCGGTCACTTGCGGGCCGGATCGATCACGTCCTGAACATCGAAGAAGCTTTCCAGAACTGGACGGTCGCCACGTTTTTCCTTGGCGAACTGCAACCCGTCCACGTTGATGCGCATCTGCCGCTGGTATTCATCTCCTTGCTGCATCCATGCGCGGATGGTTCCGTCAACGCCGTAGAAGTAGTCGAATCCCTGGTCCTTGAAGAACTCGTAGCGGGCCCCGGAGTAGCGTTGGGTCCGGGCAATATCCGATCCGAATGGATAGATGAAGTGACCGGTCTTCCCCACGATCGGTTCCACCTCGTCCTTCCACAGCTTCATGTCGCGCTTGAGCCGGCCCATGCTGTCGGTCCCGGTGGCAATGTGCCCCCATGAATGCGAGGCGAACACCCAACCGCTGTCCTTCATCGCCTCGGCGATCTTCGTGGCCATCTTCTGGTCGGCTTCCAGCGTCTTGCTTTCGGGGTACTGGCTGGCCGAGGTGCGGTAGCCAAACGCCCCGTTGTAACCGGTCATCGCGACCAGGCCGCGGGCGTCACGATAGCTGAAATCGGGATGCTCCGCGATGAAGTCATCGACCATCGTGGTGACGTCGTATGCGCCAACGTGCGTTTCCCCGTCCGCATCCACATATTCGTTGCGGACCTTGCCGTCCTCATCCAGCACCAGCTTGCTGGCGAAGCCATCACCTTCCATGTATTCGTAATAGCTCAGGTCATCGATGGACAGCACCAACGGCTGCTTGCCCTTGGGCAGCATGATGTCCCGGTACTTCATCTGCCCCTGCTTATCGGGCGAAGCAAAGTCTTCTGGGTTGACCAGCACATAGTCGCGCTCATGCAGCTCGCTGAGAATGGCCGCGAATTCTTTCTGGGTCACCATGTAGTTGGCGTAGCCCTGCGAACTGTTTCCGTTGTCAAAGGCCCTGTCCGGATCGACAATCAGCGAGTGGAAGAACAGGTGGGGTATCTGGTCTGGCTCATCCCACGCCGAAACTTGGCTCTTCTCATCTTCCAGGCCGCCAACCATCTGGTTCAGCTCTTCGGCGCTGTCCTTCTTGGCGAGCTTGATCGCCGCGTCATAGTCGTATCCGTCAGCCAGCCGGTTGATCTCGGCCTTGACGCCGTCCACGCGTGCCTTTTCCTGCTCGGCCTTTTCAATGGCAGCGGGATCCGTGGATGGTGCTGATGGCGGTTGCGCCGTGCTGCACGAGGCGAGGCCCAGCACCAGCCCGAGCGAAATCACAATGCGTAGGTTTTTCATTGGCTGCGACCTCCATGACTTCCACCGCACCTGCAGGGCCGGAAGAAAACTAGTTGTCATCTGCTAATTTCGACCCTACACAGGTAGTGCTGGGGGCAAAACCCTTTGGCGATGAAATGTCGAAGATGAGCGGTGCCTATCATCCAGCTTTTAGGGAGCTCACATTTTGGAAGGAGTCCAATGATTTAGAATTGATTGGTTAGGCATTTCAAAGATCAAGGAAGTACATGCAGCCCTCGCACCGCGCGAATAGTTTGTGGCTTCAGTCCCAGCAGTTCAAAAGCTCGGCAGCGTATCGGCTTCTGACCGCCCAGCCGTGGGCTGTGGCGTTCATCCGTGCAGAGTTCACCGCAGATCGTTCCCGTATCGCATTGGAGCTTTTCCACGCCTCGCTGGATTCCTTCCTGAAGCAGGCTCGCAAAAGCGATGACCAGATCCCTGCGTCCTATTCGGCCCAGGATTTCGCCGAGACCTGGGTCAAGCAGGGAATCCTGGCCCGTCCGCTGATTGACGGGCGTTTCGTCTATGAACCCAGTGCCCAGACCTTGCGCACCCTGCGCTTCTTGGCGGATTTCTCCACCGACGATTCGCATTTGAACTCCTCGCGCCTGAACACTCTGCTCTCTTCCCTGGAGTCGCTGGCCCACGAGACGGATCCGGATCCCGAAGCGCGTATCCGCGCCCTCGAATCCCAGATCGCGTTGCGCCAAGCCCAAATCGACCAGTTGCGCAGCGGGGATGACCCGGCGGTGCTCTCCCGCACGACCGCGTTGTCGGCCACCCGTTCAGTGCTCGATCTGGCATCCAGCCTGCCAGCGGATTTCCGGCGCATGCGCGATGGCGTCCAGGACATGCTCCACTCGCTGCGCGAAGGCATTCTGGATGCGTCCACTGCCAAGGGCGTCGCCGTGGGCCAGGTGCTGGAAGCCGATCGCCAATTGCGTTCCACCGCCGAAGGCGAAACCTTCAGCGGATTCACCGAGTTTTTGAATTCCCCCGAAGCGCAGCAGCGGTTCCGCGCGGCACTAGCCGAGGTCCTGGAACGCGACTTCGTCGATGATCTGGAAACCCCCGAACGCCAGATCCTCACCAACCTGTTGCGTGAACTGCGCCGCCAGGCGGCTGAAGTCCATGCCTCCTACGGCAAGCTTTCCGAGTCCCTGCACGCCTTCGTCCAGTCCGAGGACTACAAGCAGGCCGAGCTGCTGCGCCAGGCAGTGCGCGAAGCCGAACTGGCGATCAGCAAGTCAACGAGTTTGAAGCCGCGCAGCGGCCTGGCCCCCATGGAGCTGTTCGCCCCTCAGTTCGTCACCCTTGCCGGGCTTGGAATCTACGACCCCTCCGAGCATGTGGCTCCGCCGCCGCTGGCCCAGGCGCCGGAATTCAGCGAAGCCGACATTGTGCGCAACCCGTCGACACCCCAGGCCGACATGCAGCTGCTGCGTGAATCCATCACCCGGCAGCTGGGCCAATCAGGTTCCGGTTCGGTTCGGCTCGATGACGTCTTTGAATCCCTTCAGGCCGAGCAGCGGCACCTGAATACGATTCGCGCCCTGGTGGAAATCGGGCGCACCAATGGCGAGCCGCTGAACGAGAGCGACCTGCTCAGCATTGAATTCCAGCAACTCGATGGTTCTCAGCGAACCGCTATCCTGCCCGCGTTGAGCTTTACGAAGGAGCCGCTATGACCACGAGCGATTCATACGCCGCACCGATCACCGACCCGCTGTTCGACGGCGATACCGGGAAGTTCCCGCTGCCGCTGCGCCAGCTGCTGGTCCGGTTGCTGCGCGGCCCCTACCTGGATGGTTCCACCGATCCTTCGGCGTGGCAGCTGCTGCTGGACCAGCAGCAGAGCATCTGCGATTATTTCTCCGAGATTTTCCTGGCCTTGCGGCTGGATATGGATCGCAAGATCGCCATGCTGGCCCCGGTCCAGATCGAACAGGTCCACACCTCCCCGATCGCTCCGCGCCGTCCGCTGAAGCGCGATGAAACCCTGCTGGCCCTGCGCCTGCGGCTGCTGCTGGAGCAGCATTCGGGCAGCGGCAGCGATGCGGTGATTTCGCGGGCAGGCATGCACGAGATCCTGGCCGAGCACCGCCAGGCCTCGGACCGTGACGACAAGCGCTTTGCCGAATCCTGCGATGCAGCTATCACCCGCCTTCAGTCCTTGCGCCTGCTCACCGGCACCGAGCTGGAGAACGAGTTCCGCATCTCCCCGGCGCTGGCGATGGCCTTGCCGATCACCAATATCCAGGACATCCCGCGCTACATTGCCGCCATCGACGCCAATGACCCGGCGTTCAGCCTGGACGCAGATGACACTGATGACCTCGCAGAGCAGACCCCCGAGTTGGTGCAGGAGTAACCGATGAGCATTGAAATGACTCTCCCGCTGGGCGGGGCACTCAACCCGGGCCAGCATCGCCTGAGCCGAGTACAGATCGTCAACTGGGGCACCTTCCACGGCCTGCACGACCTGGCCGTGGACCGTGCGGGCACGCTGGTCACCGGCCATCCGGGCGTGGGCAAATCCACCCTGTTCGATGCGATGGGCCACGTCTTCTTCGCCACGCCCCGGCTGAACGAGTCGGCCAATGATGCGGCCACCCGCGAGGACCGCCGCACCACGTTCTCCTATATGCGCGGGCGCAAGTTCAAGACCAGCGCCGGGACCGTCTACCAGCGTCCCGGGGCGACGTGGAGCGCCATTGTGCTCAGCTACGACGACGGCATGGGCAACACCGTGACCGCCGGCGCCGTCTTCGACCTGCCCGACGCCGGTCTGGAAGGCCAGGTCTCCAAGCACTACCTGTTGTGCGAGGGCAAGGTCGATATCGCGGAGCTGGAAAACCACGGACCGCGCCGCTTCACTGTGTCCTCGCTGTCCAAGGCTCTGGCACCCAGCGAAGCCTTCGATACGCACAAGGCGTTCATCGAGCGCCTGCGCCGCCGGCTCGGAGTGGAAAGCGACAAGGCTTTCGCTCTGCTGCGCACCTTGCAGAACGGCAAGGGCCTGGCCAAGGGCGTCAACCAGTTCTTCCGCCATGAGGTGCTGGAAGAACCAGCCACGCTGAAGGCCGCCGCCGCGGCGGTGGAGGACTTCGCCCACCTGCGCGGCATCTACCGCCAGCTGGATACCGCCCGCGCCCAGCGCGACGTGCTGGCGCAGGTGCCCGAGCAGGACCAGGCCTACCGCGACTTGGCCGGGCAGATTGCCAGCACCCGGCAATTGCTCGAAAGCGACGTGAACACCCTGGAAGCCCAGGTCCGCCAACTGGTGCTGCGCAATGACCTGGCCTCCCATGAATCCGAGCTGTCCAAGCTCAAGGCCGACGAGGCCGAGCTTCGCCAGCGCAAGGATCAGCTCGATGACCAGCTGGCGTCACTGGAAGCCGCCCACGATTCCGCCGGCTCCGCTTCCCTGATGCTGCTGGAGCGCGAAGCCGATGTGGCCCGCAAGGCGCTGAGCGAGAAGGAAAGCCTCATCCGCACCCTGCAGCAGCAGGCGGCGGATGCCGGATTGTCCTTCGAGTTCTCCGCCACCGGCTTGGATGAGCTGCGGGCCAATGCCGCACGCACCCTGCAGCAGCTCAGCTCGATTACCCATGATGCCCAGACTGTCGAGTACGAGGCCATGGCAACCCTGGTCAACCTGCGCAAGCGCGCAGAAACCCTGGCCGAGCAGATCCGCTCCTACCAGCGCCGGGCCAGCAACATCGACGACCGGTCGATCGCCGCCCGCCGTGCCATCGCCTCGGCCTGCTCGCTCAAGGAAGAACAGCTGCCCTTCGCCGGAGAGCTCATGGATGTCTCGGCCGATGCCGGCAGCTGGCGCTTGGCCGCTGAAAAGTCCCTGCATTCGCTGGCCCGCACCCTGCTGGTTCCGGGCGAGCTGCTCGCCCAGGTCACCCACGCCATCGACCGGCTCGACGGGCTGGGCCGGGTACGCTGGAGCGACATCTCGCAGCAGCCGCGCACCGCGCAGGCCGGCCCGGCAGACCTGGTCACCAAGCTGGACTTCGCGCCGGGCGACGCCGGGGCCTGGCTGAAAGCCAAGATCACCGCCGACTATCCATTGGCCTGCGTCGAGAACGATGCTGCCATGCATGTGCACCCCAAGGCGATCACCCCGGCCGGCACGATCAAGTCCGGCACCGGAACCTTTGAGCGCGATACCCGCACTTTGCCGGCGTCCGAGTACCTGCTGGGCTTCACCAACGAGTCGAAGATCGCCGAGCTGCAGTCCAAGGCGGCGCGGCTGGACGAGAAGATCATCAAGGCCCAGCAGGCTGCCGACGAGCGCAGCGCGGCGAAGAACAAGGTCGTGGCCAAGGCCCAGCTGCTGCAGGCGCTGATTGCCGACGAGCGGACTTTCGGCCAGCTCGATGCCTCCGAAGCGCTGGAGGCATTGCGCCGCAGCGAGCAGAAGCTCGGCGACGCACTGGCGCTGTCCGGGGACTCCTCCCGGGTCCGCCAGCAGATTGAAACGGCGAAGGCCGAAGCCGAAACGCTGGTCGGCGACCTCGCGCTGGTCCGCTCGCGCATTGCAGATCTTGAGCTGCAGGTGCAGCGCGCGCAGCAGATCCTCTCCGCCAGCGAAGAGCTGGATTCCGGATGGGAAGACAGCATTCCCCCGGCCTTGCGCCAGCATCAGCTGCTGGGCCCGGTACTGCAGCAGGTTGCCGCCGGCGACTGCCCTGCCAGCGAGGACATCAGCGAAGCCTTTGCCGAGGTCAAGCTCCAGTTGGGCAGCCAAGTCAATTCTCTGCAGTCGCGGCGCCACGAAATCGGTGGCGCATTGAGCGAAACCTTCCGTCGTTTCGCCCGCGAGTTCGGCACCTCCCACGCGCAAACCCACGGCACCACCGCTGAAGCCGCAGAGCACTACGCGCAGCTGCACGACCAGATTGTGGCCGATGGCCTGCCTCACCATGAGGCGCAGTTCCGCGAATACTTCGCGAACCGTTCCTACGAACGCTTCAGCGACCTGTTGCAGCTGCTGGATGAAGAGCGCCGGATGATCTCCGAGCGCATCAAGCCGCTGAACCAGATCCTCTCCGAGGTGGCCTTCGAGCATGGCTCGGTGCTCCGCCTGGAAGTGGCCAATGCGATTCCGGTGGAGGCCGGAACCTTCCGCAAGGAATTGAAGGACGCGTTGCAGGAGGCCTACACCACCAAGGACGAAAGCACCCTGGCCAGCTCGTACCAGGCGCTGGAGGCACTGGTCACCGCGCTCAGCGACCCAGCCATGACCGCCTGGCGCTCCACCGTGCTCGATGTCCGCCAGCATGTGATGATCAGCTGCAACGAGCACAAGCCCAATGGAGAGGTCGAGACCGGCCTGGAACCGGGCACGCTCTCCGGCGGCGAAGGCCAGCGCTTCACCTCCTTCATCATGGGTGCCGCATTGGCCTACCAGCTGGGCTTCGCCTCGGCCGGGTTCACCTCATATGGCACGGTGATGATTGACGAGGCCTTCATCCAGGCCAACTCCGAATATGCGGCGGCAGGCATACGCGCGTTGCAGGAGTTCGGCTTCCATCTGGTGCTCGCGGCCCCTGAAGACAAGATCGATTTGAGCCGCCATCTGGGATCCATCACGGACATCATCAAGCATCCGGGATCCAACATTTCGGGCTTCGTGACTACCGGCCGTTCCCCGGCCATGGCCACCACGATTACCCTGCGCAGCTAGCCATCACGGCAAAAAGCACTCGGTCCAGAACTCGCCGTGCGGGTTCTGGACCGAGTGCTTTTTACTATGGACGCTAGTGCATGCTGCGCTGCACGCGTTCAGGAATCATGAGCACCCGTGGGGTCAGCTCTTGGGGTGCGAAGCCAGGATCGATGCATTCCTTCCAATACTCCAGATGCACCTTGTCGACTTCATGGGCAGAATCCTGCACCTCGATGCCGCCCTCGCCTTGGATGCTGTACCAGTACAGGTAGTCGACGCCATCCAGGGTCTCGCTGAAGATCGTTTCCACATACATCTTCTCGCCCTCAAGGGTGTCCAGCACCGCGGGCATATGGCTGTTCAGGAATTCCAGCCATTCATTGACCTGCGCAGTTTTGCCTGGCAGGACGCGGAATCTGGTGAGTTCAACGTTCATGCTGACAGCCTACCGGCCTGAGCCGGAGCCCAAAAAAGCGGTGGCCCTGGATGCTAGCGCTTCCAGGGCCACCGCAGCTTGGCTGGTTGCCGGCTACTCGGTAGCCAGGCCTTCAACCGGCGACAGCTTTGCTGCCCGGCGGCCCGGAGTCACCGAGGCCAACAGGGCTGCCACAATGCTGATCAGCAGGACCACCGCCAGCTGCCACCATGGGATCTCGTAGGTCATCGCACCCATGGAGGAGAGCGCCGAGCGGGCTCCGAGCAGGCCGTAGGCAACGCCCAGCACCAGGCCGAGCAAGGCCGCGACACCGCCGATGAGCACCGCTTCGGTGGCCAGCATGCTGCGCAGCTGCTTCTTCTTCAGGCCCAGGGCCCGCAGCAGGGAATTCTCCCTGGTGCGCTCCAGCACCGAGAGGCTGAGCGTATTGGCGACGCCAATCAGCGCGATCAGCACCGCTACCGCCAGCAGCGCCGAGACGATTGCCAGCAGGACGTCGATGACTTGCGAGAACATGGACTTCATGACCACGCCGCCAGAAATCATCGATGAGTCCACACCGGTGATATCCGCAATTTCGCTGACCAGGTCATTGATCTTCGAGCTGGCCAACTGCTCATCGGTCTTCACCAGGATCCCGGAGAAGGCTTGCGATTCATCGATTCCGAGCTTGCTGAAGGTCTGCTTGCTCACGATGTTCCCATCCACCGTGGCAGTTGAGGACTTGATTTGAAGCGTCTGTCCGCCGATGCTCAGCGAGGTGTCCTCGGTGGGCCACTGCGTGAATACGATCTGCCCATCTTTTGGAACGATGCCCTCGGACAGCGCCACGTCGGCAAATGGCTGCGGGTCAACGGCCATCAGCTGCACCTCGTAGGTTTCTTCCGTGCTGAATTCCGCGGTCGCCGAGCCGAAGTCGTACGTGGCGGTGGCGTCGACGCCTTCCAGTTCCCCGATCTGCTCGGCGAAGTCCTGGGCCTCGGCTTCCTGCAGGCCGGTGCCCGGCAACGCGACCATCACATCCACCGGGAATTCCCCGGCGATGGAGTTGTTCAAGCTGGCCTTGGCGGTCTGCCCGCCAACCATGATCATCGACACCAGGGTGACGCCGATCAGCAGCGCCGTAGCAGTGGCCGTGGTGCGCCCGGGGTTGCGCACGGCGTTCAGCGCGGCCAGCTTGCCGGCCGTCGAGTTGCCTGTGACGGCCTTGCCGATCCCTGCCACGCTGGAGGGGACGAAGAGCGAGGCGAGCATCAGGATGCCCGGGAAGGACACCAGTCCGCCGAGGAAGGCGATGATCAGGTCCCCTTCAAGCGCGCCGTAGGCCAGTCCCGCGGCTCCGGCCAGTGCCAGCAGGGCGCCGATGACGATGCGCACCTTGCCGGCCCGGTTCTTCACGCTGGCCGCATCGAAGGGGCGCAGCGCTGCCAGCGGCGCCAGCCGCATGGCACGGCGTGCCGGCAGGCTGGCGGAGATCACCGTCATCAGGATGCCGACGATGATCGGGATGATGATCCCGGCGGGGTTCAGCGCCAAGGTGGCATAGGACATCGACGGCACCAGTGCATGCAGCACCTCGATCAGCCCCGCCATCAGGGCGATGGCCAGCAGGACGCCGATCACCGAGGCGGCGATGCCGATAAGCAGGGCCTCGACGAGGACCGAGCTGCGGATCTGCTTGCGCTTGGCGCCCAGGATGCGCAGCAACGCCAGTTCGCGGGTGCGCTGGGCGATCACCACGGAGAAGGTGTTGACCACGACGAGCCCGGTGACCACCAGGGCGATCAGCGCGAAGACCACGAGCACGACGGTGAGCTGGTCGGTGCCTCCGGTCATCTGCGCGACATCGTGGACGACCTTCTCGTCCGCGGTGAGCACGACGATGTCCTTCATCTGCTGGCTGGCGAAGTGCTCCTGCAGCTCGGTTTCCAGCGCGGGCAGCGGACCCTGGGAGTTGATCACGATTTCCCCGAAGTCCTCCTGCCCATCGGCGAACTGGATCCAGGACTTCTCGCTGAGCCCGCCCAGGGCGGTGGCAGCCACCTGCGGGTTGGTGCTGGAGCGCTGGATGCCGACAATCTTCATGTTCTCGGTCTTGCCCTGCTCATTGCCCAGCGCCACGACATCGCCGATGGAGATGCCCATGTCCTCGGCGTGGGCCTCATCGACGATCATCTCGTTGCCGCTCAGCGGCGGGCGCCCTTCGAGCAGTTCCAGGCCGCCGAGCCGCTGGTTGGGATCCACCGGCTGCAGGGCCACGGTGTAGCCGTTGTCCGAGGTGTGCATCTGCCCGTAGACGTAGCCCACGCCGTAGGCAGTGGAGACCCCGGGCAGGTCGCGGATCGCTGCGATGTCCTTCATGTCCAGCCGGGTCGGTTCATCGGCATCGCCCAGCAAATCCCAGTCCGGGTAGGCGACCAGGTCCGCATTCTTGTACGCATCGCCCAGGGAGTTGCGCAAGGTGGCCTGGGTGGAGGAATTCACCGCAAGGGTTGCGGCGAGGAAGGCGGTGCCGATGGCCACCGCCAGGATGACGGCGATATACCGCCGCGCATAGGTCTTGATATTCGAAAGCGCTACGTGCAGCATTGCCTACTCCGCCAGGGAGGCCAGGGCCTCGGTTACGGCAGCCACGGTGGGCTCCTGGATGGATCCGACAATCGTGCCGTCCTTCATCAGCAGCACATTGTCCGCATAGGAAGCGGCCACCGGGTCGTGGGTGACCATGATGATGGTCTGGCCCATCTCGCGGGTGGAGGTGCGCATCAAGGAGAGCACTTCGGCGCCGGTGCGCGAATCGAGGTTGCCGGTGGGCTCATCGCCGAAGACGACTTCCGGCCGGGTGAGCAGCGCCCGGGCTACCGCCACGCGCTGCTGCTGGCCGCCGGAGAGCTCATGCGGCTTGTGGTTCAGCCGGTCGCGCAGGCCCAGGGCCTGGATGACGGTGTTGAACCAGTCGCGGTCGTGCTTCTTGCCGGCCAGCGACAGCGGCAGCAGGATGTTGTCCTTGGCGCTGATGGTGGGCACCAGGTTGAAGGACTGGAAGACGAAGCCGATCTGCTCGCGGCGCATCTCGGTCAGCTGGTCATCGCTCAGTTCCAGCAGGTTCTTCCCGCCAATGACGATTTCGCCGGAGTCGGCGGTATCCAGGCCAGCTAGGCAGTGCATCAGCGTGGATTTGCCGGAGCCCGAAGGGCCCATGATGGCGGTGAAGCGGGATCGTTCGAAGGAAACGGTGACGTCGCGCAGGGCTTCGACCCTGGTGCTGTCGTGCCCGTAGGTCTTGGTCAGGCCGCGGGCAGCGACCGCGTTCTCGGTTTTCGGCATAGTCTCGGAAGTCATATTAGAAAGACTACAAATCACCTAGCCATACCGGCATCAACCGCCAGGATCCAGTTCAGCGGGGCCACGTCATACCAGGGGATGAGCGAAGCCGCGGATCGCCTCCACCCGGTGCTGTCCGCCTAGCAGCCGTGCTCGCGTTCGGTGAGCTGGTGCGAGTCCGGCTCGATCTGGAAGGTCGAGTGCTCAATGCTCACGGTGAAGTGGTCGGCCACGCATTGCTGAAGATCGCGCAGCAACCCGCCGGCCGCGCCGGTGGAGAACACCGAGTCCTCGACCACCACATGGGCGGTGAGCACCGGAAGGTTGGAGGCAATCTGGCTGGCATGCAGATCGTGCACCGCGATGACTCCGGGCAATGCTTCCAAATGCTCCCTGACCGCGATCAAATCCAAGCCCTTCGGCGTGGATTCGAGCAGGATGTGGGTGGTCTCCCCCAGCAGCTTCATGGCCCGTGGAACAATCAGGGCGCTGATCACCAGCGCCGCCACGGAGTCCGCCCGCATCCACCCGGTGAAGGTGATCACCAGTGCGGCAATGATGACGGCGACCGAGCCCAATGCGTCGTTGACCACTTCCAGGAAGGCCGCGCGCATGTTGAGGTTGTTGTTGCGACCCGCGGAAATGATCCACATGGAGATGACGTTGCCGGCCAGGCCGATGATGCCGAAGGCCAGCAGCCCAGCCGGCTGCACTTCTGCCGGGGCGAAGAGCCGGCGGACCGCGTCGACCGCGGCATAGATGCCCACCGCCAGCAGCAAGGCCGATTGGAAGGTCGCCGAGAGCACTTCGGCGCGGCGGAATCCCCAGGTGCGCTTCGTCGTGGGCTTGCGCATGATCAGGTTGGCGGCGGTCAGCGCGAGCAGGAGCCCCAGGGCATCGGTGAGCATATGCGCCGCGTCAACCAGCAAGGCCAGTGAGTTGGTGAGGATCGCGCCAACCACTTCGGCGACGAGGATCGTCGCGGTGATGGCGAAGGCCCACGCCAGACGGGTCCGGTTGGCTCCTGAATGGTCATGCGAGTGGCCGTGGGAGTGGTTGTGTCCCATGCTCAGTCCTCCCTCCGGTCCGTGCCATGGGCTTCGTGCCACTGGTGGTGGGCCGCGTCCTGCGGCAGCAGTGCCGACGCGGCGGCGGCCAGGGCATCAAGCGCTTCTTGCTGTCCCAGCGAGTAGATGCTGGCCCGCCCCTGGCTTCTGACGCGAACCAGGCCGGTGTCCTTCAGGCAGGACAGGTGCGCGCTGACCGTGCTTTGGGCCAGGCCCAGATGCTCGGTCAGTTCCCTGACCTTGTGCTCCCCGGTCCGCAGGTGGTCAAGGATCAGCAGCCTCGTCGGGTCGGCGAGCGCATGGAAGAGCGCCGCGAACTGGAGCTTGCCGTTGCGGACTTCCACTGCATCGCTACCTGACTCTATTATCGCCATATAACGATGATAGGCCACGTGGCCGCGAAACGAAAGGTTGCATGACACTGCGAGAATCCGGATGGATGGGAAGATGAAAATATGACTGAAGATCTCATCGTTGGCGAGGACGGGTTGGCGCGCCCTCGCTGGGCCGCTTCGAATGGCATGCTCCGCGCGTACTACGATGCCGAATGGGGCATGCCGATCACTACGGAAGCCGGCCTTTTCGAGCGGCTCAGCCTTGAATGCTTCCAGTCGGGCCTGTCCTGGGCCATTATCCTTTCCAAGCGCGAGGCATTCCGCCAGGCCTTCGAATACTTCGATCCCGAGAAAGTCGCCCTGTTCACCGAGGATGACTTCAATCGGCTGATGGAGGATGCAGGGATCGTGCGCAATCGGCTCAAGATCCGCGCAACAATCGCCAACGCCGAAGCAACCCTGATGCTTCGCGAAGAGGGCGGCCTGTCCGATTTCATCTGGTCATTCAAGCCGGAGCAGACGCCGGCTCCGCGCACCTTCACCGAGATCCCCACGCAAAGCCCGGAGTCCAAGGAGCTGGCCAAGGCGCTGAAGAAGCGGGGCTTCAAGTTCGTCGGCCCGACCACCATGTACGCCCTAATGGAAGCCATCGGCATGGTGGACACCCACCTGATCGGCTCGCACCGCCGCGGCACCTCCGGCATCTGGGCCTAAACAAATGGAACTGCGCCTGCCTGCGACGGGAACACTGGATGCCAGCCACGCGCTGGCGGTGCTGGCATTGCATTCGTTGCCAGCCCAGGAGCGGCTGGACCCCGCCGCGGCCCAGGTCCAGCGCATCCTGCAGGTGCAGGGACAACTGGTAGAAGTTTCCCTGAGGCTGGATGCCTTCGGCGTATCGCTCACCCATGATGCCCCGCCGGAATCCGTTGCCCGGCTGACCGGGATCATCAACCATTGGCTGGGGCTGCAGCAGGACACCAGTGCGGCCTATGCGGCGCTTGGTGCCCTGCCGGGCTACCAGCCGCTGGCCATGGCCTTCCCCCACCTGCGGCTGATCAGCTACCCGGATCCTTTCGAGGCTCTGGCGACCACTGTCATCGGGCAGCAGGTGTCCTTGGCGGCGGCACGGACCTTGGGCGGACGCTATGTCGATGCCTTGGGCCAGCCGCACAGCTCAGGCCTTCGGGCCTTCCCCTCGGCTGCCGCAACGGCCGCCTGCACGCCTGCAGAATTGCAGCAGATCATACGCTGCCCGCTTTCGCGGGCGGTGACACTGCAAACGGTGGCCGAATGGTTTGAGCTCAGCGGGCAATTCCTGCTTGGCGACGCACCGGAATTCCTGGATCAGCTCCAGGCGCTGCGCGGGGTGGGCCCATGGACGCGCAATTACATGGCGCTGCGCGGATTGCGGGATCCGGAGATTTTCCTCGATTCGGATCTGGTCGTCCGCCGAGCCCTGGGGAAGCTTCGCGATGGCGGTTCGGTCGTCGCACCCCCGCCTCGGGGCGCTGGCTATCTGGCGACCCTACTGCTGTGGTCTTTTGATGCAGCAAATCCCTAGGGACGAGAAAGGGAGCTTATCAAGGTGTGCAATCTTGATAAGCTCCCTTTTCGACGAATCGGCCGACTGAGCAAGTCCTCCGATTCTCCATTCCCCTAATTCAAGCCGGCTACGCCCCTCACTGCTCCGAGGTGAGCAGCCCCGGCATGCAGTGAGCTAGCCGATAAATATCGGTCAAGCTCGACGCTTCTCCCGACCACACACGGGAGAAGCTCTGGAATAAGCATAACCTAAGAACCGGCAATAACGTCAATACCTATTTGCGTAATTTTTCGAATAGTGTCTTAGGTCGATCTAACTTCTGCGAATCAGGTGACGGCACTCAGGCTAATCGGCGAAAATCTTGCCGATGTCCGTGCGCTTCTCGGCCTGGAACGCGTCTTCGGCGCGGCCGTAGGCCCAGTAGGCGGATAGCGACATGTCGCGGCGGTCCACTCCATGCTCGTCATAGAAGAAGTGGCGCAGCTTCTTCATCACTTCGCGCTCACCGTGGGCGAAGACCTGCACGCGGCCCTCGGGCCACGGGATCTCGCGTATCACCGACTCGAGAATGGTGCTTTCCGGGGTGAACTGCCCATTGCGGTGGATCCAGCGGATCTCCATGCCGGCTGGAGCCTGAAGCTGCATTTCATCGGCCTCGTCGGCGACCTCGATGACCACCAGGCCCTTCATCTGCGGGGACATGGATTCCAGGGATGCGGCGATGGCGGGGATGGCGGTTTCGTCTCCGGCAAAGAAGTGGAAATCGAATTCTTCATTGGGGACGAACATGCCGCCCGGGCCCGAGAAGCAGATGGACGAGCCGATCTGCGCATCTCGCGCCCACGGGCCAGCCAGGCCCTCATCGCCGTGGACCACGAAGTCGACCTCGATGGTGCCCGCCTCCATGTCGCTGCGGCGCACGGTGTAGGTGCGGCGAACCGGCATGTCCTCGGGAGCCAGCTGCTCGCGCAGCGCCTCCATGTCGTAGGGCAGCTCGAGTCCCAGCTCGGGCTTGGCGAACAGGAATTTCACGTAGCGGTCGGTGACCGGCTTGTCGACGAAATCTGAGATGCCTGGGCCACCAAGGGTGAGCCGCACAAGATGCGGTGCGATGCTCTCACGCTTGAGGACCTGCAGGAGGACCTGAGGGCGCGCGGTGCGACCTCCAGTTTGCGGGCGACCACCAGCGGGCTGGGACACAACATCACTTCCTGTCTTAATAAGGGTAGATAGATCAATCCTAATTGACAGGAGCCCAAGTGCTTACTTCGGGAAGGTCGAGGGCCCTTCATATGCGCTGAGCCCAGCCCGCTCCTCGGGGCTCAGGCGTTGCACGCGCGAGGTCTCCGGGTCGAAATAGGCCAGGGTCGTGGCCGCTTTGACGCACAGGTGGTCTTCCACCGGGTCGCGGAATTCGTAGCAGATGTCGAAGCTCGCAGGCTTGATATTGGCAACCCACAGATCGACGTTGACCGGCACGTTGCGGTATTCCAGTGGACGGGAGTAGCGCACCCGATGCTCGACAACGAGAATCTGGGTTCCGGCCGGAACCGCCGAGAAGATGTCGGCTTGCGGCTGGGTGCCGGGTGCCCCGGTGCCGCCGGGCACGCCGAAGCCGGCGATGCGCGCTTCTTCCATCAGCCGGATCAGGTTGACGTTATTGACATGCCCGTAGGCATCCATGTCGCCCCAGCGCATCGGCACCTGCACCCGCAGGGTGGTTCCATCCATAGCTATTCGTCCTTCAGCAGGTTCGTGCTGTCATCGCCCGCGATCCCCAACTTGGCCAGTTCACGCAGGATGCGCGCTCCGTCCGGCTCGTAGACCCAGCGCACCCCGGGAGTGGTCCGGCGCAGCTCATGCGAGCGGCCGCCGGCCAGCACCGCTTCGGAAGGGGTCAGCTGGCGGATCACGATCGCCCGGACCAGTTCCGGGTAGCGGCGCGCGAACTCCGCATAGATGGCAGGATCATGCTGGCCGTCATCGCCAACGAGCACCCACGAAATATGCGGGAATTCCTCGGCCAGCCGGCGCAGCTGGTCGACCTTGTGCTGCATTCCGCTGCGGAACCAGGAACGGTCGGTCGGTCCCCAGTCGGTGAGCAGCAACGGCCCCTTGGGGAACAGGTTGCGCGACATGAAGCGCTGCAGGGTCTGCGCGACATTCCAGGCGCCGGTGGACAGGTAGATGGTCGGCGATCCCGGATGCTCGTGCAACACCGTCTGGAGCATTACCGCCATCCCGGGGGTCGCCACGCGGGCATGCTCCGAGAGCACGAAGGAGTTCCAGGCCGCCAGCAGCGGGCGCGGCAGCGCGGTGACCACGACCGTGTCATCGACGTCGCTGATCACCCCGAACTTCTGCGACTGGTCGATCACGAGAATCTTTGCCTGCGCGTCATCGCCATCATGGGCCTGGAGGCGGATCTCGTTCCAGCCGGCAGGCAGGTCGACCATCAGCTTCACATCGATGACACCGCCGCGATCGGCCTGCACCTCGAAGCGATGGTCGCCCACGTCGATGCTGACCTTGCCGCCGGGGAGGATCGGGGAAATGAAGTTGCGGAAGCCGCGAATGCCATCGGCAATCACCTGGGCCTTGTGCTGCCCGTCCTCGAAGGCGCCCGGCTTGGCCAGCACCACACGGGCGAAGACGCGGATCCAGCCGCCGCTCGGTCCGGTGGAGCCATATCCCACATAGGGCAGGATGACCGCTTGATGGCCATTGGCCAGGGCGCGCCGCGCGCGCCACCGATGCACTCCGTCTTCAATTCGCGACGCTACATGCCGCGCATCGCCATCAGCCGAAATATGACTCATGGCTCCAGTCTTTCATGCCGATACCCGCGCAGGGGAAAACGAGAACTTGTGTCTCAGGCTCTTGCACTTTTCTACAAACAATAGAAAACTGGTGCTATGAAATTCGAACACGAAATGAACAGTCCGGTCCTGGTCTTGGATGAGGACCAATCGTGGCAGCTGCTCTCGCACACCTCCCACGGACGCGTGGCGACCACGGTTGCAGGGTTGATCGATATCGTCCCGGTGAACTACGGGGTGCACAACGGAAAATTGTTCCTGCGCACTGCGCCCGGAAACAAGCTGGCGGCCATGTCGATCAACGAAAAGATCGCCTTCGAAGTCGACGGCATCCTTTCCGATGAGGCGTGGTCGGTGGTCGTGCACGGCAGCGCCGAAGTGCTGGAGCATGAAGCGGATATCAAGGAGGCGCGCGAAAGCGGCGTCTCTCCATGGATCCCGACCCAGAAGGATTTCTGGATCCGGGTCAATGTCGATTCCATCTCCGGACGGCATTTCCAGCTCGGCGAGCAGCCAGAGGTCGCTGAATAGCTCCCCCGGAGAACCGCACGGAAAACGCCGCTGCCACCCGATGCTGATCGGGCAGGCAGCGGCGTTTCCAGCTTGGGCCGTGCTCAGGAGTAGGGGTAGAATCCTTCTCCGCTCTTGCGCCCGAGCTTGCCGGCTGCAACTTTTTCGGTGATCAGCGGGTGCGGCTGATCGGCCGCATCGCCGGTTTCGGCGTAGGTCGCTTGGGCAATGAAATCGATGACGTCCAGGCCCACCATGTCCATCAGCTCGAACGGACCCATGGGGTGGCCCAGCGCGGTTTTCGCGGTGGTGTCGATGTCCTCGATGCTGGCGATTCCAGCGTGCGCCAGGTTCAGCGCCTCGGCGTTGATCGCGCCCATCATGCGGTTGGCGATGAACCCGGGGATCTCCTTGTTCACCAGCACCGGGTTCTTTCCCAGCCGGTTGGCCACCTCGGTGACGGCCTCGATGGTGGCGTCGCTGGTCTGCGCATTGCGAACCACCTCGACGCACTTCATCACCAATGCCGGATTGAAGAAATGCATATTGCACACCTGCTCCGGACGGCCGCTGGCCTCGGCCACCTTCGAGGACGGCAGCGTCGAGGAGTTCGTTGCAAGGATGGCGTGGGCCGGTGCATGCTCGCCGAGCTGCGCGAAGATCTGCTCCTTGATGTCCAAGCGCTCTACCGCGGCCTCGATGACCAGGTCCGCCGTGGACGCGCCCTGGACCAGATCGGTGTCCTGGCCCAGGCGTCCCAGCGCCGCATCGGCTGTGGACTGATCCAGCTTGCCCTTGGCCACGCGCCCGGCAGCCCAGGATTCCAGTTCGGCACGGGCGGCGTCCAGCGCGTCGGCAGAGATGTCCTGCAGCACTGTGCTGTATCCGCCCAACGCGCAGCACATCGCAATCTGCCGGCCCATGGTGCCGGCGCCAATCACCAAAATACGTTCAATCGTCATTGATCATTACTCTCTTTGCAGTCCCGCGCGGCACCCTTCAGCCGCGCAGGTAGGTCGTCGTGGTGTGCGTGTAGAACTCGCGAGCTGCCGCTCCCTGCTCTTTCGGTCCGTAGCCAGAGGCCTTCGCACCGCCGAAAGGCACATGCGGGTCGGCGCCTGCTGACTCCGAATTTACATGCAAAATTCCCACGTCGAGAGTTTGTTGCGCTTCCAATGCCAGCGCGAGATTCGAGGTGAACAGCGCCAGGCTCAAGCCGAATTCCGAGTCTTCAGCGGCTTCGAAGGCTTCCTGCCATCCGTCGACCCGGCGCACCGCCAGGATCGGTGCGAAGAATTCTTCCTGCCATGCGCAGTTGGCCCGCCCCGCTTCTCCCTCCGGGAGCTCCAGGATGGTCGGGGCCAGGAAGCTGCCGGTGTCCGGGGCCTGCCCGCGGTAGTGCAGCGTCGCGCCCTGTTCCAGCGAGCGTTCGATCCCCTGGGCTGCCGAGGTGGCCGCCTTGGCATCCACCAGCGGACCCATGTGCACCGACGGATCCAGCGGATCCCCGGTCACCCACTGCGCCAGCCGCCCGGTGAGCTTGGCCAGGAACTCATCGGCAATGGCCTCATCGAGGATCAGCCGGCTGGTGGCAGTGCACTTCTGCCCGGTGGAGCGGAACGCCCCGAAGAGCACCTGCTCGCTGGCCAGGTCCAGGTCGGCGTCGGCCAGCACCACCGATGCGTTCTTGCCGCCCATTTCCGCCTGCACCGGAATCCCGCGCGCTGCCCCCGCGGCGCAGAGCTTGCGGCCCACCCCGGTGGATCCGGTGAAGGTCAGCCCGTCCAGCTGCCCATTGGCGATGAAGGCATCGCCCAGCGCCCCGGGTCCGATGACCAGATTGAGCACGCCGGCGGGCAGCCCGCCATGCTCCAGGGCCTGCACCAGGCGGATGGCCAGCAGCGGCACCAGGCTGGCCGGCTTGAACACCACGGTGTTGCCGAAGACCAGCGCCGGGGCGATCTTCCATGCAGGAATCCCGATGGGGAAGTTGAAGGGAGTGATCACCCCGATCACCCCCAGCGGCTTATGCGTCACCAGGATCTGCTCCCCGGCGCGCGGGGATTGGAAGACGGTGCCGGCAGCGCGCTCGGATTCGCTGGAGTAGTAGGTGAGGATCTGCGCGGCGCGCAGGACTTCGCCAATGCCTTCGGCCCGGGTCTTGCCCTCCTCGGCGGCCAGTTCCGCGCCGAAGTCCTCGGCATGCTCCGTCAGGTAGCCGGCGGCCTTGGCCAGGATCGCCCCGCGGGCTGCCATCGGGGTGGCGGCCCAGGGCTTCTGCGCCGTGCGGGCGGCGTCAAAGGCGGCCGCCACCTGGTCCGTGCTGGCCGCAGTGCCCTCGGCGAGGATGCTGGACTGGTCTGCGGCGGCCATTGAGCCGATGCGCCCGCCGTCTCCGGGCACCCAGGCGCCATTGATGTAGTGCTCCAAGGTGGCAACTGCTGTCGAAAGTTCCATTGGATTCTTTTCCGTTTTCCGTAGTTTCTCGGCTTAGCGGAAGGCCGGCACGCCGGTGAGCTTGTTGCCCAGGATCAGAGTGTGCACCTCGTCGGTGCCCTCGTAGGTGCGCACCGACTCCAGGTTGTTGGCGTGGCGCAGCGGCGAGTAGTCCAGGGTGATGCCGTTGCCGCCCAGGATGGTGCGGGCCTCGCGGCAGATCGCGATGGCTTCGCGGCAGTTGTTCAGCTTGCCAACCGAGATCATGTGCAGATCCAGCTTCCCGGCGTCCTTCAACCGGCCGATGTGCAGGGCGAGCAGGAAGCCCTTATTGATTTCCAAGGCCATGTCCACCAGCTTCTGCTGGGTCATCTGGTATCCGGCCAGCGGCTTGTCGAACTGCAGGCGTTCCTGCGAGTAGGCCAAGGCGGCTTCGAATGCGTCGCGGGCGGCGCCCATGGAACCCCACAGGATGCCGTAGCGGGCCTCGTTCAGGCAGGAGAAAGGCCCCTTCAGTCCCTTGACCTCGGGCAATACGGCTGAACCTGGCAGGCGCACATCCACCATTTCGATGTCGCACTGGATCGAGGCGCGCATGGACAGCTTCTGCTCGATCGGAGTGGCGGTGAAGCCAGGGGTGCTGGTGGGCACGACGAATCCGCGGATGCCCTCATCGGTCTGCGCCCAGATCACTGCCACCTGCGCCACGTTGGCCAGGCCGATCCAGCGCTTGGAGCCGTTGATCACCCAGTCATCGCCGTCGCGGCGGGCGAAGGTCTTCATGCTCGAGGGATCCGAGCCTGCGGTGGGTTCGGTCAGCCCGAAGCAGCCGATCGCTTCGCCGGCGGCCATCTTCGGCAGCCATTCCTGCTTCTGCTCCTCGGAGCCGTGCTTGTAGATGGCGCTCATGGCCAGCGAGCCCTGGACCGAAACGAAGGTGCGCAGACCCGAATCGCCGGCTTCCAGCTCGGCCCCGGCGATGCCGTATTCCACAGCCGAGCGCCCCGCGCAGCCGTAGCCTTGAAGGTGCATGCCCAGCAGGCCCAGCTTGGCCATCTCCGGAACGATTTCCAGCGGGAAGACCGCGTCGTTGTACCACTTGGCGATATTCGGCTTGATGTTCTCGTTGACGAATCCGCGCACGGTATCGCGCAGCGCCAATTCCTCGGACGAGAGCAGGGAATCGAAGTTGATCAGGTCCGCTGGGTGCAGCAGGCGTTCGATGGTGGTCATGGTGTATCTCCTTGAAAGTTCTTGCGATTAGCTGTTGGCGAAGGTGCCAAGAAGTTCCTGGTGCTCCCCGTGGGCCGGCGGGATGCTGCGGTATTGGGCTCCGGTGCGCGAGAGCCCGATGGGGCTGGCGATCTGCTCGGTCACCTCTCCGGTGGCCGGATCGGTGATCAGCGCGACCGGATCCAGGCCGAGTTCCTTGGCGAAGTCGATGGCCTCGGCGATGGAGTTGACCTTGCCGGCGGGGACTCCCGCGGCCATCAGCGCTGCCGCCCAGTGCGCGGCCGTGGCCGATGCGGTGGCCGCTTCGATGATGGCCTTCAGTTCGGTCCGGTGGGCCACGCGTGCGCTGTTGCTGCCAAAGCGCGGATCGTGGACCAGTTCCGGCTGGCCCAGGTGCTGGGCCAGGGCGGCGAACTGGCGGTCGTTGCCGACTGCAATCGCCACGACGCCATCGCTGGCAGCGAAGGTTTCATAGGGCGCGATGCTCGGGTGCGCGTTGCCCATGCGCGCCGGGGATTTTCCGGTAGCCAGCGTGCTGCTGGACTGGTTGGCCAGCCCGGCCAGCAGCGAGCCGAGCAGGTTGATGCTCACCCGTTGGCCGAAACCGCTGGAATCGCGTTCGCGCAAGGCCAGCAGGATCCCGGCCACCGCATTCTGCGCGGCCAGGACATCCACCAGGGCCACGCCCACCTTGTTCGGAGGCCCGTCGGGTTCGCCGGTGATGCTCATCAGCCCGCCCACGGCCTGCACCAGCAGGTCGAAGCCGGGCAGTGCCGCGCCCTGCTTTTCGCCGAATCCCGAGATGGAGCAATAGACCAGTGCCGGATTCAGTTCGCGAAGGCTGTCGTAGTCCAAGCCGAATTTGGCCAGGACGCCGGGACGGAAATTCTCCACCAGCACGTCTGCCTCGCGGATCAATGCGCGCAGGGCCTGCAGCTGCGCCGTGTCCGCAAAGTCGGCGACTACTGCCTGCTTATTGCGGTTCACCGACCAGTAATAGGTGCTGATGCCCTGGGCGTTGACCGGCGGCTTCCAGCTGCGGGTCTCATCCCCGGCAGCGCTTTCCACCTTGAGGACGTCGGCTCCGAAGTCCGCCAGGGTCATGGAGCACAGCGGTCCGGCCAGGATGCGCGAGAGGTCGATGACCTTGATCCCTTCGAGCGGTTGGCTCATTCGCTTCCACACCTTCAATCCACAAAAATCATTAGTTACATGTTGCATGCAACTCTATGTCGTGCAGATCACCTTGGCAAGGATTTTCATGATGTTTCGTCGCCGCCTCGGCGCCAATTGCGTTCAGGCTGGCGCGGAACGCTTGGGCTTGCTGCTAGGAAATCAAGGCGTCCAACCGCTCCAGGAACGGTTGCGCGTCCAGCCCCTCGGTGCGCGAACAGACGGACTTGATCAGCATCTGCGCGGTGCGCATGACGTGGTCCCGGACGGCCGCAGCCGCGGCTTGCGGATCCTTGGCCAGAATCGCTGCCATGATTTCCTCGCGATCCCCGGCCAAATCCTGGCTGGACCGGGCGAAGGGCACGGTGGTCTGCCCGTGAGCCAGGACCAGGTTGCGCAACTCCCCCACCACATTGTCGAGCTTCGCGTTGCCGGCCAATCCCAGCAGGCAGAGGTGGAATTCCTTGTCGGCTTCCAGCGTTGCCCGGCCATCACCGGTTTCACCGATCTCGAGCATGCGCTGGTGCAGCAACTTCAGCTGCTTGATGTCATCCTCCGTAGCATTCCGCACGCCGCGTGCGGCAGCAGCTGGCTCAATGGCCAGCCGCAGCTGGAAGACTTCGACAATCTCGTCCAGGGAAATCTGGTTGACGCGCACCCCGCGGTTTTTCGCCACGGTCACGATGCCCTCTTTTTCCAGCAGCTGCAGGGCCTCGCGCACCGGAGTCCGCGAAACGCCCAGCTTTTCCGAAATTCCAATCGCTGAGTAGTGCTCCCCCGGAGCCATCTCGCCGGCAACGATGGCAGCACGGATCATCGTGGACACCTGCTCGGTCAGTGATACCTTCTGCTGGATCGGTTGCATGCTGCTCATGGTTTGAAGCTTATCCTGATTCGCCTCCGCGACAACGCCACGCCCGCTAGATCGTCTTGCGCAGCGGCACTTCCTTGATGAACACGGTGCATACGAAGGCGATAACTGCCACGGCTGCCGAAACGGTGAAGACGATTCCTGTCGCCTCGCCATAGGCGGCTTCGACCACCAGCCGCAACGCATCGGGCATCCCCGAAAGATTCAGCGAATCCTCGGTGGCCGGTGCCGCGGAAAGCTGCCCCTTGGCCGCCAAGGATTCGGTGATGAGGTCAGCCACATTTCGGGACAGCAGCGCGCCGAGCACCGCGACGCCTGCCGAGCCGCCAACTGAACGGAAGAACGCCACCGAAGAGCTCGCCGCACCGATGTCGGTGACTTTCACCGTGTTCTGCACCGAGAGCACCAGGTTCTGCAGCATGAACCCCATGCCCACGCCGTTCAGGAACATGCCGCAGGCCAAGATCCAGTATTCGGTATCGTGGTGCATCGTTCCCAGCAGGCCGAGGCCGGCGATATTGAGGATTGAACCGATCAGCAGGTAGATTTTCCACCGGCCGAAGCGGGTGATCATCTGTCCCGAGAAGACCGATCCGAAGTAGTTGCCGGCGATCATAGGCAAGGTCATCAGCCCGGCCATGGTGGGCGTGGCTTCGCGGGCGATCTGGAAGTACTGGCCGATGAAGGCGCCGGTGCCGAACATTCCCACGCCGATCGAGATCGAGGCGAGGATCGCCAGCGACGTGGTCCGGGTGCAAATGATCTTCAGCGGGATGATCGGTTCGGGAACCCGCGATTCCACGAGCAGCAGCGCTGCGGCCAGCAAGATGACCGTCGAGACCATGGTGTAGGTCTGCCACGAATTCCAGCCGAAGTAATCATTCTTGCCCACATAGGACACCCAGATCAGCAGGATGGAGACGGAGGTGGTCAGCAGGATGGCGCCCACCCAGTCGATATGCACCGGGCGCTTCACGTGCTTCAGGTGCAGGGTCCGGTGGATCAGGATCATCGAGAGCAAACTGATCGGAATGCCGAAGAAGAAGCACCAGCGCCAGCCAAGCGGCGAGTCCACGATGAATCCACCCAGCAGCGGGCCTGCCGCGGTGGAGACAGCCATGACCGCGCCGAAATATCCCGAATAGCGTCCGCGTTCTCGTGGCGGAATGACCGTGCCGATGACCGCCATGCCCATGGCCGTCAGCCCGCCCATGCCGATGCCCTGGATGACCCTGGCGAACAGCAGCACAGGTATCGACCAGGCGAGCCCGGCCAGCAGCGAGCCGAGCACGAACACCAGGATGCCCGCTTGCAGCAGCTTCTTCTTGTCGAAGAGATCTGCCATCTTGCCCCAGATGGGTGTGGTGGCGGCATTGGCCAGCAGCGTGGTGCTCAAGACCCAGTTGAAGTCGGTTTGCGAGCCGCCCAGGACATCCATGATGGTCGGCAGGGCAATGGACACGATGGTCGCCGCGAGCATCGCGGCGAAGAAGGATGCCAAGACTCCAGCGATGGACTTGAGCACCTCGCGCTGGTCCATCTGCGGCTGGTCCGCGGCCACCTCGGTGAGGTCGGTAGGACGGTCTTTTTCCGGCATGCTCTTATCCAAGGTCGGTATTTTCTGCGTTGTTTCCGGTGGTGTTTTGCTCGGTGCCGAACTGATCGGTGCGCTGGGATTGGATACCGCGAATCATCGTATCGTTCAACTCGCCCAAAGCGTGGGCAACACTGGCCATGCGGGAGCTGTCCCAGTCGGGAAGGACCTGGCGCATGCGCTCCAGGCGCAATCGGTCGCGGAATTCAAGCCGCTCGCACCCCGCCTCGGTCACCCAAAGCACATGGCGGCGGGCATCGATTTGGCTGGGCCGCCTGTCAACCAGGCCCGACTGCTCCAGTTCCGCCAGGTGCCGGCTCATTGCCGCAGTGCCGATGCCGAGGACCTGGGCAAGGTCGGCAGCATGCGTGGGTTCACGGGATTTCAGCGTCTTGAGCACATGATGGGAGGCGTTGGAAACCTCGAGGTCCGTCTGGTCCATATGCGAGAACACGCGTAGGATCCTGGAACTGCGCGCCAGCTCGTCGAGCAGGCTCTTGAGCTCTGAATCCGAATGGCTGTCTGGAGACTTGTCCACGGTCTATCGGCTGCCTATCTATTGTGTTTCCACCACAGTAAGTTTAATTAGTTGCTTTAGTCAACGTTTTTGGCGTTCCGTGCCGGCGGTAAGCTGGACTTCGTGAATGATCAGCGAGTCCAAGCCCGCACCAACTACGCCGAAGAACTGCGTCTTGCAGCGCTTGAAGCAGCTCGCCAGTCCGCCGAACTGCTGCGCGCTTCCTTCCGCGGCACCGTGCACGCCGAACACAAAACCAACACGCATGATCTGGTCACCGGCATCGACCGGCGTAGCCAGCGGATCATCACCGACGCACTGCTCACGGCCTGCCCCGGTTCCTGGGTGCTCGGCGAAGAGCGGATCTCCGGCGAGCACGGCCAGCAGGCTCCCGGCAAGGTGCAGTGGATCGTTGATCCGATTGACGGCACCAGCAATTTCGTCCACGGCGTGGCATTCTTCTGCATCTCGATCGCCGCCGCCATCGATGGCCAACTGGTTGCCGCCGCAATCCTCGATCCGATCTCCGGCGATGAATTCAGTGCCAATTCGGATACCGCATTCCTCAATGGACAAGTCCTTGAGCCCGGTGCCCGTCCCGAGCAGTCCCGCGCCAACCTGATGACCGATTACCCGGGAGCGGAATCCATGCTCAAGGACGGTGATCTGTCGCTGAAGCTTCTGGGCCAGTGGATCCAGGACTTCGCCACGGTGCGGCGCAAGGTCTGCGCGGCGTTGTCCCTGGCCCATGTGGCGGCAGGCTGGTGCGATGCCGTGATCGGCTTCGATACCAAGGTGTGGGATGTGGCCGCCGGCGCGCATCTGGTGCGCATGGCCAAGGGCACGTTCCGCGGCCTGTCCTACGGGCAAGCAGGACTGGCCGACCACCACTGCCCGGGTTTCATCGCCCAGGGCCCCGGCGCCGACTACCCCTCGCTGGCCTCCGCTGCCGAGCAAATCCACCAGCTGCGCACCGGCCGCTGAGCCAACAAAGCAGACAATATCGAAGTTGTTGGCCCCATCCCTCGGCTTTACCCGGTTTCGGACGTACCATGGCGGCATGGCACCACTATTTAACCGGACCGCACACTCCGCCGTGCGGCACCATGGTGGCGGAGGGGTGATCCTGGGAGGCATCGGAGCAATTCTGCTTTTCGCTGCCTTCGCAGTGATGTTGGCAGCCCAGTCCCTGGACTGGGAGCCACTGCTCATCGGCATTAGCCTGGGCGTCTCGACAGTGCTTTTCGGCGTGGTATTCCACTTCACCCACTGACCTGCACCGTTTCACCATCCATTAATCACCACGGCCCCGGACCCGCCGCTCGTGAGAGCAGCGGATCCGAGGCCGTCGACGTGTCCGGATGCCTTTACAGGTGCGTGGGCGCGAACATCTTCAGCAGGGTGCGGACCACAATGACGTTCGGCCCGTCCGCCTCCAGCGCCTCGGCGAGCGCGGCACCGATGCCTTCCGGTTCCACCGCCCGGGCGGGGATGCCGAAGGACTGGGCCAGCGCCACGAAGTCGGGCCGTGCCAGCTCGGTGGCGGTGGCCTTGCCGAAGGCCCCCTCCATGTATTCGCGCAGGATGCCGTAGCCGCCATCATCGACGATCAGCCAGGTGACCGGTGCCTGGTGCTGCTTGGCGGTGGCCAGTTCGGCGATGGAGTACATCGATGAGCCGTCTCCGCTGACCGCCAGCACGCGCTGCTTCGAGCCGATGGCGCCGCCGATCGCGGCGGGGAATCCGAAGCCGAGGCCGCCGGCGCCCTGCGCGGAATGGAATTCGCCGTCCTTGGCGTCCCAGCAGCTCCACCCCCAGTAGGCGGCAATGGTCATGTCCCAGAAGGTCTGCATCCCGGCCGGGACGGCGGCCCGGATATCGGCCATGAACTTCCGCTCCTTGCCCAGGTCCTGGGCATCCAGGCGGGCCTGCACCTTCGCCAGGGTCTCGGCCACCACCTGCTGCGGGGTGCTCCCATGCCAGGAGGCCTGGGCGGTGAAGCCGGTCTTGCGCATTTCCCCATCGAGGAATTTCAGGGCCTCGCGGGCATCGGCGCGGATGCCCAGGGCGGGGGTGTTCGATTCGAGCACGCGCGGCTCGGCATCGATCTGGATCATCTTGCCGCGCGGTTCCAGGGTGAAGTAGTTGCTGGTGACCTCGCCCAGGGATGAACCGATGACCACCAGCACGTCGGCGTCTTCCATGACCTCCGAGACGTAGCGGTCCTCGACCCACGACTGCAAGGAGAGCTCGTGCTCCCAGGGGAAGGCGCCGTTGCCGCCGGGGCTGCACAGCACCGGGGCCTGCAGCTTCTCCGCCACGGCCAGCAGCTCGGCCTGCGCGCCGGCCCGGCGCACGCCGCCGCCGGCGATGATGGCCGGGCGCTTCGCCTCGGCCAGCCAGCGCATGGCTTCGCCGATCAGCTCTTCGCGCGGCGGATGCTCATAGGCTTCGGCCAGGGCGTCCTGCACCGGCGGCACCATCACCGGGGCGAGCAGCACATCCTGCGGCACCTCGACCCAGACCGGCCCCATGGGCACGGTGATGGCCCGGGCCCAGGCGTCCTGGATGGCCGAGGGGATGCCGGAGGCATGGTGCACGGTCTGCTGGAACTTGGTGACGTTGGCGGCCGAGGCCTTCTGGTCATCGAGCTGGTGCAGCATGCCCTTGCGCCGGGCACCCAGCCCGTCCAGCGGGATCTGGCTGGCGACGACGACCATCGGCACACCAGTGGCGTAGGCTTCCTGCAGCCCGGCCAGGGAAGTCAGCGCCCCGGGGCCGGTGGAGAGGAACAGCACGCCCACTTCCCCGGTGGCACGCGAGTAGCCGTCGGCGGCGAAGGCGGAGTTGTTCTCGACGCGCGAGGAGATGAATTCCAGGTTGGAGCGCGAGAGCGCGTCGAACAGTCCCAGGGCGTGCTGCCCGGGGATCCCGAACACGGTCTTGGCGCCGAGTGCGGTGAGGGTCTCGATGACCAGGTCGCCGCCGTTGCGTTGCGGTTGCTCGCTCATGAGGCATTCATTCCCTTGCTGGCGCGGAAGTCGCTGATCAGGCTGATCAGGTCGTAGGTGACGTGGCTGGCGGCCACGCCGGTCAGTTCCGCATGGTCGTAGGCGGGGGCCACTTCCACGATATCCGCGCCGATGATGTTCAGCCCACGCAAACCGCGCAGGATTTCAAGCAATTCGCGGCTGGTGATGCCGCCGGCTTCCGGGGTGCCGGTGCCCGGGGCGTGGGCTGGGTCCAGCACGTCGATGTCCACCGAAATGTACAGTGGGCGGTTGCCGATGCGGTCCCGCAGCTTGTCCACGATCTCGCGCACGCCCTGGTAGTAGACATCCGAGCTGGTCACGATGCCGAAGCCGAAGCGCTTGTCGTCTTCCAGGTCCTTCTTGCCGTACAGCGGTCCGCGGGTGCCCACGTGGCAGATCGCCTCGGTGTCCAGGATGCCTTCCTCGACGGCACGTCGGAACGGAGTGCCGTGGGTGTATTCGGCGCCGAAGTAGGTGTCCCAGGTGTCCAGGTGCGCGTCGAAGTGCAGCATCGCCACCGGGGCTCCGGCGCGCTGGGAGGCGGCGCGCAGCAGCGGCAGCGCGATGGTGTGGTCGCCGCCCACGGTGACCAGGGTGGAGCCGTCGCTGGTCAGTTCCAGCGCGTTGTGCTCAATGGTCTCGATGGCCTCGTTGATGTTGAACGGGTTGACCGCCATGTCACCGGCGTCAGCCACCTGGCTCTGCGCAAAGGGCGAGGTGTCGGTGGCCGGGTTGTAGGGGCGGATCAGGCGCGAGGATTCGCGCACGTGGTTGGCACCGAAGCGGGCGCCGGGACGGTAGGACACCCCGGTGTCGAAAGGCACGCCAACAATCTTGATGTCGGCCTGCTCCACCTGGTCCAGGCGCGGCAACCGGGCGTAGGTGCCGCCCCCTGCATAGCGGGGAATCTCCGCGGCATTGATCGGTCCCAGCCGGCCATTTTCCTCGATGCGGATTTCCTTCATCGCAACTTCCTCCCCAGACGCACGAGGACCACAGCCCAAGTTGTCTAATATGAAACTTCAGTTTTCCATTATGCTATTTTGTCTGCTGGGTCACGTCAAGATCCAACGACAGGGCCAGGCAGAATGCGGGCATGAAAGGGCGCAAGCCGCAGTCCGGGAGGGGACTGCGGCTTGCGCCGGAATTCCAGGGAGGAGAAGTGAGGAGATCAGCTGGCAGCGCTGCGGATCTGCTGGGCAAGCACCGCTAATCCATCGCGCAGCAGTTCTTCGCCGATCACCAGCGGCGGCAGCAGGCGCAGCACGTTGCCGTGCGTGCCGCAGGTCAAGGTCAGCACCCCGGCACCATGGCAGGCCTTGGAGACCGCGGCGGCCACATCGGCGCGCGGCGCCAAGCTGCCCGCGTCGGCGAACTCGATAGCCAGCATGGCGCCGCGGCCGCGCACCTCGGCCACCACCGAGGTCTGCTGCACCAGCGGTTCGAGGATTTCGCGGGCTACCCGCTCAATCAGCTGGGCATTTTCCAGCAGCGCCCCATCCTCGAACTGCTCGAAGACTGCCAGTGCTGCTTCGCAGGCCAGCGGGTTGCCGGCATAGGTGCCGCCCAGGCCTCCGGCGTGCGGGGCATTCATCAGCTCGGTACGGCCGGTCACCGCAGACAGCGGCACTCCGTTGGCCAGGGCCTTGGCCGTGAGGATCAGGTCTCCTGCCACGCCCTCGTGCTCCGAGGCGAAGAGCTTGCCGGTGCGTCCCATGCCGGCCTGGATCTCGTCGATGACCAGCACGATGCCGTGCTTGTCAGCCAGCTTGCGCAGGCCCGGGATGAATCCAGCCATCGGAACCACGAAGCCTCCTTCGCCCTGGATCGGCTCGATCACCATCGCTGCGAAGGACTGCGGGCCGTGCTCCACCAGGGTCTGCTCGACCGAGGCCAAGACCGCCTCGACGGTAGCCGCGCCGGCGGCGGGACGCAACGGGTTCGCCGAAGCTGCGCGCACAATATGCTCGGGCATCGGGCCGAAGTTCAGCTTGTACGGATTGACCTTGGCGGTCATGCCCATGGTCAGCAGCGAACGGCCATGGTAGGCCTCGTCGAAGACCAGCACGTTGGCCCGCCCGGTGGCGGCGCGGGCAATCTTGACCGCGTTCTCCACGGCCTCGGCCCCGGTGGAGAACAGCGCCGTGCGCTTCTCGAAGTCGCCGGGGGTGTGCTGGTTCAACCAGCCGCACACCTGGGTGAAGGATTCGTATTCGGTGACCATGAAGCAGGTATGGGTGAAGTCTTCAAGCTGCTTGGCCACGCGTTCGGCCACGCGGCGGTTGGCAGCACCCAGTGACGTCACGGCAATCCCCGAAGCGAAGTCGATCAGGCGATTGCCATCGACGTCTTCGATGATCCCGCCATCGGCCCGGTTGACGAAGACCGGCAGGGTGATGCCAAACCCGCTGCTGACCTGCTGCACCCGCTGCTCGTGGAGCGCAGCTGAGCGGGGGCCGGGAATGCTGGTGGCAAGATGGCGGGTCTGGGGCAGGGTTGGCGCGTCGATGGCGGCAAGGGTTTCAGTCATGGCTCAAGCCTAGAAATCCGCGTGACACGCGTCATTGGTCATTGCATCCAAACTCGGCATCCTTCTTGGATAATTTACCCAATGATTACTCTTTTGCAGCTCGGCACGGAATTGGGTGCCGAATTCCTCCCCGCTACTGCCGGAACCTTCCGGGCCCTGCCGGTCAGCGGGGTGCATGTCTCCGAGCTGGAGGATCCCACCGCCTACCTGGATGGCGGCGAGCTGCTGCTGACCACCGGCATGCCCTTCGCCGCCAGCGCTGAAGCTTCCCGCGCCTACATGCGCCGGCTGCAGGCCAAGCAGGTATTCGCCTTGGGACTGGGGCTCGGTCCGTGGCTGAACGCCGTGCCCGAGCATGTCATCGAGGCCTGCGACCAGGCCGGCATAGAGCTGGGCATCGTCCCCGACCAGATCCCATTCCAAAATATTTCACGGGCATACTGGCGCCTGGCCTCACGCGACCAGGAGTCGAACCTGATGGGCTCCTTGGGCACCCAGACTGCGCTGGCGCGGGCCGCGGTCCGTCCGGATGCCATCAATGCCGTAGTGCGCGGCCTGGCCGAAGCCGTGAAAGGCTGGGCCGCCTACCTCTCGGTCGATGCCCGCCCGGCGACCTGCTACCCGGCGTCAGCCGAAGTATTCCTGGTCGAGCTCCGCCATGAATCCATGCGTTTCCGGCGCAACGGCATGCCCGCGGCGTCCACGTTCGAGGTCCAGGGCCACGAAGTAGTGCTCTACCCGATCCTTTCCGGGACCAGGATCCAGGGATATCTCGGCGTATCCGCAGGCCGCAAGCCGACCAAGGCCGACCGGCAGATCATCATGACCGCGTGCACGCTGCTGTCCCTGCGCGCCAGGCAGCGGGAATTGGCCGCCAGCACGCATCAGGCGCTCAGCGCGGCCACCGCCAAATTGCTGCTGCATGGCCAACCCGAGGCGGCGCGCCTGGTCGGGGAAGACGCCGGGTTGGACAGTTTGCCTTCCCGCGTGCGGATCCTGGTGTACCGGGCAGGAGCCAATACCGATGCCGCGACCGCACTGCATGCGTTGCCTTCGCTCCAGCGTCCAGCGGCGTTGCCCGATATCTCCGCCGCGGTCGAAGAATGCCAGCTCCACTACCAGGATGGCTCCGAAAATTACTTGGTCCTCCCCGAACCAGCGGAACATCCCGGCACGGACGCGCCGCTGGCGCCGCCGGCCGGCAGCGCCACGGAACCGATGGCGCGCGAACCATTCGATTCCCCGGCACCTGAGGTCCAGGCGGTGCTCTCCCACCCGCTGAACCTGGCCGAGATCCCCGCCAATCTCCCTGCCCTGCGCCACGCGCTGGATGCTGTCCCGGTGGGGACCATGGCCTCCAGCTCCCCGGGCTTCGATGCCAGCGCGGAAACCTGGGTCACGGCTCTCGCCGAATACCCGCGCGCCGATCTGCTTTCGGCGGTCACCTCCTATCTGCGCCATCGCGGGCATTGGGAGGAAGCCTCCCGCGAACTGGGCATCCACCGCAATTCCCTGCGCCACCGCATCAGCGTGGCCCAGGACGTGCTCGGCATCGACCTCGATGATCCGGATGCCGCCGCCTCGCTGTGGCTGGCACTTCGCCGGACGCAGAAATAAGCACGCCGCGGGATCCGGCAGTACCAGATCCCGCGGCGCGCTTCGGGTGCGGCGGACCTCAGCCCTTGAGCCGGGTTGAGCTTGGGTTCGGCGCACCGGTGCGGCGCACTGCGGCGGCGTCCGGCCCGGTGGCACCGAGCTTGGCCTGCTGGCGGATGCTCAGCTTCTGCAGCAGCTCCTCTTCGGCGAATTCGCCCGGAGCGACCCCGCGCGGCACCCGCATCAGGAAGCCCGTGCCCAGCACCCACCATGCGGCGAAGAGCAGCCACGGCTGCCAGGCGATGGCCGCCGGCATTCCCGGAAGGTACAGCGAGATCAGCCCGGCGCAGAACACCACCGACAGCACGCCGATGACCTTGCCGCCGTTGCCCGCGCCGCCCACGCGCAACGGGCGCGGCATCTGCGGTTCGCGCTGGCGCAGGATCAGGAAGGCCACGCCCACCAGCAGGTAGGCGATCACGATCGACGGGGAGCCGGAATCCACCAGCCAGCCGAGCATGGCGGAGCCGAAGAATGGAGCCAGCACCGACAGCCCGCCAATGAACAGCAGCGCGTGGCTCGGGGTGCGGTACTTCGGATGCAGGTAGGCGAACCAGCGCGGCAGCATCCCCGAGCTGGCCATCGCGTACATCAGCCGCGACGCACCCATCAGCAGGGAATTCCACGACGTGAGGATCCCGGCGATGCCGCCGGCGATCAGCACCTTGGCCATGATCCCGGAATTGAACAGCGCGCCCATCGCGTCAGCCGTCGCCAGCTCGGACCCGGCGAGCGCGGATGCGCCCATTCCCGAGGAGGTGGCCAGGATGATCCCCACGTACCAGGCGGTGGCGATGAGCACCGAAACCACCACGTACTTGCCAATTTTCCGCGGGGCGATGTCGCATTCCTCGGCGGACTGCGGGATCACGTCGAAACCGACGAACATGAACGGCACCACGATCATCACGCCGAAGAAGCCGGCAACACCGTTCTCGAAGAACGGCTCCATATTCGCGCTCTCGCCGCCGCTGAAGGCACCGGCCAGCAGCATGGCGCCGATGACGAAGAGGAAGATCACCACGAAGGTCTGCACCACGCCGGCGGTCTTGATGCCGCGGATGTTGATCCAGGTGATCGCCACCGCCCCGGCAACACCGACCAGAGCCCAGGTCAGGTAGACCTCGGAACCGGCGATTTCCCATAATTTGATGTGCGAAAGATCGGGGAAGAGGTAGAGCACGGATTTGGGCAGGGCCACTGCTTCGAAAGCCACGATCGTGATATAGCCACCGACGATCGCCCACGAACCGGCAAAGGACCAGCGGGCGCCCATGGCGCGCAGCAGATAGTTGTGCTCGCCTCCAGCTTTCGGCATGGCGGCAACCAATTCGGCGTAGGTCAGGCCCACGACCGCCATGATCACGCCGCCAACCAGCATGGCCAGCGCGGCTCCTATCGGACCGGCGGTGGTGATCCAGTCGCCGGTGAGCACGACCCAGCCGAAGCCGATCATCGCGCCAACGCCGATGGCCAAAGCGTCCCAGCGGCCCAGGACCTTCTTGAGTCCCGGCTCGGCGGTGTGGTTCTTAGCGGTGTTTCCTGCCATGGCAATCCCTTCTGGAAAGATGATCAGGATCACACTATGCGCAAACGCGCCACAACGTATTGGATGTTTTGACTACATTTCAGGCCATTTCATCCAAACCGGGAGCTCAGGCCGCCGAGGAGCCCTTCTTGCTGGCATTCACCAGCGCCCGATCGACCTCATGGATGCCCAGGGCGAAGCCCGCGGACATCACCAATGACTTGATGGTCAACTCGGAAAGGTCATCGGCCACGTATACCAGCTGGATCGGGCCGGCCAGGATGAGCAGGATGGCGGTCCACAGCGCATAGGTCCAGGAGGTGCGCGCCTGCGCCATCTGCGGGAAACGGGCACGCCGGCGAATTGTCCGCACGCCGATGGTCACGATGACAACCGCGAGAATCACGGCGCCGAGGAAGAAGAAATTGCGCTGGGTGCGGATCCAGGTCAAGGTGGTGCCGACAAGAACGCCGAAAAGCACCGAAGCCCACCAGCTGATGCTGCGCAGCTGGTCCTGCGTCGCGGTTGGTTCGCCTGTCTTCACGCCTCTCCCATCGCCAATTGTTCCGAGCGCCCGGAACAACGCATCGTTCCTAGAATACGCGGTCGCCCGCTCCGCCAGCGAACACGCAGCCGCATCGCGCCGAGCGTGCCGCCGCAGCGGGCGCAGGGGTTGGGCTCAGGAGAGGATCAGCGTCCAGGTCACCACGGCCGGCTCATCGGAAGGGTTCTCCCAGCTATGCGGCTCGCGCCCCGGGAAGGTTACGGTGTCGCCCGCCTGAAGCTCCAACCGCTGGTCGGGCAGGATCAGGATGAATTCTCCGGCGATCACGTGCAGCACTTCCAGCTCGCAATCCATCGAATACAGTTCCGCTTCGCCGGTGCCCCTCGGCGCAATCTCGGCGCGGATCATCTGCAGCCGCTTTTCGCTGCGCGGGGTCACCAGCTGCTCGGTGATCCCGTCGCCGCCCAGTGAAACCCGCGGAGCCTGGTCCAGGCGCACCAGTTTCGTTTCCGGGACTTCGAAAAGCGTGCCGACCTCGATGCCCAGCACCTCGCACAGGCGCAGCAGCGTCGCCACCGAGGGGCTGGTCAGGTCGCGTTCCACACGCGAGAGAAAGCCCTTGGTCAGCCCGGAGAGCTCTGCGACCTGGTCAATGGTCATGCGCTGGGTCTGCCGCACCCCGCGCAGCCGCGCACCGATGTTGATCGCAGCACCGGTTGGTTCAACTGGCAAGGTTTTCATCGTTTGGCTCCATCAACGTCGTGTCCGGCAGCGGCATCCGCGGCGGCTTCACCGCCTGCGGGGCAAGTTTACCAATGGTAAACACGCGGTGTCCCCTACCGCGCGCCGGCCGCGGTCACTAGACTCTGTCCATGGACAGCACCAAGGACAAGCTCTGCGGGTACCTGAACGAGGCGCGCGAGAATGCGATCTTCAAGGCCGAGGGCCTGGCCGAGCAGCTGGCCCGCACCCCGCTCACCCCTACCGGCACCCACATCCTGGGCGTGCTGCACCATCTGGTGATCAACGAATACGAGTATTTCGGCACCTGCCTGCAGCGCGAGGCCAACGACCCCTATGTCCGCGAGTTCATCTCCCCGCATGATCCCGACGCTGATTTCCTTCCGCCCGCCAAGATGGACGGGAAGCAGCTGATCGGCCTGTACCGCAAGGCCATCGCCTTCGCGGACGAGGGCATCGCCGCCTTGTCCCTGGATTCTGCAGTGCACGTCCCGTGGTGGGGGCCGGCGGGGCATACCACCTTGGATCATCTGCTCATCCATGCCTTGGCCGAGACCTCCCGGCATGCAGGGCAGCTGGATATCATCCGCGAGCAGCTCGACGGCCGCGCCGGCTGGACCGCGACGCTGGATTTGCTGCCCGGCTACACCGCGGCGCAGTGGGCAGAGCACCGCCAGAAGCTGCAGCGGCTGGCCGATTCCCTGGCCCCGGAGAGCTGACCGGAAGTCATATTACGCAGTACGGCTTCATCTGGCGCCGCATGCGGCGGTACGCTCAGAATTGTTGCTTCACGAGACGCGGCGCCAAGCTCCGACTGGCCGCGCACCAACCCCAAGTTCATGGGTGGTTCGGATGAGGAAGCGGTCCGCGCATCAATTGGTGCACGGGCAAGAGCTCGCCAGAGAGTTGATATCCATGGCCATCCCGATTCTTCCCATCATCGACCGCCAGACCGGCCACGTGCAGTTCACCGCCGAGGGCCGCTGGTGCACCCGCTACGTTGCGGACCCGCTCAGGCTCGAACACCTCATCGCCCGCTGCTCCCGCCGTCCGGCCTTCGACCCGGACACCTCCGAATTGCTGCTGGTGGTGCCGGAAGCAGGGAATCCGGCAGGCAGGCGCCATGCATTTAGCCTTGCCAAATTCCCAAGTCCAGGGGCGCTGGCTAAAGTGGAAAGCTGAGCCGATCCACGGGTTTCCATGGGAAACTCCACGTTCCAGGAGAGCCTTTTCGAGATGCCACAGCACCCAACCGCCGAACCGACCAAAGCGCAGATCCAGCGATGGCGCAAGTATCTCGCCGATGAAGTCGCCGAGGGCGCCATCTACCGGGCCCTGGCGGAAAAGAAGACCGGGCAGGAACGGCAAATCCTGCTGGGCCTGGCCGAAGCCGAAGCACGCCATGAATCCCACTGGCGCACGCTGCTCGGCGAGCATGCCAAGGAAGTCCGCCCCTCGCTGCGCCGCACCATGCTGCGCTTCCTCGCCCTGCACTTCGGGTCGGTGTTCGTGCTGGCCATGGCCCAGCGCTCCGAGAGCAGCTCCCCCTACCGCAATGACAAGGACGCCACGGCTCAGATGGCTGCCGACGAGCAGGTCCACGAGGAAGTCGTCCGGGCCCTGGCCACGGCAGGACGCGCACGGCTGTCGGGCAACTTCCGCGCCGCGGTCTTCGGCGCCAACGACGGGCTGGTATCCAACCTGGCATTGATCATGGGCATCGGCGCCACCGGCGTTTCTTCGGCCTTCGTGCTGTTCTCCGGCATTGCCGGCTTGCTGGCCGGAGCGCTGTCCATGGCGGCCGGCGAATACGTTTCGGTGCGTTCCCAGCGCGAGCTGCTGACCGCCTCGCGGCCCACCCAGGTCACGCTGACCGCAGCCCCGAACCTGGATCTGGACGCCAACGAGCTGGTGCTGATCTACAAGGCCCGCGGCATGAGCGACGAAGACGCCGAGCACCGGGCCGCCGAACGCATGGGCCTGTTCACCTGCGACTGCAACCCTGATTTCTCGCTGAACCCGGAAGGCCGCAGCGAGGAGCTCGAGAAGGAGCACCAGGAGCTGGGCTCGGCCACCGGGGCGGCCACCACCTCATTCCTGCTCTTCGCTTCCGGCGCGGTGGTGCCGATCCTGCCATACATCTTCGGCCTCTCCGGGCTGGCCGCGATCATCGTGTCGGTGGTGCTGGTGGGCATCGCCCTGATGATCACCGGCGGCATCGTGGGCCTGCTCTCCGGAGCCTCCCCATTCAAGCGCGGCTTGCGCCAGCTGGCCATCGGCTGGGGCGCGGCGGCCGTCACCTACTGCCTGGGCCTGATCTTCGACGTCAGCGTCAGCTAATACTCCGCTTGGCATCGAAAATGCCGGGACAGCTTCGGCTGTCCCGGCATTTTCGATGCCCCGGACTAGATGTCCTTTGCCGGCCGGGTCCGACGGCGCAGGGTTTCCATGGACTGGATGAACGCCAGCGCTTCCTCGGCGGTGTCCACCAGGGCGATCTTCTGCTCCATCACGCGTTCCTTGGCCAGTGCCTGGAGCAGCGGCCACGCGGGCAGATCCCGGCTCCAGTAGTCGCGGCCGACCAGCACCATCGGCACCACGCGGGCACCGGTGGCGTAGTAGTTCTCGCAGGCATCCTGGAAGATTTCCTGGACCGTGCCGGCAGCGCCGGGCAGCACGACCAGCCCGCCGTTGGACTGCTCCAGCAGGATCGCCTCGCGAATGGAATTGGTGAAGAACTTGGCGATCCGGGTGGCAAACAGGTTCGGCGGCTCATGGCCGTAAAACCAGGTCGGCACGCCCAGCGACTGCCGATGGCTGGGGAAACGCTCCTTCACCATCAGGGCGGTTCTCGCCCAGCCGGTGCGCTGGTGGATCGCATCTGGCGCTTCGGCGAGCATCTGCATGGCCGCCGCTATGTCGTCTGCCCCGTAGTCGGCCAGCCATGCACCGGCATTGGCCGCTTCCATGGCTCCTGGCCCTCCCCCGGTGGCCACCGCGTAGCCGGCCCGGGTAATCATGCGCCCGAGCTCCAAGGCCTGCGCGTACTGCGTGGTGCCCCGGTTCATCGCATGCCCGCCCATCACCCCGATGATCGGGGTGTCCTTGAACGTACCCTCATACACCTCCGAGACCAGCGCCTGGCCAATGTGGTGATCGTGCAGGGTCCTGGCCAGCGCACTGTGATCGCTGTCGGCATTCGCCGCCGCATGCTGCTGGGAGTACGCGTATATTTTGGCATCGGGCACCTGCTGGTAGGTCTGCGTCCAGATCCCCGAGTACAGCTCTTCTGCCGTGTACAAGCCGCGGGCGCCGGTCTCGAACGGCAGCTGCGCCCCCGAGCTCATGCACAGCCCGCCCGTCGCCTGCACGATCTGCTGGCCTTGGGCGGAAAACTGGCAATCGATGAACAGCGCTTCGGAAAGATCCAGCGATTTCAGCACGGTATCCCGCTCGCGCAGATCCACGCGGTGCACGCGCCAGCCTTTTCCGTGGGCATGGTGGGAAACCAGCGCCTCGGCGGCAAGACGGTCGAATTCGACGAGCGAGGTGATGTTCACTGCTCGGGCTGGAAGATAGGGCCACACGTGGGACATGCGTCAACGCTACGTCATGGATAGTGATTATTCACAGAAGGGCCCTTCAACTTTCGCGACGGCCCGGAACGTGAAACGATGAGAGGATGACTGAATCTGTTCCACCAACCATTGACGCCCGCCATTTACTGGCTTTTCTGGGCAACGTTCCTTTCTTCTATGGAAAGAACCTGGCCGCAGAAGCAAATTCCGTGGTTGACGTGGAATTCGATGAGAACACCGGGCAGATCGAGGGCACAGTCACCGATTCCGGCGAAGAATTCTCTCCAATGATCCAGGTCCACTTGGAGGGTGGCGAGTGGAAGATCGAATCCTGCGAGTGCACCTGCGACGCGCCAGGCATCTGCTCTCATATCGCGGCTTTGGCCATTACCTCCAATAAGATCGCCTCCCAGCCTCGCCCGCTGCCGGTCCATGAAGAGAAGCCGGACACCGTGTGGTCAAAGCAAATCGATTCATGGTTCGAGGAGTCCGAGCCGGGCCCGGCCGACGGGCTGCTCGGTTCGCAGCACGATCCGGTGGTGCCGATGGCGCTGCAGTTCCTGCTCTTCGATTCGAAGGACGCCACCCAGCAGCAGCAGTGGATGCCGACCGGGACCATCCCGCACCCAACCCGCAACAAGCGCTTCCGCTTGGGCGTGCGCCCCATGGTCCGCAATGCCGAAGGCCGCTGGGTGCGCGGCCAGCTGCGCTGGACCACCCTGGGCTTCAAGACCTACGGCTGGAACCTGCTGCGTGCACAGCACCACTGGTTCACCCGCTTCGCCTCCATGGCCCGCAGCGACAGCCAGTTGCAGTTCAAGGTGGACGAAGACTGGCTGTTCCTGGACGAGTACGCTTCCGAGCTGCTCTGGCCGCTGCTCGAACAGGCTGGCGAGCTGGGCATTGCGCTGATCACCACCCGTTCCGAGCAGCGCGTGCGGATCGTTGATCCGGCCAGCTTCAGCATGCAGGCCTCCCTGGATGAGCAGCAGCTGCAGCTGGACGGCGTCCTGCACATCGCCGGGCAGGATCTCGTGCTTGATCCGGAGGCGCCCAGCGGTGTCATCGCCGAGCATGGTTTCTATGCGCAGATGGCCCAGCCCGATGAAATCTGGCTGGCTCCAAGCACCGAGCCTGTCCCCGACGCGCACCGCCGCTGGTATATCGACCGCCGCCCGGTCACCGTGCCCGCACCGGAGGTCAACGACTTCTTCGAATCCTCCTACCCTCGTTTGGCTCGCCGTTTCGAGCTGCGCAGCGTCAGCGACGAGCTGGTCCTGCCGGATCTGAAACCTCCCTATGTGCAGGCCACCGTGGTCTACAAGCGCGAATTCAACGAGAACAAGGAACCGAACGATACCGCCGCGCTGGACTTCCAGATCCGCTACCCGGGGATCCCCAGCGACCAGGAAGTGTACGACGTGGAGGCCGAGAAACTGCTCCAGGCCGCCGTGCATGAGGTGTTCCTGGAGCATGAGGAAGCCGGCAACCCCAACCTGTCGCCGAAGTTCTACGCACGCGATGACACCATTGATTTCGTCACCGAGATCCTGCCCGCGCTGGAGCGCCTTCCGGAGGTCCAGCTCGTTGAGCAGGGCACCCGGCCGACCTTCCGCCAGCTGCGTGAACTCCCCCAGCTGAAGATCAATGCCGTGAATCATGAAAGGACCGACTGGCTTGATCTCGGCTTGCTGATCACCGTAGGCGACCATGAGGTTCCCTTCTCGCAGATTGTCGAGGCCATGAGCAATGGCCAGATGAAGCTCCGCCTGCCGGACAACACCTGGTTCTCGCTGAACCACCCGATGTTCGCCAAGCTCAAGGCGCTGGTTGACGAAGCCCAGGCGATGAACGACAAGCCGAAGGAGGGAGACCTGAAGCTGACGGTCTTCCAGATCTCGATGTTCGAAGAACTGGACGAGATGGCTGAAGGCATCGACGGAGCTGACCTGTTCATCGCACGCATGCGTTCGCTGCTCAAGGTCGCCGAGGCCCACCATGCCCAGGTGCCGAACACGCTGGATGCCCAATTGCGCCCCTACCAGGTGGAGGGGTTCCACTGGCTCTCCCGCCTGTACGAGGGCGGCTTCGGCGGCATCCTCGCCGATGATATGGGCTTGGGCAAGACCCTGCAGACGATTGCGCTGATGCTCCATGCCCATAAGCTCTGGGCGGATCCCGAGGCCTGCGCCCAATTGCCGGCGGCCCAGCGTACCCGCCTGCCGTTCCTGGTGGTTGCCCCGAGCTCGGTGGTGTCCAACTGGGAAATGGAAATCAACAAGTTCGCCCCTTCCCTGCGGGTCGTCAGCGTCGAGGGCACGTTGCCGTCGCCGCGGCAGCTTCAGGAACTCGCTCAGGACTACGATGTCATTCTCACGACCTACACCCTGCTGCGCCTGAACGACGAGATCTACGAAGCCCAGCGCTTTGCCGGCCTGATCCTCGACGAGGCGCAGTTCGTGAAGAACAAATCCACCAAGGCGCACCGGACCGCCGTGAACCTGCAGACCAATTTCAAGTTGGCAGTCACCGGTACCCCGATGGAAAACAACCTGTCCGAGCTCGGTGCCTTGCTGTCGCTGGTTGCTCCGGCGTTGTTCCTGAACACCACGCGCTTCAATCGCCAGTTCGCCCGGCCCATCGAGGTCTTGGGCGACAAGGAAACCCTCGCTTTGCTACAGCGCCGGATCAAGCCGTTCATGCTGCGCCGCACGAAGGAATCGGTGGTGCTGGATCTTCCGGCCAAGCAGGAGCAGCAGATTCTGGTGCGCCTGTCCGAGGAGCACCAGCATGTCTACGACACGCATTTGAATCGCGAACGCCAGAAGATCCTGCACCTGGTGGAGGACCTGGATCGCAACCGCTTCACCATTTTCCAGTCGCTGACGCACCTGCGCATGCTGGCCCTTGAGCCGTCCCTGGTAGATCCGGAACTGTCGGACATCCCCGGCTCGAAGCTGGAAGCTCTCTTCGACCAGCTCGATGACGTGGTAGGCGAAGGCCACCGTGCGCTGATCTTCAGCCAGTTCACCTCATACCTGAAGGTGCTGGCCGACAAGCTGGCCGAACGAGGCGTGAAGTTCGTGTACCTCGATGGCAATACCCGCAACCGTTCCAAGGTCATCGAGCAGTTCAAGGAAGGCGAAGCACCGCTGTTCCTGATCTCCTTGAAGGCCGGCGGCTTCGGCCTGAACCTCACCGAAGCCGACTATTGCTTCTTGCTGGATCCGTGGTGGAACCCGGCCGTTGAAGCCCAGGCGATCGACCGCACGCATCGCATTGGCCAGACCCGGCAGGTGATGGTGTACCGGATGATTTCCCAGGGCACCATCGAGGAGAAGGTTGTGGCGCTGCAGGAAAGCAAGCGCAAGCTGATTTCGACGGTGATGGATGAGGCCGATGGATTCTCCAAGGCCTTGACCGCCCAAGACATCCGAGGACTGCTTGAGTAACAGGTTGATTAAGTCCGCCGTCCTAGCAGGCGGCTGTCAGCAAAACCCTGTATATTCAAAATGTTCGACGTTGTGCGCTGCGCCACACACGGTGCGCTCGTCGGGCTAGGACCCGGGCGGCTCCTCGTCCGGGTGATACGAACGACTAAGGCGGTAATATCCGTGTCCCTGATTAAATCGGAGACTCTCAGTACCCCCGATGACGACTGGATGAGCGCATCGGTGAGTATCGACAAAGATCGTGTGGTGATTGAAACCAAGCAGGAACGCCTGTCCTTGGAGAATGCCCGGCTCCTGGAAAAGATCCGCAGGGTCCTGGCTTCCCCTCTCGAAGAGATTTTCTACAATCCGAAGCACCGGATGCTCCTGATCCCGGGGGCTTTCGCTGCCATCGGCTCTTCATTCCTCAGGATCGACACCGAAGCTGCAGCCGGCCTACGCGGCTAGCCCGCTTCGACTTCATGCCCCAAGCTGCCCACCGGCGGCTTTGGGGCATTTTTGCGTCCGGCAGAGACGGTGCCGGGCGCGGATGAGCAGCTCACGGGATTCTTGCCGTCTGAAGCCCCTGTTTGCCCCCTGGATCCACGGCTTCAGGAACACAGTTTTCGCTCAGATTCTCCGTTTTCCACCCCGTGGCGGACCGAGTTCTTCGCCACAGTTTGAGTTTTTCGGGCAGTTCGATTCGAGCCTTCGCCGATCGCCCGTTTGCCCTATGCTTCCGTGGCTAATTGGCGGTCGGCACTTCCGCGATCTGGCTATTTGCCCGGGCCCGCATTGGCTCAAGAGAGCCTCTCGACCAGGGAATTAATCTAATTTTTGGTAAACTTGACGATTGTCCGCTTAAGCGTTTCATCGCTCAAAGCCGGTTTTTGACCGGATTTTTGAGTAGAAATCTATCGATTTCGACGAGTCACACGGCGGTCGCAACCAGCTTCAGGGAGCAGAAAATTCGCTTCTCAACATTGTGGACGAGGATGGTCGCCGGCACCGGGACAAGATCAAGAAAGATATGAGGAGTGAAACTATGGAAGCACGAAACTCACGGAAGCCACGGTTCCGCAGAAAACGTCGGCTGAAGGTCGAAGACGTCAACGTTGTCGATGATTCGATGCTCAAGAAAGCCATCGGTGGCACCGTCGTTGGCAACTTGATGGAATGGTACGACGTAGGTGTCTACGGCTACCTCGCAGTGATCATCGGCAAGCTTTTCATGCCTGACACGGTAGACCCCGCCATCCAAACCCTGTTCAGCCTAGGCGTATTCGCCGTGACCTTCGTTGCCCGCCCGCTTGGCGGCGTGATTCTGGGCCAGCTAGGCGACCGCGTAGGACGCCAGAAGATCCTGGTCTTCACCCTGCTCATGATGGCTTTGGCCACGTTCGGCATCGGTATCCTTCCGGACTACTCGGTATGGGGTGTAGCAGCGCCAATTCTCCTCGTCGTGCTGAAGCTGATCCAAGGCTTCTCCACCGGCGGCGAGTACGCCGGTGCTACTACATTCATTACCGAATACGCTCCGGATAAGCGCCGCGGCTTCTTCGCCTCGCTGCTGGACCTCGGCTCCTACATGGGCTTTGCCATGGGCGCTGCCTTTGTCTCCATTCTCCAGCTGACCCTGAGCGAAGATGTCATGGAAGGCTTCGCCTGGCGCATTCCATTCCTGGTCGCTCTTCCACTCGGCGTCATCGCACTGTGGTTCCGTTCCAAGATTGAAGACACGCCTGCCTTCAAGGAAGCCCAGGAAGCCGCTAACCGCGCCAGCGACGACGCTCGGAACTCCGCCGACGCTCCGAAGGGCGTCATCGACCTGGTCAAGGCCTACTGGCGCGAATTGCTGACCGGTTTCGTGCTGGTCTCGGCCGCCAACACTGCAGGTTATGCACTGACCAGCTACATGCCTACCTACCTGACCGAGACCCTGAAATACGATCCGGTGCACGGCAACCTGCTGACCCTGCCGATTCTGGTTGGCATGTCCCTGTGCATCCCGCTGGCCGGCATGCTCTCCGACAGCATAGGCCGCCGCAAGGTCCTGTTCATTGGCTCCGGCTCGGCAGTTGTCCTGGCTATTCCAGCCTTCTTGTTCATGATGCATGGACAGATCTGGTCCACGCTGACGGGCCTTGCCCTGTTGGCCATCCCCGTGGTCTTCTACGTTTCCAACCTGGCTTCGTCGTTGCCAGCCCTGTTCCCCACCGCCTCGCGTTACGGTGGCATGGGCATCTCGTACAACTTCGCGGTAGCCATCTTTGGCGGCTTCGCACCGTTCATCATGCAGGCTCTGGTCACCATGACCAATTCTTCCCTGGCACCTGCCTTCTGGGTCATGGGAACGTCGGTTGCCGGCATCATCGCCGTGTGCTTCTTGAAGGAATCCGCACGCAGGCCGCTTCCGGGTTCGCTGCCTTCGGTGGCCACCGAGGAAGAAGCAGTAGAGCTGGTTGCAACCCAGGAAGAAAACCCTGACCTGGACGTGGAAGACATCTTCGAGCAGGTTCCTGCGCTCGAAGAGAACTATCAGCAGGAGATTGCAGACGCCAAGGCTGCTCAGTCCTAGGCTAGATAGCCTCTCAATGGGGTTGTGAGCGATAGTGGGGCCGGTTCCAAGTGGAACTGGCCCCACTATCGTTTCACCCGGCTAAAGGGCTATGAGGCTTGGCAGTAGGAATCGTAGGTTGCTTGCGCAGCCCATTGCGCGTTCGCATCTAGCCTCAGCTCGCAGTCAAGGATTCCGAATTCAGCCTCGGACCAGGTATCGAAAACGAGCCTATAGTCGTTTTGCTGATCGTTGAGGCATTGAACGCTATATGTGTAGGTCACCGGGCGCGCTGCCGCGTATCCCACGAGCCCCGCAGACTGCTGGGAGCTTCTGATCAACGATTCCAGCCCTTTGCTTGCATCATAGGGCCGTTCTACGACAGTGGTTTCGGAGACGGCGCCGGCCGCCGTGAGCACTTCATTGACATTGTTCCAGTCAGGACGAGGACTGAAGGTGACAGAGGAGCCAACAGATGCGTCCATCAAAGTATGGCGCATGTCCTGGTCATAGAACTGGTCTACTCGGAGCAGTTGCGGTGCACCACGCAGTTCGCCCTCGCTGGCAATGTACGGTCGATCGCAAGAACTTGCTGAATCTGGGTTCAAAGGCAACGGCCCTTCACTTTTACTGGATTCTGGACTCGTACAAGAAGTCAATGCCAGAGATAGGCACGCAAACGCCGCCCAGTAACTTCCGCACATCGTCGGCAATCCTTCTCTTGAAGACAACGAACTCAATTATTCCAATCAGCATATTGGTCCAGCAGCGGTTTGACTAGTAGATTCCTATTAAATGCGAAACGGCCGCCGTTTCTCCTGATGCTTCAGGAGAAACGGCGGCCGTTCATTCCCGGAAAATATTTCCGGGTATCAGCTTCAGTTCAGCGACAGCTTAGAGAGCTGCGTATACTTCGCGCAGCAGGCGGGCGGTCTCCGAAGGAGTCTTGCCAACCTTGACGCCTGCAGCTTCCAGGGCTTCCTTCTTCGCCTGGGCGGTGCCAGCCGAACCGGAAACGATGGCGCCTGCGTGGCCCATGGTCTTGCCCTCAGGAGCGGTGAAGCCAGCCACGTAGCCAACAACTGGCTTGGTGACGTTGGCCTTGATGAATTCGGCAGCGCGCTCTTCGGCGTCGCCACCGATTTCACCGATCATGACGATGGCCTTGGTCTCTGGATCAGCTTCGAAAGCAGCCAGGGCGTCGATGTGGGTGGTGCCGATGACTGGGTCGCCGCCGATGCCGATTGCGGTCGAGAAGCCCAGATCGCGCAGTTCGTACATCATCTGGTAGGTCAGGGTACCGGACTTGGAAACCAAACCGATTGGACCCTTGCCGGTGATGTTGTTCGGGGTGATGCCAACCAGCGCCTCGCCTGGGGTGATGATGCCTGGGCAGTTAGGGCCGATGATGCGGGTGATCTGGTTGCCGTCGGCGTCAACCTTCGACTGTGCCAGAGCCCAGAACTCAGCGGAGTCCTGCACTGGAACACCTTCGGTGATGACTACGACGAGGCCGACCTCGGCCTCGATAGCCTCAACGACTGCGTCCTTGGTGAACTTAGGTGGCACGAAGACGATCGATACGTCTGCGCCGGTCTCGGCCTTGGCTTCCGCCACGGTGCCGTAAACCTTGATGTCCTGGTCACCGTGGGTCACGGTGGTGCCGGCCTTGCGGGCGTTCACGCCGCCAACAATGTTGGTGCCAGCCTTGAGCATCAGGGCGGTGTGCTTGGTGCCTTCGCCGCCGGTGATGCCCTGGACGATGACCTTGGAGTCCTTGTTCAGGTAAATGCTCATTGTTCGCTTATCCCTCTTACTTCGCTGAGTTGGCGAGCTCGGCAGCCTTGTCGGCGCCCTCATCCATGGTTGCTGCCAGGGTGACCAACGGGTGGTTGGCCTCGGCCAAGATGGCGCGACCCTCTTCAACGTTGTTGCCGTCCAGGCGGACAACCAGTGGCTTGTTCGCTGCGTCACCCAGGGTGTTCAGCGCGCCGACGATGCCGTTTGCGACAGCGTCGCATGCGGTGATGCCGCCGAAGACGTTGACGAAGACCGACTTGACCTGTGGGTCGTTCAGGATGACGTCAAGGCCGTTGGCCATGACCTCGGCCGATGCGCCACCGCCAATGTCCAGGAAGTTCGCTGGCTTCACGTCGCCGTGGTTCTCGCCTGCGTAGGCGACAACGTCCAGGGTGGACATGACCAGGCCTGCACCGTTGCCGATGATGCCGATTTCGCCGTCCAGCTTGACGTAGTTCAGGCCCAGGGCCTTTGCCTTGGATTCCAGAGGATCGGCTGCGCCCTTGTCCTCGAGCTCTTCGTGAGCTGGGTGGCGAACCTCGGATGCGTTGTCATCCAGGGAGACCTTGCCGTCCAGCGCAACGATGTCGCCGGCACCGGTCTTCACCAGTGGGTTGACCTCAACGAGGGTGGCATCCTCTTCCTTGAAGACGGTCCACAGGGTCTGCAGGGTTTCTGCAACCTTGCCGCGCAGTTCTTCTGGGAAGCCTGCCTCGGCGACGATCTCTGCTGCCTTGTCGGCGTCGATGCCAACTAGCGGATCAACAGCAACGCGGGCCAGAGCTTCTGGGCGCTCCTCAGCCAGCTGCTCGATCTCCATGCCGCCCTCTACCGAGCACATTGCCAGGTAGTTGCGGTTTGCACGGTCCAGCAGTACCGAGAAGTAGAATTCCTCGGCAATGTCGGCGCCCTGAGCGATCATGACCTTGTTTACGGTGTGGCCCTTGATGTCCATACCGAGGATGTTGGAAGCGTGCTCGAAAGCTTCGTCGGCGGTCTTAGCGACCTTGACGCCGCCAGCCTTGCCACGGCCGCCAACCTTGACCTGTGCCTTAACTACTACAACGCCGCCGATCTTCTCAGCTGCGGCTTTGGCTTCTTCCGGGGTGTAAGCGACGATACCGGCAAGCACGGGAACGCCGTGTGCCTCGAATAGATCGCGCGCCTGGTACTCATACAGGTCCACGGGTTTGTGTCCTTCGTTCGAAGTTCATGCTGACTCGCGGCACGGCCACAGACCGAAATCCATGCCATGCCATAGAGAGCGCACCGCAACTACCGGGACGTCGTAAGGCGCCGTAGCCCGTGCGCACCTCTCAGACTATCCCGACTTTCGCAAACTTCCCACTTTTACAGCACGTAGAGAAACCTGAAAACCCAGTCGGGAAGCATCAAGATGTGACGTGCAAAACAGTCAACGCCTGCAGGCTAGTCCACGATTTCCAGCGGTGCATAGCGCAGCAAAAGCCGCTTCTCAGAGTCCGGGAACTGCACCTTGGCCACGGTCTTGTCTCCTGCACCTTCCAAAGCAATAACAGTTCCCAAGCCAAACGAAGAATGCTTGACGCTTTGCCCGACTTCAGGGATGGTGATGTCCTTGTTCTGCACGACGCGTTTCTTGGACACCGGAGCGGCGTTGTGCCCGCGCACCGGTTGCGGCGACGCCGAACCTGCACCCCAATGGCTGCCGCGGTCATATCTGCTGGTGGCGAAATTCACCGCTGCGTTACCGTAACCGAAGCCCATTCCACCGCCAGAGCCCTCGCGTTTCCAGTCGATGAGCTCGTTGGGCACCTCTTCCAGGAACTGGCTCGCCGGGTTGTATTGGGCCTGTCCCCAGAGGCTGCGCTGCTCGGCGCGCGTCAGGTACAGGCGTTCGCGGGCACGGGTCAGCCCGACATAGGCCAAGCGGCGCTCTTCGGCGAGTTCCTTTTCGTCGGTCATGGAACGCTGGTGCGGGAAGACGCCGTGCTCCATGCCGGTCAGGAAGACCACCGGGAATTCCAGGCCCTTGGCGGTGTGCAGGGTCATCAAGGTGACCATGCCTTCCTGCGCGGCCATGGCCGCTCCCTCGTCATCGCTGGGCGCCTCCGGGATCTGGTCGGCATCTGCGACGAGAGCCACGCGCTCCAGGAAGCCTTCGAGGCCGCCTTCAGGTTCTTCGTTCACGTAGTCGCGGACCACGGCAACCAGTTCGGCGAGGTTCTCCACACGCGACTCATCCTGCGGATCCGAGGAGAGCCGGAGAGTTTCCAGGTATCCGGTCTGCTCAAGCACCGCTTCAAGGGCTTCTGCCGGGCCCGAGCCCTCCGCCACGGTCTTCAGGTCATCCATCATGGAGACAAAGGCTGCGGTCATCTTGATTCCGCGGGTTCCCAGCCCCGGCGCCTCGTCGGAACGGCGTAAGGCTTCCATGAAGGAAATCCGGTCCCGTTCAGCCAGCGCCGCCACGGCGCCTTCAGCACGGTCGCCGATGCCGCGCTTGGGCTCATTGAGAATGCGGCGGACGTTGATGTCATCGTCCGGGTTCACCAGGGCGCGCAGGTAGGCCAGCGCGTCCTTGATTTCCTTGCGGTCGTAGAATCGGGTGCCGCCAACGACGCGGTACTTCAGATCCACGCGCATCAGCTGCTCTTCCAAGGCACGCGACTGGGCGTTCGTGCGGTAGAAGATTGCCACATCGCCCGGGCGGACATCCTCGTCATCATTCAGACGCAGAATTTCTTCAGCAATCCAGCGTGCTTCGTCGGATTCGGATTCGCCGACATATCCGGTGATCTTCTCGCCGTCGCCGCTGGCAGTCCACAGCTTCTTGTCGTTGCGGTCGGGGTTTCGCTTGATGACCTCGTTGGCGGCCGACAGAATGGTCTGGGTGGAACGGTAGTTCTGTTCCAGCTTGATGGTTGCCGCGTTTGGATAGTCCTTTTCGAAGTCGACGATGTTGCGGATGTCGGCACCGCGGAAGGCATAAATCGACTGGTCCGAGTCGCCGACCACGGTCAGTTCGCCAGGCACGGTGTCGCCTTCGGCGCCGGTGAGCTCACGCACCAGCGAATACTGTGCGTGGTTAGTGTCCTGGTATTCGTCAATGAGCACATGGCGGAACCGGCGGCGGTAGCTGTCGGCCACTCTCGGGAACGCACGGAACATGTAGACGACCTGTCCAATCAGGTCGTCGAAGTCCATGGCGTTGGCGGCGCGCAGGCGGCGGGTGTATCCGCGGTAGACCTCGGACACGGCACGCGAGAACGGATCATTGGTATTGATCGTTGCCGCGTAGTCCTCCTCGTCAATCAACTCGTTCTTCAGCGAGGAAATCTTGTGCGCAATTGCCTTTGGAGTGAAGCGCTTCGGGTCGATCTCCAAGGACTTGGCGACCAAGGTGATCAGGCGCAGCGAATCAGTGGAGTCGTAGATCGAGAAGTTGGATTTCAGCCCAATGGTGGCCGCTTCGCGACGCAGAATACGCACGCATGAAGAGTGGAACGTCGAGATCCACATCTTCTTCGCCTGCTCGTCGCCGATCAGCTCAGCGGCTCGTTCGCGCATCTCGGCAGCGGCCTTGTTGGTGAAGGTGATCGCCAGGATTTCGTGCGGCCGAGCGCGTCCGGTCGCCAAGAGATAGGCAATGCGGTGCGTCAGCACACGGGTCTTTCCGGAACCAGCGCCAGCCACGATCAGCAATGGTCCGCCGGCATAGCGAACTGCTTCTTCCTGCTGCGGGTTCATGCCGACCAATAGCTCCTCGGCAGTGGGCATGGCCTGCTGTGCGGAATCCGGGGCGAAATCATCAAAAAGGAAATCCATGATGTAGCCAGTCTACGTGGAGCGCCGGACACTTTTCAGTGAGCGCGGGAAAGCCCGCATCGCTGGCCGGGCATAATAGAAGATATGGCAAAAAAGGTCAGGAAAAGCAAAGAGTATCGCAAGCCTGCGCAGTTCAGTGAGCACCCGAACCAGTCGCAGGGTCCTAGCATGGGGCCAGGCAAGGTGCAGAGCACCTCCCACGAGAACAAGTCAAACCCGATGCTGCTCATCTCGGTGGGCTTGATCGTATGCGTTGCCTTGTTCGCGTACTACCATCTGCTCACGATGGTGCAGATGAAGGACCTCAGTGATTCGCTGTCGATGCCCGATCAGCGGATTTTCGGCTACACGACCAGCGATATAGAAGCATTGCGCGGCGCCATGGATGATGACGCTGTCGGCCAGCTCAATTACCTGCATAAGACCGCGGGTTTCCTCTTCCCGATGTTTACCGCAGTGTTCTCCATGCTGCTGTTCATCCGCTGGATTCCCAACCGCCAGATGCGTTGGCTGGCCTGGATTGCCCCCTTGGGCTTCGCGGCCATTGATATCTGGGAGAACTTCGCCATTGATGCCCTGTTCACTGGAGACTTGAGCAGTGGAGCCGTCGTATTGGCATCGATCCTCACGACGATCCGCTGGGCACTGCTGGTCATCACCGCCGGTCTTGTCATAGGTCTGGGTGCTCTTCGTGCCAATCGTGCGCTCAAGGCAAAAATGCTTGCGATTCGCGAAGGCACGGCCTGAGCCGTGGCGTGAGAATTACGCCCAGCACGCCCTAGTAAGATAGTGTTGTTGGTGTTTTCACGCCCATGCCTCTGTAGCTCAGTAGGATAGAGCGACCCTCTCCTAAAGGGTAGGCCGTCGGTTCGATTCCGGCCAGGGGCACCACTGAAGCCTTGTTTCCAGTCTTGCGATTGGGAACAAGGCTTCTGCTGTTGCTACGGCAGCAAGCACTGAGGGTACGTTCCATGCGGAACGTACCCTCAGTGCTTGAAGTTGGCTGTTGCTTAGCGCAGCAGCAGTGCGGTCGCCTTCGGCGACAGCGAGGCATCCATGACTACGCAAGCGCCACCGATGGCACCGACGTTGGAGCCGAGCTCGGACGTGCGGGTCTCGATTTCATGCACTCCGCGCAAGGCGAAGCGGCGGCCAATGGCATCCTGGACTTGATCATCGACCAGTTCGCGCACCTTTTCCCACTGCGGTCCGCCGAAGACAACTTCGCGCACGTCCAGCGAGTTGGCCAGCTGGCCGGCAACTTCGCCAACCTTGATCATGATCTCGGTGACCAGTTCCTTGGCGACCTTGTTTCCTTCATGGGCCAGCTCGTAGAGGCGGTTCATGCCGGCAGCGCGCTGTTCCGGACCAACGATTTCGAAGCTCGGCAGTTCCAGACCGCGCTCCTTGGCCTGGGCGGCGATGAATTCGTAGGAGGTGCCTGCGGCGAGGCAATCATCTGCACCGCATTCCTCGCAGGCCACAGATTTGTGACCGGTCGAGTAGTGGCCGATTTCGCCTGCGTTGTTGCTCGCACCATGGTGGACGTCGCCGTTGAACACGAGACCAGCGCCGAAGCCGTGTCCGCAGTAGATGAAGACGAAGTCGTTGTTCTTCTCTTCCTTGGACTGCCACAGTTCGCCAACTGCCGAGGCAATGGTGTCCTTTTCGATGATGACCTGCAGGCGCAACAGCTTGCGCAGCGGGTTCACCAGTTCAACATCTGCCCAGCCATCGAGCAGCGGCGGGTTCAGCACCACACCTTCTTCGACGTTTACTGGACCCGGAACTGCAATGCCGACGCCGACAATGTGTTTCTTTGGCACGCGGATCTCAGCAATGAGCTCCTTGACCGTGGTTGCCATGAGCTGGACAGTTTCGGTAGCAACTTCGAGGTTGGGAACTTCGATGCTGCGTTCGCGCAGGACTTCGCCGCGCAGGTTCATCGCAACAAAGGTCAACACGCTAGGATCTAGGTGGATGCCAATGGAAACGAGACGGTTGCCTTCGAGCTCCAGTACGGTGCGAGGCTTGCCTGGGCCGGAAACGATAGTGCGGTCTTCTCGAACGATTCCGTCATCCAGCAAGCGGCGGACAACGTTGGAAATGGTCTGCGGCGACAGGCCAGTCGAACCGGCCAGTTCAACGCGGCTGATTCCTTCCGGTGCCCGTCGAATCGACTCGAGAATTACGGCTTGGTTGAAGTCTCCCAAGCGCCCTAGATTTGTACCCCGTCGCATTTATTGCTCCATAGATCTGTAAAGTTGATGGATCGATCTTTCATTTCCAATGTTTTCGGTAGTCATCAATACCGCGGTTAGATACTGCGAGTAAATTAACCTTGATCAACTAGAACTAAAACCGTTGGAGATCCAATTAAGCACGTTACCATCTCTAACTCATATAAACACGCGATATTGTGTTTTGGTGAAGAAAAATTTGACGATCTCAGCGGCCTGTTTAATCAACAACTATGGAGAAATCCTGCTCGTCCGCAAGCGTGGGACAACCACGTTCATGCAACCTGGCGGCAAGCCGGAGCCTGGGGAATCCGCGTTACAAACTATCATTCGAGAAATTCGCGAAGAATTGGGGCTGAGCTTCACCGGTGACGAACTGCGCTTCGACGGCGAATGGCTCGGGCCAGCAGCCAACGAAGAAGACACCTTAATCCATGCCTCTTTGTACAGTGCGGCTTTCCATGGCGAGCTCGCCCCGCTGGCAGAACTGGAAGAGCTGCTCTGGATCGACCCGCAGGCCGCGTTGGAACGCGAGGATATAGCTCCCCTGCTGCGCGACCACGTCCTGCCGCTAGCAATTGAGCGAAGCAAGAAGTAGGTCCCACACGGCCTAGCTGAAGGCCGCTGGGCCAGCGGCTAGCAGCTAGCTAGCGTGCAGGTATTCGTCCCACGCCGCGTCAACATGCTGCAGCCCCGAAACCAGGTGCCCGGCAACCCGTGGACGATGCGGCGTAATGCGCAATTGCCATCCCAACTGCGAGAGCATCTTGTCCGCTTTGCGGCTGTTGCAATGCAGGCAGGCGGCCACGAGGTTCTCCCAAGTGTTTTGCCCTCCCCTGCTGCGCGGGATCACGTGGTCAATCGTATTGGCTGCTTTGCCGCAATAGGCGCAGGTGAAGGAGTCCCTACGCAAAACGCCCCTACGGGTGACATGTTGCATGTCCCGGTAGGGGCGTCGTACATAGCGTTTCAGCACGATGACAGTTGGCCGCGGTAAATCTCCTTGAGAACTGCGAACGGGTGCGAGATCGTCTTGGAGGACGATGCTCGCTTTCTCGGTCATGACCAGCACTAGCGCTCGACGGAACGTCACTACTGCCAGTGGCTCGTATCCTGCGTTTAATACCAATGTTCGCATTGCTCGTACTACCTTCATGAACCGATGGCTACCATCTGGCATTGATGGAGCTCGCGTTCTGCTCGGAGTGTCTCTAAGCGCTAGCCTATGCGATGCTTTCGGTTATTGGTGGGTATCTCGCCAAGAAATTGTCTTCTTTTCATCACCTTGACGCCCATAGTTCATCTGATTAAACGAACATAGGCCATCGGATGTCTTTCGCATCCGATGGCCTATGAAAAGTTTTCGTGCTTAGCCAGCCAAGGTGTAGTAGCCGTACAGCGGGTTGCGCGAAACCGAGTGGATCATGGTGTCCACGGTTGGGTTCTGCGCACCGATCATCTGGCCGCCACCGAGGTAGATGCCAACGTGGCCGCCACCGTTCTGGAATACCAGGTCGCCTGGCTTAGGGTTGCTGGTGCGAACGAACTGGCCGGATCCGAGGATGGCCGAGGTGCCGCGAGCAATGTTGATGCCGTGCTGTGCGTAGACGTACTTGACGAAGCCGGAGCAATCCCAGCCGCTTGGGCCGTTGCCGCCCCATACGTATGGAACTCCAACGTACTTGGCAGCGGTTGCTGCGATGCCCGAAAGGTTGGAAGTCTGAACCTTGGTTTCAGCCTTTGGCTGAGCCTGCTGCTGCGGAGCCGATTCCTGTCCACCCGAACGGCTCTGACGAGTCATTGGTGCCATCGAATCCGAGCTGCCCGAGTTGCTGTTGCGGGTAGTCGGGGTGATGTCATTCGAAACTGCGATGACAACTGGCTCTGGCTTCTCTTCAGCAGTGAAGCTAGCGCGCTCGATCTCGACGTCGGCCTTCTTGTCGGCAGCAACCTTCACTGCCTTGACTGCGACACGCTCTGGGTTGATGGTGTCGACAGGCGCTGCGGAAACGTCACGTGGTGCGGTTGCCTGACCTGGCACACCGAGAGTAACGATCAAGCCGGATGCTGCTGCGACAACGGCTGCCTGGCGTCCCACCGAGCCAGCGTTGGATGCTACGGCCTGTGAAATCGCCTGTAGCGAATTAGTGCGTGGTACGTCGGCGCGGCGACGTCCGCGTGCATGACTCTTGGTCAAAGTATTGCCTCTCCTTGATACCTACGAGGTAAGCTGTCGGGTTCGAAGTGGAGTTACCTCGGTGGATTCGAAGTTGCCTTCTCTATCCACTTCACCCCTAGGGTTGTCAGCCAAAACTAACCACCCGATATTGGTTCCCCCGCCACTGCCGTACGAGTTGTGTATAACTACTCATTGCGTGTTGGCAGTGCTCGGTTCTCACGCAATGATGCCCAGGGATCCCCATGGCACGCATACAAGACTATAGGAAGTTTTTTGAAATGTCACGTTTTGATCACGGAATGGTGACGAACGTCGTTATAACCAACCTGCTGGGTCTTTGAACTGGCCGTTAACGATCACTTCAAAGTGCACGTGAGGTCCGGTCGAGTTGCCGGTGCTGCCAGCCAATGCAACGACGTCACCGCGCTTAACCTTCTGACCGACCTTCACAACCAGCTTGCTGTTGTGGCTGTAACCGGTCTCCAGGCCGTTGCCGTGGTCAAGCGTGATCCGGTTGCCGGAGTGCCCGGCCCAGCCGGATACGGTCACGACGCCGTCAGCTGCCGCGTAAACCTTGGTACCGCTCGGCACACCGTAATCGGTACCGCTGTGGATCATGAATCCAGGACCGGTTGGGTTCTTGCGGTGCCCGAACGAAGAGGTGATGCGCTGCGTAGTAACTGGCGCAGCAAGCAGACCCGAAGTGTCCTTGATAGCCGTGATGCTACCGCCCGAGGCGGTCATGACCTCGGCGAATTTCTCTTCCTTGGCAACCTCGGGGTTCAGGTCCGAGGTCAAGGCTGCGCGCTCGACGGACAGTTCCGCATTTGCAGTTGGCGCCTTGACATCCACAACTGCGGAAGTGGCGGTGCGCTGAGCGGCAGTCTCGCCAGCCGTGTTCTCGCCGGCACCACCCGAAAGCTGCGGGGTTACGGCAGCCAGCGCCAAGCCCGAAACTGCGGCGACAGCCGCCACCTTGTGGGCGAAGCCGCGGTGGTTGGACTTCTGTGCCTTCGACTTCAGGTTCGAAATGAATGCAACATTACCTGCAGCCTCAACCGCTGCAGAGGTGCTCGCAGTCGCTTGAACAGCTCCTGGCAAGGCAACGACATTGCTCGCGGTGCCCTTGCCTGCAAGCAGGGCCTGGTTAGGCGCAACGCCGTAGCGCTGCATGGAGTCGAAGCGTCGACCAACAAAATCTGCATGGACCGGCTTGACCGGTGCAATCATCGGGACGGTGGCAGCTGCTCGTGCTGCCCGGCGCCCGCCGGTGCGCTCGATCGTCGAAGCGGTGACTTCTGCAATCACATCTACTTCAACGTCGGCAGCGCGGCGACGTCCCGCAGTCTTGGTTTCTACCAAAACAGTCCTCTCACTGTTGCGCCTACGAAGTTAGCTGTCGGGTTCGGCTACAGAGAATCAGCCGGCCTGCTTCACGCAGAACTTCACCCCAAGACGCTTGCACGCCGGAAAGTGGGTCCCCCGTTGTTGCCCTCAAGATTTGGCGACCGTTTCTGGCGCAGGGCAACACTAGGCGGTCGCACCAGAATGGATAGAGCTAGCTAGTTCGCTAGCTCCGATGATTAACGCTACCTGTCAAAGCCGAAAGTTACAATTTCGTTATCTTTTCAGGGACTTTACAAATACGTGGGCACTGACCTCAACCGGCAGCTCCAGCGCGCCTTCGATGCCATTCACACGCACTACAACGTAGTCGTCGGCGCGCTCCAAGGTGACAATCGCACCCGGGCGGATTCCACCTTCGTTCAGTTGTCCGAGCAGGATTGGGTCGGTTTGGATCGGTTCGGCCAGACGCTCAATCGCCACCGGGCCGACGTTTCCGGACAACAGCGCGTCGTCCAAATTCTCGACCTCATGTGAGATTTCGCCCACATTAGGGCCACCGAGGACTTCCAGACCCGGAATCGGGTTGCCATATGGCGACACGGTTGGCTTGCCGAGTAGGTCGAAGAGCCGGCGCTCAACACGCTCACTCATGACGTGCTCCCAGCGGCACGCTTCATCGTGCACGTATTCCCAGTCCAAGCCGATGATGTCCGAGAGCAGGCGCTCCGCCAAGCGATGCTTGCGCATCACGCCCGTGGCCAATTCGTGACCTTTCTCGGTCAACGCAAGGTGGCGATCGGTCGATACGATAACCAGGCCGTCGCGCTCCATGCGCGCAACCGTCTGCGACACAGTCGGGCCCGAGTGGCCAAGACGCTCTGCGATTCGGGCACGCAGTGCCACGATCTCCTCTTCTTGAAGCTCAAGAATGGTACGCAGATACATCTCGGTTGTATCGATAAGATCAGACACAGCAGCCGCTCCTGGAAGTCACAACAAATAAGTTCGCTCGAAAAATACGTGGCGTCAATACCCCACTCTACTTGGTTGGAGCGACAGAAAGCTCTGTAACCCGCCAAGCCTTCGGCGTAACCGACCGACGCGCTTTTCTCACGACCCCCCGCTATTTGCGAAGATATCTATTGAAACGCCAAGGCTATCTATCAATATTCCGAACCACGGGTAATAGTGGCCAACATGGCACTTCAATCTATCGCTACAAGAGGAGCGCGATGAGCACGGACATCAACATTCCAGAAAATCTTCTGCCCGCCGATGGTCGATTCGGCGCAGGACCGTCCAAGGTTCGCGCAGAACAGATCCAGGCCATCGTCGATGCCGGCCCCGAATTGCTCGGCACGTCCCACCGCCAAGCTCCGGTTAAGAACCTCGTCGCTTCGGTTCAGGATGGCTTGAAGGAAATGTTCAACGCTCCCGAAGGGTACGAAGTTCTCCTCGGCGTAGGTGGCTCCACCGCATTCTGGGACGCCGCAGCATTCAGCCTGGTCCGCTCCAAGGCGCAGCACCTGTCCTTTGGCGAATTCGGCTCGAAGTTCGCCAAGGCCACCGACAAGGCGCCATTCCTGGAGCCTTCCTCGATCATTGTCGGCGAGCCGGGCACCGTTCCCGAGCCAGTCGCCGAAGCCGACGTAGACCTCTACGCATGGCCGCACAACGAGACCTCCACCGGCGCCGCAGCCCCAATCAAGCGCGTTCCTGGCGCCAATGATGATGCGCTGGTAGTCATTGACGCAACCAGCGCCGCAGGCGGCCTGGATGTCGATCTGGCCGAAACCGACGTGTACTACTTCGCTCCGCAGAAGAACTTCGCCTCGGACGGCGGCCTGTGGCTCGCCTTCGTCTCCCCTGCTGCCATTGCCCGCATCGAGGAAATCGCGGCAACCGACCGCTGGATCCCGGACTTCTTGAACCTGGCGACCGCGCTGGATAACTCCTTGAAGAACCAGACCTACAACACCCCCTCGCTGACCACCCTGGTTGGACTGGATGCACAGATCAAGTGGATCAATGCCAACGGCGGCCTGAAGTGGGCAGCGCAGCGCACCGCGGAATCGGCGGGCAAGATCCGTGATTGGGCCGAGGCTTCCGACGTCGCTTCGCCCTATGTTGCCAACCCGGCGCACCGCTCGAATGTCATCTCCACCATCGACTTCGACGACTCGGTCGATGCCTCGGCAATTGCCAAGGCGCTACGCGCCAATGGCGTTGTCGACGTGGAGCCATACCGCAAGCTCGGTCGCAACCAGCTGCGTATCGCCACGTTCGTTGCAATTGAGCCAAGCGATGTCGAGGCACTGCTCAAGTGCATCGACTACGTGATCGAACAGCTCTAAGCAGCCGATTAAGGCCAAAGACCTTCGCGCAACGATTCATCATCGTTGCGCGAAGGTCTTTTTCGCTGCTGCTTAGCTTTCCTTGCGCGTGCGGTTGCGCTGCGCTGCCCTGCGGCGGGCTGCCGTGCGCTGCGCGGTGCGGCGGCGACGCACCTGGCGACGAGCTGGCGACTTGTGCGGCTGCGAAGCCTCATCATCGTTTTCGGCATTCACCGCTTCGGTTTCGGCGTCCTGGTCCTTCGCTTCAGCTGCTGGCTCCGATGCTTCCGGATTCTCCGCCGGCTTCGCGGATTCGGCTGCTTCAGCTTCGTTGCCGGATCCAGACCCGTCTCCTGCGGCTTCTGCGGCTTCCGCGGCCTTGGCCGCTTCAATCTCTTCCTTGGCCAAGCGGTCTGCCCATGGCACCCATGCCGGGGCAAGCAATGACTGCTCCCCCGCGATGATGCCCACTTCGCACACCGTCAGATCCTTGGATTTAGCCCGTGGCACCCGCGCAAGCGTGGCAAACCAGGTCCATCCTTGATATCCCGCTTTCTGGGAGACAAAACGATGGGTGACAAGTCGCTCACCTTCCGCCGTGACGCATAGGTGTTCGCCGACTTCCGACGCACCGGCAATTTCTGCGAGCGCGCCGCGAGCAGTATCCACTGCTTCGGCGAGGATGGTGTCCAACTTGGGTTTACGGGCCATTATTTATGCGTCCAGATCGTCGGCTACCGCGCGAAGCACGGTAGCAACCTTCTTGCCATATGCCTGTTCAGGATAACGCCCATTGCGCAAGCTATTGGAAACGTTGTCGAGCAGCTTAATTAGATCCTCGATCAGCACGGCTTCGTCTTCAGGCTTCTTGCGCTTGGCACGAGCCACCGATGGGGCCGCTTCCAGCAATCGCAGGCTCAGTGCCTGCGGACCGCGACGGCCTTCGGCAACGCCGAATTCCAGTCGGGTTCCGGGGCGCAGGTCATGCACGCCTTCGGGCAATGCCGCGGCATTCACGTAGATTTCCTTGCCATCTTCTGCGGTGATGAAACCGAAGCCCTTGGCCTTCTCGTACCACTTAACCTTGCCGCTAGGCATGATCACTTACCTCGTTCGTTCTTTAACTAAGCTGCATGGCCGAGGCCTGCTCAGCGCCATGCATATTCATATGTGCGATCCAACGGAGCCACTGCCGGAATCCTTCTGTGCTTCTTTGCCGGGTGCTCAATCTGCTGGATCGATTCAAGTCCTTTATCTAAGATTATGTCATCACTGGCACGGGGAATTCATCTTTGCCCGCCATTCTCGGCATTCGGCACCGCCAGCCCAAGCTCCACGGCTAAACTTGGTAGCGTGAGCGATTCATCCAAAACCATGACTGCACTTTCCCGCTTGGCGATCGTCATCGCCATCCTTTCCACCCTGGCGCTGATTGGAACTCTCGTCTTCTATTTCCAGGAGATCGCCATCCCGCCCGTGCTCATGCTCTTTGCGCGCGTAGGCTTGCCCGTTGCATTCATCCTGGCCGCGATCGTCGTCTTCGGAAACATCGCCAAGCGCCGGAAAAGCTAGGCATCAACCCCAGGATCCACTCAGGAGACTCCCAGACTAATTCGGCACACTGGGATTCATGAGTCCAAAAACTGCTGAGGCAAAACTTCTCGTTGTTGACGACGAGCCGAATATCCGCGAACTGCTCTCCACTTCCCTGCGCTTTGCAGGCTTCGAAGTTGTCGCTGCCGCCAACGGGCGCGAAGCCCTCGCGGCCGTCGAGGCCGAGGAACCAGACCTGGCTGTCCTGGATGTCATGCTTCCGGACATGGACGGATTCACCATCACCCGCAAGCTGCGCGCCGCCGGCCGCCACTTCCCGGTGCTGTTCCTGACCGCCCGCGACGACACCAATGACAAGGTCACCGGCCTGACCGTCGGCGGCGACGACTACGTCACCAAGCCATTCAGCCTGGATGAGGTCGTGGCCCGCATCCGTGCCGTGCTGCGCCGCACCGCCAGCGGCGAGGACGAGAACGCGACGATTGTCGTTGCCGACCTTGAACTTGATGATGACGCGCATGAGGTCCGCCGCGCCGGCGAGATCATCGATCTCTCCCCCACCGAATTCAAGCTGCTGCGCTACCTGATGATGAATCCGAACCGCGTGCTGTCCAAGTCGCAGATCCTGGACCACGTGTGGGAATACGACTTCAACGGCGATGCCTCGATCGTCGAGTCCTACATCTCCTACCTGCGCCGCAAGGTGGACCGCCCGGAATGGCCAGCACTGATCCAGACCAAGCGCGGTGTCGGCTACCTGATGCGCACTCCCGACCGCCGCTAGCGGCACGCGTAACGGTCCGCGCCAATAGTTGAAGGCCTTGTAAAGTCAGCATATGAAGTCATTTCGAGCCCAGTGGCGCCGCACCTCGCTGCGGACCAAGCTGGTCGCGGTCATGCTTGGACTGATGATCGTCGCGATCTTCGCTACCGCCATCGGCTCAGCGCACACGCTGAGGATCGCGATGACCAGCCAGATCGACAAGCAGCTGAACGTGTCCAAGTCGACGATGGCTTACGGGCTCAACAAGGCCTACCTCTACTCCCTGAATGAGGACAACGGCAGCCATGACGCGCTGGACGTCGATGCCACGCTGCTGGGCCTGAGCAGCGCCTACGCCGACATCCGCGACCAGGATGGCGAGATCGTCTACGTGATGCCGCGTTCGCGGGTGGGCCCCTCCAACGGCACGGATTTGCCGTTGCTGAACATGGAGCAGATCCAGCAGCTGGCGGCCCACCCGAATTCCCCTGCCACGGTTCCCGGTGCTTTCCCCACCTCCGCGGGCTGGCGCACGGTCATGATCCCGCTGAAGAGCAGCGAACTGAACCTGTTCCTGTCCCTGCCGCTGGACAATGTGAACCGCACCGTGAACCAGACCGCGGTGCTGGTGCTCTCCACCGGCACCCTCGCCGCGCTGCTGATGTCGATGATCGCCTATGGGCTCACCGGGCGTTCGCTCAAGCCGCTGATCAATGTGGAGCGCACCGCGTCGATGATTGCCGACGGCGACCTGTCCCAACGCGTGAAGGACTACCCGGCAGAGACCGAAGTGGGCAGGCTTTCCCGCTCGCTGAACGCGATGCTGGCCCAGATCGAAAAGGCGTTCAACGACCGCGAAGCTTCCGAGCAGAAGATGCGCCGCTTCATCCAGGACGCCTCGCATGAGCTGCGCACCCCGTTGGTGACCATCCAGGGCTACTCTGAGTTCTACCGCTACGGCGGGCTGGCGGATCCGGAAGCCATGGATTCGGCGATGAGCCGCATCGAAGGCGAATCCAAGCGCATGGCGCGCCTCGTTGAGGACCTGCTGATGCTCGCCCGCCTGGACGAGCAACGCCCCATGGAACGGCAGCCGGTGGACCTGCTGGTCCTGGGCCAGGACGCGGTGGAAGACACCAAGGTCCGCGCACCTGGCCGTACCGTCAAGCTCGTCGGGCTGACCTCCGACCGGCCAAGCCCGGCCAGCACCGTCGGCGATGATGCCAGGATCCGGCAGATCATTGCCAACCTGCTCACCAATGCCCTGCGCTACACCCCGGAAGGCTCCCCGCTGGAAATTGCCGTGGGCGTGCGTTCACTGGTGGCCGGAACGATGGACGCCGTCGTCGAGGTCCGCGACCACGGCCCGGGCATCCCTGCCGAAGACTCCAAGCGGATCTTCGAACGCTTCTACCGCTCCGACAGCTCGCGCCATCGCGAGACCGGCGGTTCCGGACTGGGCTTGGCAATCGTCGCGGCCATCGTCCAGCAGCACGGTGGTTCGGTGGCGTTGGCCGATACCCCCGGCGGAGGCGCAACGATGTCCATCTCGATGCCCTACGTGCCGCTTCCTGAACCGAAGGCCCCGGAAGTCGACGATACCGGCGATTAGCGCCGTTGGACTTCTCCACACCCCGTGCCGGTTTGCTCCGGCACGGGGTGCGGTGTTTCTAGGGTAAGTGCATCAGTGACCGATTCACGTATTTTAGAATGTTTTCTCTCAGGACATCGGTAACAGTTCTGCCTCAGGACATCGGTAACACTTCAACATTTAAAGTGGTGACACTTCTCCCCGGGATTTAACGCCCCGAAGTACACAGCCCGC